>JBNJFG010000064.1:0-11345 GCA_051746665.1 Bacillota bacterium
TTTATTCGATCAGCGGCTTTTTTTATTAATTTAAAATCATGCCAGCTATATCTCTTCATATTCTCATTTCGCAATAAATAGGCAGGATGAAATGTAGGTAGTATAAAAATATCTCCTCTTTGAAACCATTTCCCTCTAACATTAGTAATGGATTCTTCTGGATTAATTAAATATTTGGTAGCTGTAGACCCCAGAGTGACAATAACTTTGGGTTGAATTAATTCAATCTCTGCTCGTAAAATTGAAACACAAGCCTCAAATTCATTTTTGCGGGGCACTCTATTTCCTGGAGGACGACACTTTATTACATTTGTAATATAGAGATCCTCTCTTTTTAAATTAACAGAAGCTAATATTTTATCCATCAGTTTACCAGCTCGACCAACAAATGGACGGCCTAAACGATCTTCATTAGCTCCAGGTCCCTCTCCAATTAACATGATTTTATTGTTAAGATTTCCTTCTCCCATTACAACACCATTTGCTTCTTCACGAAGCTGACAGCGGCTGCATTTTAAAGCTTTTTCTTTTAAATTTTCATAATTATCATTAGGATAAGAAAATAACTGCTGTATTTTAAAATTACCATCCTGATCAAATAACATCAGATTCCTCCCAGTTATAATCATATAATATTTATTCTATAAAATCCTGATATTCTTCGTCTGCTAAAGCTTTAAATAGTTTTCTGGCACTTGCAGCTTCAAATATTGCTCTAACATAATTACCATTTTCATAAAAAGCATAACCTTTAATTAAATGTGAATATTCATTTTCCTGCATAGATAGGGCCTGGTTTGCATAATCTATTGCCTTATCATATTTTTTTATCTCAACTAAAGCTGCAGCTGCATGATTTAAAGACCATAGATTTTTGGAATCAATTTTAAAAATATATTCAAATAAAGATACAGCTTCTTGATAATCTTTATTTATTACTTCTTTAAAAGCAGCATAATTTAAAAGCAATAAATTATCATGATCCCTGTAGTTTTCCCAGTCTGCTAAATATGGAGAAACAGCAGCGTTAAATTCTTCTCGACTCACACTGCTGCCGAAAACATCTATAATATTATATGCATTCTTTATATCTCCAATATTAGCATAGGCTACTGCCATTGTATAATTTAAAAAAATATCACTTTTATTTTGCTGCAGCTGATCGTTTGTTGTCTTTATTAGTTCTTCCCAGTTATATTTTGACTCAGCTGCTGTATTTAAAGAAAATGTTATTAACACTATGCTAATTACTATTAAAATCAAGAACGTATTCTTCAAAATAAACCAACTTTCTTTGTCTTCAAATTAAGATAATCTTAATTTAAAAAATTTTAAATTATTATTCTAAATCAAGAAGATCACTAGTCTTTTCAACTGGAGCAATAGTAGAAATGGCATGTTTATAAATCATCTGGTCTCTCTCATCACTTCTCAAAATGACTGTAAAGTTATCATAAGCTGTAATCTTACCTTTCAATTGATAACCATTCACAAAATAAACAATGACCTCAATATTCTTCTCATGAACATGTTTCAAAATATGATCCTGATAATTAATATTATTATTATTCATCTCTGCAGCCCCCTTTTGTATTTTTAAAAGCTCTATATTATAAATTCAATATTATTTTGAAAATTCCTGCAAAGATAAGTTAAATAATAGATTATTAATTATTTTCTTCATCTAATTCTTGAAAATATGAATTTCCACCATCAAAATATGATTTTAACTGATAATATATATCATTAGGTGAACGAACTCCAAAACCAGTATAAACTGCCTCTCCGTTTTTGAAGACCTTAGAAACTGGAACAGAATTGATTCCATAGCGCTCAAAAATTTCAGGTGCATCACTTAATTTCAGCTGATAAAGTTCTAATTCTGGAAAAGAGTCAATAACCTGATTTATATTATTTTCTGCTATCTGACAGTAACCACAACTATCATTAGAAAACAAGACAAAAAAAGCTTCTTTTTTCTCTAATAAACGGTCAAATTCTTCTCCATTAGAAATCAATTTCTTTTCGCTGCCTGTATTCTTGCTCATAATTTTTTTCTCCTTTTATTAATTTATGCATAGTATTTAAAATGTCATCTTTAGTTTCTTTTTCTATATTAAAAACAATTAAATCATCTTCTTTTCTCAGCCAGGTTAACTGTCTTTTAGCAAAATGCCTGCTTCTTTTTTTAATTTCATAAACTGCTTCTTCTAAACTAATATCACCTTTAAGATGTGATATTAATTCTTTATATCCTAGAGCCTGATGAGCAGTATCACTTAATTTCTCATATTTTTCTAAAAGAAATTTTACTTCTTTTAAAAGCCCTGCTTCCATCATCAAATCAACTCTTTTATTTATTCTCTCGTATAAATTATCTCTGCTTCTGATTAAAGCAAATTTATAAGCAGAATAACGAGGAGCTCGCTGCTCCTGTTGTTTTTTAAAATAGCTTTTTGTCTTCCCAGTCTGCTCATAAATTTCTATAGCTCTAATAACTCTACGCAGATCATTGGGATGCAGTTTTTCTGCTGTAATAGAATCTTTTTCAGCAAGAATTTGATGTACTGCTTCTGTTCCCTGAGCTTCAGCTAATTTTTCTAGTTTATGACGCAGTTTATAATCTGGTTCTATCTCAGGCAGCATAAAACCCTCTAAAACAGCTCTTAAATAAAGATGAGTCCCGCCGACTAAAAAAGGGATTTTGTCTTTTGCTTTTATTTTAGAAATAACCTGATCACAGTCATCCTGAAATTGAGATACAGAATAATCTGCTTCAGGACTTAAAAAATCAATTAAATGATGTTTAATTTCATTTCTTTCTGACTTAGAAGCTTTAGCAGTACCGATATCCATCTCTTGATAAATCTGCATTGAATCAGCTGAAATTATTTCAGCATTAATTTCTGCTGCTAAATCAAGTGATAATTCAGTTTTTCCTACTGCTGTCGCTCCTGTTAAAACAACTAGATCTCTCATTTTCTACCAAGTCCTTTTTCTATTTCTTCACGGCTGATATTAATCATAACTGGCCTGCTGTGGGGACAGCGATATGGATTCTCAGTTTTATATAAATCTTTAATCAGCTGAATACTTTCTTTTTTTGTAAGAGGCTGTCCCGCCTTAATAGATGATCTGCAGGCTAAGTATTCTAGCATACTTTTTTGTACTTCAGCTGCAGACTTTGTTTTGCCGGCCTCTGTTAGTTCTGCTATCAGCTCTTCAATGATATTTTTAGTTGACATATTTTTCAGTAAAACAGGAACTTCCTGAATTAAAATAGTATTATTACCAAAATCACTAAAATCAATACCAATTTCTTTAATTTCAGATTCATACTGCCTTACAATTTCTCTTTCCTCTGCTGAAAGTTCTATCTTTACTGGTAAAAGCAGTGATTGAGAAGCTTTATCTTTTTTATTATATTCAGCATAAAATCTTTCATATAAGATTCTTTCCTGTGCATTGTGCTGATCAACAATTTTTAAACCCTGATCAGTTTCTATTAATAAATAGCTGTTAAAAATCTGGCCTAAAAATTTGAAATAACTTTCTTCAGCCTCTACATTTTCCAGTGAATATTCCTGCTGCTCATTTTCTTTTATTAGCTGCTTAAAATCTTTATTTTGATTTTGATTTAAATTCTTTTGAGCAGAACTATAATTTTTATTAGTATCAGTTGTACTGCCATAATTAATATTTTTTTGATAGTCTCTTTTTTCATACCGCTTAGAATTTGATTTATGATAATTTTTTCCTGTGTTTTTTTCTGTGTTTTTATTAGATTTAGCTTTTTGTTCACCTTTAAATAACTGATCTCTTTCTAAATCTTCATTATTCTGATTATCTTCTTTAGCTTGATTTTGACTTTGATTTAGTTTAATCCTGGTAGTTGGATCACTTTCTTTAAGAGTGTTTCGGACTGCCTTTTTTATAACATCAAAGATAATCTGACTGCGTGAAAACTTAACTTCACGTTTTGCCGGATGTACATTTACATCTACTAAAATTGGATTTACTTTAATAAAAAGAAAAACAATAGGTCGTCTGTGAGGATCAATTAATTTATTATAGGCAGTTTCTACCGCTTTAGCTGTTAAATTATTAAAGATTGGTCTACCATTTACAAAAAAGAGCTCATGGCTCCTGCTGGAGCGGGTTAATTCCGGTCTGCAGAGATAGCCACTTAGTTTGATATATCTATCCTCTATATCAATTGGAATCAGGTTCTCAGCTATTTCACTGCCATATACGGCATAAATAGTATCTTTGAGTTTACCATTACCCGGTGTTGATAAAATCTGACGATCATCATGGTATAGTTTAAAACTTAAACTGCTGTTTGCAGTTGCCTCGGCACTAACTATTTTACTAATATGAGAAAACTCAGTTGTTGTTGTTTTTAAATATTTATAACGGGCAGGAGTATTATAGAATAAATCTCTAACAATAATTTCTGTTCCTATTGTTGAACCAACCGGTTTTTTATCTAAAATTTCTCCACCTTTTAATTTAATTTTAACTGCTTGATCACTATCTTGATGACGGCTGATCATCTCTATTTCAGCTACAGAAGCAATACTAGCTAAAGCTTCACCTCTAAAGCCAAGGCTGTAAAGAGAATAAAGATCATCTATATCTTCAATTTTACTCGTGGCATAGCGATTAAAAGCTGATTCTATATCATCAGCTAAGATACCATGACCATCATCTTTAACTTTAATTAAATCTCTTCCACCATCTTCAATTTTTATTTCAATATTTTTTGCTCCAGCATCAATGGAGTTTTCAATTAATTCTTTAACTATTGAGGCCGGTCTTTCTATAACCTCTCCTGCTGAAATCTGATTAGCAACATTTTGAGGAAGCTGTTTTATAACACCCATTTTAATTCTCCTCTTCTTTTAGATCCTTTTTTAATTTATACAAAAAGTTCATTGCATCCATTGGAGTCATCTCTAAAATATCCTGCTCATCTAATTTTTTTAAAATTGGACTTTGTTCTGGATTAAATAAGGGCAGCTGCTGGTGTTTATCATCTGTCACAGTTCTTTCTAATTTACGGACTGGCATCTTATTATTTTTTTCAAGACGCTCTAATATTTTTTGAGCACTAATTATAATTTCTTCCGGCAATCCTGCCAGACGGGCAACTTCTATTCCATAACTATCATTAGCTCTACCTTCAACAATACGGTGTAAAAAGTGTACCCCATCACTATCTTCTTTAACCAATACATTATAATTTTTTATACCCTGATACTCATCTTCCAGTCTGGTTAATTCATGGTAGTGTGTTGCAAATAATGTGCGTGCACCAATACGCTCTGGATTGTTGAGGTATTCACTGACAGACCAGGCAATAGAGACTCCATCATAGGTGCTTGTACCTCTTCCAACTTCATCTAAAATAATTAGACTTTTTTCGGTACTATTGTTAACAATATTTGCTACCTCATTCATCTCAACCATAAAAGTACTCTGACCAGTAGTAAGATCATCACTGGCTCCTACTCTGGTAAAAATTCTATCTGTTAAACCAATAACTGCTGCTTCTGCAGGTACATAAGACCCTATTTGAGCCATTAATACTATTAAAGCAACCTGACGCATATAAGTTGATTTACCGGACATATTAGGACCAGTAATGATAATAAAACGCTGATCACTTTGATTTAAGTAACAGTCATTTGGTACAAACTGTTCAGAAAACATTTTTTCTACAACTGGATGACGTCCATTTTTAATTGTTATTTCAGTTCCATCATTAATTTCAGGACGATTATAATTATTTTCTATAGCTAAATAAGAAAATGATAATAAAACATCTATTTTAGCTATGATAGCTGCTGTTTTGTTAATTCTTTCAACTTCAGCTGCTATTTCTTCTCTGATTTTTACAAATAATTTATATTCAAGGTCATTCATTTTTTCTTCTGCACCTAAAACTTCAGATTCCTTTTCTTTTAATTCCGGGATAATATAACGCTCACTATTACTTAAAGTCTGTTTTCTTTCATAACGTTCAGGAACTTTATCAGTGTGAGAATTAGTAACTTCTAAATAATAACCAAAAACTTTATTGAATCCAACTTTTAAAGTATTAATACCTGTTTTTTCTCTTTCTTCTTTCTGGAGAGCCGAAATCCAATCTTTGCCGCTGCTGACTAAGTTTCTTAATTGATCCAGCTTAGAATCATATCCTTTTTTAATTATTCCACCTTCAGTAATAGTGGTAGGTGGTTCTTCTTTAATTGAATTATCGATTAAAGAATGAATATCTTCTAAAAGATCAAAATCCTGCTGCATCTCATATAGTAAATCACTTTCAAATTCAGCCATTAATTCTTTAACTGCTGGTAATTTAGCCAGTGAATTTCTTAATGCAATCAGATCCCGTGCATTAGCAGATTGATAGGTTATTTTACTCATTATTCTTTCTAAATCATAGATTTCTGTAAGTTCATCTCTTAATTTTTCTAAAGTCATATAATTATCTATAATTTCTGCCAGAGCAGCATGTCTTTTTACTATATTATCTTTTTGGATTAGAGGCTGATTAATCCATTTTTTTATTTCTCTTCCACCCATAGAAGTTACAGTTTGATCTACTATTGAAAGCAGAGAACCAGAACGCTGATTATCTCTAATAGTTGAAGTTAATTCTAAATTTCTGCGGCTTGCTGAATCTAAAACCATATAGTCTTCTAAATGATAAGCTTTTAAAGTTGTTATTTGATTAATTGTTCTTTTCTGAGTCTCAGCTAAATAAGATAAAACCTGTCCTGCTGCATAAACTGCTGCTCTCATTTCTTCACAGCCAAAACCTTCGAGTGATTTTAAATTAAAATGATCTAATAAGCCCTGATAGAGACGATCAAACTTTTTATCATCTAAAATATTTAAAGTAAAATTATATTGATTATGCAGTTCTTTAATTACTTTAGAAGCTGCAGTTTTTTCATCTAAAAGTATTTCTCGAGGAGAAATTCTATTAATTTCATCCTTTAGTTTATTTTTATCTGCTGCAGAAAATTCTGTTAAGTAAAATTCTCCGGTTGATATGTCAGTATATGAAAATCCATAATAATCGCCAAATTTAAAAGCTGCAGCCAGGTAGTTATTTTCATTTTCTGATAGTATTTCATTTTCAATTACAGTCCCAGGAGTTACAACGCGAATAACATCTCTTTCTACAATTCCACTGCTATCTGATGGATCTTCCAACTGCTCACAGATTGCTACTTTAATACCACTTTTTATTAATTTTTCGATATATGAAGCTGCAGAATGATAAGGTACTCCTGCCATCGGTATTTTTTCGCCCCCACCCTTATTGCGGGCTGTTAGAGCAATATCCAATATTTTTGCTGCTTTTTTAGCATCATCGCCAAACATTTCGTAAAAATCACCGAGACGAAAAAATAACATTGCATCCTGATATTTATTTTTTAAATCATGATACTGCTGCATCATTGGTGTTAACTCTGCCAAATTAATCCCTCCAAATATAAAAAATAATCTCTATAAAACTTAAATAAATAAGATAAAACCTGAAAGATCTATTAAATTATCCTCCAGGTTTAAATACAAATCAGACATTTTTAACTATGTGAAATGTTTTTCTTGTACCTGGTACAAACAATTTTTTGTACAGGCAGCTAATTATTTTACTATTTTTCCTTCTAAGGTCCAGCTTTTAGCAGATTCTACCTTAATTTTTACCAATTCTCCTACTAAATCCTCTCTTTTATCTATAAAACAGATCTTATTTGTTGAAGTTCTGCCTTCATATACATTGGGATCATTATTGCTGGGACCTGTTACTAATATTTCTTGAGTAGTTCCAATTAGTTTTTGGTTTTTATCATAGCTAATTTTATTTTGTAGTTCCATTAAACGGTTTAAACGCTCTTTTTTTACTTCATCATCTATTTGATCATCCCTTCGTGCTGCCGGTGTTCCACTGCGGGGAGAATAGATAAATGTATAAGCCATATCAAATTTCAATTCTTTAACCAGCTCGATAGTCTTTTCAAAATCCTCTTCACTTTCACCTGGGAAACCAACTATAAAGTCTGTTGATACTGAAGCATTAGGAATCTCTTCCTGAATATTTTTAACACGATTAATATAGTATTCGCGGGTATAACCACGATTCATTTCCTTTAGTACTTTATTACTTCCGGATTGTACCGGTAGATGAATGTGATTGGCCACTTTATCTAAGTTTTTTATCTTATCTAAAAGATCATCAGAAAAATCTCGCGGATGTGAGGTCATAAAACGAATTCTTTTAAGTTTTTCTATCTTATTTAATTCAACTAGTAATTTTGGAAAAGTAACTTCCTTATCCAAATCATTACCAAACGAATTGACATTTTGACCTAAAAGAGTAATTTCTTTAACTCCATCTTCTGCTAATCTTTCTGCTTCGGTGACAATAGAAGCTATGGAACGGCTGCGTTCTCTACCTCTTACATAAGGTACTATACAGTAAGTACAGAAGTTATCACAACCCTGAATAATTGAAATCCAGGCTGAATGTTCTGATTCTCGCTGAGAAGGCAGGTCAGGAATTAGACCTTCTTCCTCATCCCAAACTTCAACAACTCTATCTCTTGTTTCTTCAATTTTTTTAATTAAATCAGGTAAATGATGAATATTGTGGGTACCAAAAATAAGATCAACATGACGATATTTTTTATAAACTTCATCAACTGGTGCATCCTGCTGCATCATACAGCCACCAATACCAATAATTAAATCTGGATTTTCCCTTTTATATCTTTTTAGTTCACCTAATTTACCATAAACTTTAAGTTCAGCATTTTCTCGAATAATACAGGTATTTAACAAAATAATATCTGCATTTTCATATTTTTCTGTATGCTGATAACCCATTTCTTCCAGCATACCGGCAAGTCTTTCAGAATCATGTTCATTCATCTGACAGCCGTAAGTTATTACCATATAATATTTATTATCACTCATTATTCCACTCCTAAATTAAGCTAAAATCATACACTTCCATCATATTCTTTCAGGGAATCTAAACTTTCATTTTTCCCCATGACTACAAGTCTATCGCCTTCTAAAACTTTATCACCGGCACCTGGAGAAACATTTAAATTATCTCCTCTTTTTATTGCCATTACATTAACATTAAATTTAGATCTAAACTCAAGTTCTTTTAAAGTTTTACCGATCATTTTATCTGTAGCAATAATTTCTATTACACCATATTCTGGTGCAAATTCTATATAATCTAATACATTCGAAGAAATGAGATTATGAGCAATTCTGGCTCCCATATCTCTTTCTGGATAAACAACTCTATCTGCTCCTACTTTAGTTAAAACCTTACCGTGTAAAGTATCCGGAGCTTTAACTATTACATAAGGAACTCCAAGTTCTTTTAAAATTAATGTACATAATATATTTGCTGAAACATTATCGCCTATACTGACTACTGCAACATCAAAATTCCGAACACCTAAAGTTTTTAAAGCTTCTTCATCAGTAGCATCAGCTTCAACTGCATGAGTAACTTGATTAGAAATTGACTGTACTCTTTCTTCATTTTGGTCAATTGCCAGTACATCATAACCATTATCAGCTAAAGTTGTAGCAACACTTGAACCAAAACGACCTAATCCAATTACAACAAACTGTTTCATCTAAATTTCCTCCTGTCAAATAAACCGTTATTTAGTTATCCTACCATAATTTTTTCAGTTGGATAATGATAAGTTCCTTTACGCTGTTTTTCACCAATTGCAACTGCCAGAGTTAAAGGACCAACTCTACCAGCAAACATTGTAATAGTTATTAAAACTCTACTTATATCTGAAAGTGTTCCAGTAATACCTGTTGATAATCCAACAGTACCAAAAGCTGAAACTGTTTCAAATAGAGCATCTATAAACTGAACATCTTCGATTATTAATAATAAAGTTGTAACTAAAATAACTAATCCCGCTGCCAGCATAGTAATTGTAAAGGCTTTATATACGATCTGTTTTTCAAATCTGCGGTTATATATTTCCATATCCTCTTTACCAGTTATCATATTTTTCATAGTAACTAAGATAACTCCAAAGGTAGTTGTTTTAATACCGCCACCAGTTGAGCCAGGTGAAGCTCCAATGAACATTAAAACAATAATTAAAAATAATGATGACTGTTTTAAAGCACCAGTTGGAACTGTATTAAAACCAGCAGTACGAGGAGTAACTGATAAAAACATTGCTCCTAAGGTTTTATCTAATAACGGTAAACCGGCTAAAGTATTATTATATTCTAAAATAAAAAATACAAAAAATCCAAAAACTAATAAAGCTAAGGTCATGACTACTACAATTTTAGTCTGTAAAGTGGTCTTTTTAAATTTTATTCTATTATAGGCTTCCATCATTACTCCAAAGCCTATACCACCTAAAATAATTAGCGCCATAATAACAAAGTTAACTGTAATATCTCCAGTAAAACCTTCTAAACTATTTCCAAAAAGATCAAATCCAGCATTATTAAAGGCAGAAACAGCATGGAAAATAGATAAATAAATAGAGCGCCAAAAGGGATAATCCTGACTGAAGCGCAAAAATAAGATTGCTGCTGCTGTTCCCTCAATAGCAAAGGTAAAACCTAAAAGGTATTGAACTAATCTAACCATTCCAGAGATCTGGTACTGATTTAAATCTTCCTGAATAATTAGTCTTTCTTTTAAACTTATTTTTTTACCAACTATAAAAGCAAACAAAGTAGACATCGACATAATTCCGAGTCCACCAATCTGGATTAAAAGCATAATTACAGTTGAACCAAAAATAGTAAAGGCTTCTTTTGTATTTACTACAATCAGACCAGTTACACAGGTAGCTGATGTAGAAGTGAAAACAGCATCTACAGCCCCCAGACCCTGGCCGTCAGTTGTTGCAGCTGGCAGCATTAAAAGTAGTGATCCGAGCATAATAACTACAAAATAGCCGCTCACTAAATATTGAGCTGGTGTTAGGTTTTTTTTCTTTAAATTCATTGTTTTGTCCCACCTTATTTCTTATTCGAAGTAATTATACTATAATTAAATTTGAATGTAAAATAAAAACTGGGGACAAGCCCCCAGCTTTTAAAAAAAATATTTAAATATTATTAATATTAGCCATCATATGGTTCGAACATATCTTTACCTACACCACATTCAGGGCAGGTCCAATCATCTGGAAGATCTTCAAAAGATGTTCCTGCTTCAATTCCTCCAACAGGATCTCCTTCTTCTGGATCATAAATGTACATACATACTGTGCACTGATACTTCTGCATATTAAGTCTCTCCTCTCTAATTT
>JBNJFG010000065.1:0-11295 GCA_051746665.1 Bacillota bacterium
AATATTATAGATATCTTTCCTCTATCATCTGCATATCATTTTTCAATATTTCAATTTCTTCTTTCTTTAGTCTTCCTATAGGCTCACGGCTGTAAACCGGCTTAAAACCTCTAAACTGAAGGGCCTGCTTATAATAAGCTAAGTTGCTGCCACCTTTTAAAACCCTGCCAATTAGAGTTACTGCTTGCTGCATTTTTTTCGCTGTTGCTAAATCCCCTCTTTTAACTGCCTGATAAAGCTTAACAAAGATTTCTGGAAAAACATTAGCATGACCGGACACAACTCCTCTGGCTCCATATAATAAAGCTGGATAAGCCAGTAAATCATTACCCATTATTATTGCAAAATCATCTGTACTCTGATCAATTAAAGTATATAGGCGCTCAAGATCAGCCATACTATTTTTGATTCCAATGATATTTTTTATCTGACTCAGTTCTGCCACTGAATCCGGCAGCAGATCATTAGTCGTATAGGATGGCAAATTATATAGATACAAATTCAATTCCGGAGCTGCCTTTACTGCTAGTTTTTTATAATATTCGATCATCTGCGGCTGAGAAAATTGATAGTAATACGGTGTCACTGCTCCCAGTCCAGAAATATTAAGATTTTTAGCAAAGTCGATCATCTGGTAAGCGTTATCTATTTTTAAATCTCCAACCTGCATAAAAACTGGAATTCTGCCAGCAGCATGTTCAACTACAGCTTCTGCCACTGCCTTTCTTTCGTCTAAGTCCATTAAAAACACTTCTGCAGCTGTGCCCAATATATACAATGAATCAACTCCACTTTCAATTAAAAAATCGAGATGCTCAATTAAAAATTCAAAATCAAGCTCACCATTTTCTTTAAAAGGTGTCATTAAAGCTGGTGAAATACCCTTTATTTTATTCATTTTAAATCTCCTAATTTTATTATTTATTTTCCCAAATTTATTTTAATTATAACACAAAAAGGAAGAAGATATTAAAATCCTCCTCCTTTATAGAAAATATTTATCTTTATTTAGTCTAACTTGCCAGCCATCCCCCATCAACAGGAATCAAAGCGCCATGCATATAATCAGAGGCCTCTGCAGCTAAGAAAATAGCTGCACCTTTTAGATCATCATTTTGACCCCAGCGCCCGGCAGGTATTCTGCTTAAAATAGCTGAACTTCTTTCTTTATCTTTTCTAAGTGGAGCAGTGTTATTTGTAGCAATATAACCAGGTGCAATTGCATTAACATTTATCCCTTTTGCAGCTAATTCATTACAGAAAGACTTAGTAATTCCAGCTACAGCATGCTTACTCGCTGTATAAGATGGGACAAACTTACCTCCCTGATAAGAGAGCATCGAAGCTGTATTAATTACCTTACCCTGAACATTATTATCCACAAAATAATTAGCCACTTTTTGAGTTAGTAAAAATAAACTTCTTAAATTAACTGTCATAACAGAATCCCAATCTTCAACTGTAAAATCCAAAATGGGGTTGCGTCGAATCATGCCTGCATTATTAACCAGTATATCTATTTTACCATATTCAGCCAGTGTTTCTTCAACTATTTTATCTAAATTATCTTCTTTCATTAAATCTGCATTAATTTCTAAAAATTTTCGCCCTGTTTTACTTTCAATAGCTTCTTTTACCTCACCTAAATCACTGCGGGCTACTCCAGCTATATCAGCTCCTGCTTCTGCCAGTCCTTCAGCAATTGCATAGCCAATTCCCTGCAGACTAGAACAGCCAGTAACAATAGCTACTTTATTTTTTAAATTAAATAAATCCATATTATCTCTCCCTTAAACTTTTAAAATTATTAAGTGTAAATGATTATAAATATTAATCAACACAAAATAGTTTATATCTTTATTTTAAATCTGCCATTGGTATATGATCCATATCAGAGAATGTTTGATTTTCTCCAACCATACCCCAAATAAATGTATAATTACCTGTGCCTACACCTGAATGGATTGAATAACTGGGACTTATTACTGCTTCTTCATTTCTGACTACTAAATGTCTGGTTTCATCTGGTTCTCCTGTTAAATGCCAGACAACATTATCATCTTCAATATCAAAGTAAAAATAAACTTCCATTCTGCGGTCATGTGTGTGACAGGGCATAGTATTCCAAACATTTTGCGGTTCTAAAAGTGTCATTCCCATTAATAGCTGACAGGTATCAAGCACATCTGGGTGTAAGTATTTATAGATAGTTCTTTTATTTGAATTTTCTTCAGCACCAGCTTCTTGTGGCTTTGCATCCTTAATATTTATTTTTTTATTAGGGTATTTTTTATGGGCTGGAGCGCTATTTAAATAAAACTTAGCTGGTTTTTTTGAATCTGCACTGCTGAAAACAATCTCTTCGTTTCCCATTCCAACATAAATTCCATCTCTTGAATTAAGATCATATTTTTCGCCATCAACTTCAATAGTTCCAGCTCCACCAATATTAATTACTCCCATTTCTCTTCTGGCCAGAAAATATTCTGCTCCAATTTCTTTGCCAGCTTCTAACTTCAATTCTTTACTAACAGGTTTTATTCCTCCAGTAATAATTCGATCTATGTGACTGTAAACCAATTTCACTTCATCTTTTTGAAAAAGACCTTGAACTAAGAATTCTTTTCTTAATTTTTCAGTTGTATAATGTTTTGCGTCTTCTGGATGTACGCCATTTCTAATTTCCATAATAAATTTCATCCCTTTCTAATTGATAAATAATAATCTAATCTAGTCAGTTTAAAGATATTTTTATTAACTATTAACTTAATAGTTAAAAGAACATAGATGGTATCCACAATGAAACTTGTGGGAAAAACGTAACAAGAATTAAAACTAAAACATTACAGGCCAAAAACGGCAGAGTTTCTTTAGCGATTTCCATTATTGACATATCAGAAAGTTTAGCTGCCGCATTTAAGCACATCCCAATGGGAGGAGTAGCAAGTCCAATTCCAAGACCAACTATTAAAATTGCTCCCAGCTGTAATAAGTCCATGCCTAAGGTCTCCATTACTGGAACTAATATTGGTCCTAGAAGTAAGAGAGCTGGACTGACATCGATAAACATTCCAACTAATAAAATTAAAATATCTAAAAATACTAGAATCCAAAAATAACTGATATTCAATGATAAAATGAAGTTTCCAATATTATCTGGTATTCTTTCAAAAGCCAAAATCCAGATAAAAATATAGGCAAATGCAATAATCACCATAATTGTACTTGAAGTTAAAAGTGTTTCTTTTGCAACCTCAGCAAATTGATTTAACTTCAGTTTTTTATAAACTAAAAAGCCTATAATTACTGCATATAATACTGCCACCCCTGCAGATTCTGTTGCAGTAGCTACTCCTAATGATACAGATAGCACAATAAATACCGGCATCGAAATAGATAATATTCCATCAACTGATCTTTTCAGCATCTCTTTTATTTCAAATTTACCTTCTTCAATTGGATAATTATTTCGACGAGATATTATATGAACTAAAAATAACTGGGTAGTACCAATTAAAAGTCCTGGAATTAAACCAGCTAAAAATAAAGCACCAACTGACTCATTAGATATAGTTGAATAAATTATCATGGGAATACTTGGCGGAATAATCATTCCTACAGTTGAAGATCCAACAGTAACTCCAGTTGCAAATGCTTTACTGTAGCCTCTATTTTCCATTTCTGGTATCAATACTGATCCTAAGGCTGATGTATCAGAGACTGACGATCCTGATATACCACCAAAAATCATGCTGGCAATTACATTAACTTCTCCAAGACCACCTTTAAATGGTTTAACAAGATAAGAACAAAAATCAATAATTTTTCGGGTTATACCACTTAAATTCATTAACATTCCTGCCATACAAAATAAGGGGAGTGCTACCATAACTGAACTATTTGCCCCTGCCCAAATTCTTTGAGGCATCATAATTAAAAAATCAGGGTTCAAAATAAAGTAAGCCATACTTGAAAGGCCAAGTGAAAAACTTATAGGAAGCCCAAGTAAAATAAATATAAATAATGATAAAATCAGTGCTGTAACTGCCATTTAATTCACTCCTGAAGTCGAATGTCTTTTATTTTTTGTATAATATCTCCGAATAAATAAATAAGTAACAAAAACGAACTAATAGGTAAAATTGCATAAAAATAACTCATTGGTATTCTCATTCCCGGATTAACAACATTTCCGACTTTCTTAATCCATTTGATACTGACATTAATAATCTGCCAGTTTAAATAAACAATTAAAATGTCGAAAATAATATTAACAAAATTTTTAATTTTAGGAGGAAATTTTCTATAAAAAATATCTATAGCTAAATGTTCATCCCGTTTAAATGCAGCAACTGAGCCGAAAAAAGTGGTGAAAATAAACATTAAGACTATTAATTCCTGAAACCAAACATAAGAAATACCAAATAAATATCTTAAAGAAACTGAAATGATAACCATTAAAGCAATTAATATTATAACTGCAGCCAAGACTTTCATTAATATAAAATCAAGAATATCAATAATTTTATCCATCTACTCACCTTCTTAAGAAAGGGCCAGCTTTTAACCAGCCCCTTAATTTTTAATTAGATGCTGCTTCTCTTATCTCATCTATTTCTGCCTGACTAAAGAAACCCTGTTCGATATAATAATCATATACTGCCTGTGATTGATCAATAAACATCTGTCTTTGCTCTTCAGTTAAGTAATTAACTTCCATTTCTTTCTTGAGCACTGCAAAAGAATCTTCGGTGCCTTCACGATTTAATTCATCATTATAAATCATCATTTTATCTGCACATTTTTCTAAAGTTACCTGCAGCTCAGAATCTAAGGAATTATACCAATCTAAACTTGTATATAATGGACTAGGATGGAATTGATAATTTACAATTGTTAAGTATTTTTGTACTTCATATAATTTTTTATCTACCATATTTGTAAATGGATTTTCTTGTCCATCCGCAACTCCGGTTTTTAAAGCCATATATAGTTCAGCATATGGTACTGAAACAGGGTTTCCTCCAATAGCTTCTATAGTTTTAATGATACTATCAATAGGAGGAGTTCTCATTTTTAAGCCATCCATGTCAGCTGGAGTTTCTATAGCTCTTTCATTGTTGCTGAAATTTCTAAGTCCACCGGCAACACCAGTTGCTAAAATCTTTATGTCATTAGCTTCTGCTGCAGCAGCAATTTTATCACCAATTGGTCCCCGGATTATATCATGAACCGCACTTATATCTTCAAATAAAAATGGCATTGTATAAATCAGAAGTTTTGGTGAAGCTGCTTCAAATTGGCCACCTAATGTTGCTTGAATTGCACCCATTTTTACACTTTCGAGCATTTCTGCTTCTGTTCCTAATTGATTTGAAGGATATATTTTCACTTCAACTCTTCCATCAGTTTCTCTTTCAACTATAGATTTAAAATATACACAGGCCTTATGTCTTGGAGTTTTAACTGATTGACTGTGTCCAATTTTCATCACATAATCTGCCGCAAAAACACTTCCGCTTAAAATAAGACTAACTAATAGGATCATAACTAAGATAGAAATAATTTTATAATTTTTCATTTTCTCCTCCTTTTTTGTTTAAAACAGCCCAACAAAATTTTCTATCCCCCCTCAGCTAAATAATTATAAAACTTAGAATTTGGAATAAAAACAAAATTAAATTTAAAAACAAGATTCAGAAAACTTAAAGTAAAATAAAGTATTTTCATATATATGAATAAGTTTTCAGTTAGTTTGCTAAAAAAAATATTTTTTTTAATTTAGCTGGTATCCTAACTTAAAAGAAATATTTAAAGATTCATGATGAATAGCATCTAAATTTTTTTTCTTATTCTTTTTAATTCTTTCTGTATCTCCCGTTATTCCTAAGGCAGCTACAACTTCTTTTTCTGCATTATAAATCGGCATTGCTAAACAGGTAGTCCCTCTAAAAACTTCTTCTCTATCAACTGCATATCCTTTTTTTCTGATTTCTTCTAATTCTTTTTTTAATTGCTCAGAATCAGTAATAGTATTGGTATTAAAAGCCTTTAAATCTATTTTCTGCAGTAATTCATTTCTTTTTTCTTCTGGTTGAAAAGCAAGCAAAATCTTACCTGCGGCTGGGGCGTGTAATGGCAAACTTAAACCTACAGTCCCTCTAGTTTTTTTATTTTTTGGAGCCTCTATAATTTCTAAAAAATATAAATTTTCTTCAGAAATAATTCCCAACTGAGATGTTTCTCCTGTTTCAGCAGTTAATTCTCTCATATAAGGCATTGAAATATTTCTCAGTTCTCTGATATAATCTACCTTGTTTCCTAACTGAAATAATTTAAAGCCAAGAGTATACCTTTTAGAAGACTGATCTCTTTCAATCAGCTGGTTATTTTCAAGAGTCTTTAAAATATTATAAGCTGTACCATTTGGTATTTTTAAATCTTTAGCGATATCTGACATGTTTTTTTCGTCCTGGGAATCTGCCAGGTATTCAAGAACTTTAATTGCTCGGTCTAAAGTAGTCTCTCTCTTTTTTGTTGAATTAGCTATAGTCATCACCTCATTGAAACTTTTTTCATATATATAAAACTTATTTCACAATTACATTATACAAAGTTGACTTCTGTTTGTCAAGTAATTTCAGAAAATTATTTTAAATATAAAAAAACAGCTCTCAATTAAGAAAGCTGTCTTTAACAAATATATATTTAAAAATATATTTTAGATAAATTTTATAATTTTTTAGTCGAATTTCTTAATACAAATTCAGTATCAATTATTTCAGCTTCAACTTTTTCTTCAGGTTTATTAATCATTTTTAAAACCATATTCGCCGCTTCAATACCCATTTCTGCTTTTTGCTGACGAATCGTGGTCAGCGCCGGATTTAAGTACTGGCTAATTTCTATATCATCAAAACCGACAATTGAAAAATCGTCGGGGACCTTTAAACCTGCTTCTTTAATTGTCTGCATTGCACCAACTGCTATTTCATCACCCATGCAGAATATAGCTGTTGGCCGATCATCTAATTTTAAAATTTCCTCCATTGCTTTAACACCACCATCAACACTAAAACGGCCTTGAATAATCCATTCATCTCTGATTTCTAAATTCTGTGCTTTCATCTCAGACTTATATCCAGCCAGACGTTTTTGGGTTGGAATAGTAATTTCCTCACCTTCAATAACTGCTATCTTTTGGTGGCCGAGTTCTGCCAGATGTCTTACAGCTTCTCTGGCACCTTTTTCATTATCAGAAATAATATAGGAAGCTTTATCATCAGAAATATCAAGATCAATAAATACTGATGGTATTTTAGCATTTAAAAGTTCCGGCAATTTGGGATCATCCTTGGGAACCCCCATTAAAATGGCTCCATCAACATTACGAAACTGACATTTTTCTAAATAACTAAATTGATCTTCCCAATTAGCAGAAAATAAAATCATATCATAATTGTTTTCCAGCAGTCTTTCTTCAAGACCAGATATAATTCCTCTAAAGAAAGGATGTTTTACTCCGCTATCCTGATGATCTTTAAAAAAGAGTCCTACTAAAAAAGATTTATTAGTTCGCAAAGACTGGGCATTGGCATTTGGTCGATAGTTGTTTTCCTTAATAATTTTCAAAACTTTTGCTTTCGTAACTTCTCCAATATCATCATAACCATTCATTACCTTAGAGACAGTTGCTACAGAAACATCTGCCTTTTTGGCAATATCCTTAATTGTCAACATTCAGATCATTCCCTCATATTAGTTGCATTTATTTCCCCTATTTTTATCCTAATTTATATTTTATCATTAATTTTACTAAATTTACAGTCATCTGTCGAATTAAATTCCCATAGAAAAACCCCAGCTTTAAAAGCCAGGGTTTTCAGAATATATTGGAATAAGGTTGATTGCTTAATTAATAATTTTGCTTTCATTTTAAAACTTAAAATTTATACTTACTTAGTTGATTTAATTCCTTCAGCAACTCTAGCTACTCTCTTAGCCAGTCTTCCAGCCATATTCAAGTCACCTTCTGTTGGTACTTTACTGCCATCAGATCCTGCAACTGTAGATGGCCCATATGGTGATCCACCCTGCATTTTATCTTCACTTAATTCAGGATTCTGACCATAAGTTGAGCCCACAAAAATCATTCCAAAATGGATGAGAGGTATCATCGAACTTAAAATTGTGCTTTCCTGACCACCATGAAGTGTATTAGAACTGCTCATAATTCCAGTAGCCTTATCTTCCAGCTTTCCTTCTGCCCATAAACCACCGGCAGTATCAATAAATTGCTTGATCTGTGCTGGCATATTACCAAATCTCGTTGGAACACCCCAGACAATACCATCAGCCCATTCAAGATCAGCTAAAGTAACTTCTTCTACTTCTGACTGAGCTTTTTGAGCAACTACATAAGCATCCTGACCAGACATTGCTTTTCTAGCAGCTTCCAGTTCAGGAATTTTTCTTAACCTGACGTCATAATTTTCTTCCTCAGCAGCATTTCTAGCTACTTTTGCCATCTCATACATGTGTCCATAAGAACTGTAATATGTGACTAATAATTTTGTCATTTCTAAATACCTCCTGCGAATTATCGTTATCATAATGATCTTTTAATTTTTTCTAATGAAATCCGACTCTTTTACTGCGAATTGATCTCAAAAAAATTTATATAAATTATCCCTGGGTCTCAGGGATAATAAATTAACTAATTATCCTTTTTGGTGCTAATTCCAAAAAGTTTGTACAGGGCACATTTTCCTGTTAAACCCGTGTAGAGTGGAATAATACCTAAAATACCAAAATATTTTGCATTCCCTTCTACAAAGAAGAATATTGACAGGAGAACAATACCTAAAATAATTCTGATCACCTTATCGGTTTGACCAACATTTTTCATAATGTTTCCCCCTTCAACGTACTAAGTTAAATATTAATTTTTATTCACTAATCATAAAGTATCATTTAAAATCATAATTTTCTGTATTATTGCTTACAATTTGATGCTATATTCTCTTGCCAAAAAATCCAAAATATCTCTAGCAGAAGGTGGGCAACCTTGAATAAAGCTCTCAGCTCCAGTGCAGCAGCTGCCTATTCCAATCCCAGTCAATTCTTTTTGCTGATAGCCCTGACCAATTTTAATCTTTTCTGTAATTTTATCAAGCTGACCAGATGACTTTATTCGCTTTAAAGCATGAATTAAACTTCCGTAACAAGCTGAGCAGGCATTATCCGCTTCTATCCTAGCTGCTAATGTTTTTATCTTTCGGGAAGAATAATTTATTTCAGCTCCCTGATCTTTATTTAGCTCAACTATTTCTGCCCTGGATAAATCTTTGGAGCCAACTCCTATTTGAGCAGCTATTTCTATATATTCTACTTCTGCTGTATTATAACCAAGCAGTGATGCTGCATAACTGTCAACTAAGACCGGATCTTCAGCAGCAATGATTCTATTCATCTTAACCGGGTTTCCACCTTCTTCAAAATCTAAATCTCCATAAATACCATCTATAATGATTAAATCCTGTTTTAAAAGCTTATTTAGATATGCTATTGGCTGATGCAGTCCCTGCCGATGAAACTTTCTTTTCTCGAAATCAGAAATACAGCCTTTAAGATTTTTTAAGGCACAGGTGATATTAGTCTGGCAGTGACCTTTAAGCACCGGGAAATTGATCAGATAATCGGCTGCCAGAGCTTTTTCTGCTATTTCGATTTCTAAGCCCTGATAAGATTTTTTTATGAAATTATCCTCTTTTAGATTATAGATAGGAATTTCATAGTCGCGGGCCAGCTTCTGATAACCGCAGACTTCAAAGGCATTATCAGTATCTGCTCCCACCCAGGAGCCTTCGATCAGCATTAGATTTTTAAAGCCTTGCTGCTGCAGATATTCTATAACTCCCCTCACAATTTCTGGATCAGTAGTTGCACCCTCTTCTGATTTTGTCGCATTAATTAAATTTGGTTTTAGAGCAATTAAATCCGCAGCCTGCAGCTCTTTTTCAATTTCAAGCTGCTGCAGCAGTTCCTGTACCATTTTCTTACCCTGATCACCATAATTAATAAAAATCTGATTTTGCTCCATTGATTTCACCTCATTTTATAAAAATCCTAACAACTGGAAAATAATGGTTCGGTACCCGGTAGGTGCACTTACTGTTCTTTTAAAAATTCTCCTAATAAAGCCAGTCCTTTTTTTAATTCTGCTTCATTACCAGCAAAACCAATTCGAATAAATTTATCTCTCCCAAATGCAATTCCTGGTACAACTAAAACACCTTTTTCTTTAAATAATTTTTTAGCAAAACTTTCAGAATCAAGCTCCAGCTTATACTTTAAAAAGGCAGTTGTGCCTCCATTTGGCTTAACATATTCAATTAAATCCTGGTTCTGCACCCAGTTATCTAATAGCTGCAGCTGTTTTTTTACCTTGGCCAGATTTCTTTTTAAAATCTTTTCCTTATTCTCCAGAGCAATTACAGAAAGATAATCAGAAATCATGCTGTTGCTGATAGTTGTATAATCTCGATGCAGCTGACAGAGTTCTATTACTTCTTTGGGACCAGCAATCCAGCCCATCCTCAGTCCAGCTAAGGAGAAAACTTTGGACATACTGCCAACACTAATTCCTTTTTCGTAAAGATCTGCAATAGAAGGTATCTCTTCTTCCAGATCAAAACCACGGTAAACTTCATCAGCTAAAATATAGGCATCAGCAGCTCTCGCAATTTCCACAATTTCTTCTAGAATTTCTCGCTTGATCACTACTCCAGAAGGGTTGTTGGGATTATTAATTGCAATTAATTTTGTTTTTTTACTGACCAGGGATCTCAGTTTATCTAAATCCGGCAGAAATCCAGCTTCATATTTTAAATCCAGTTTTTTAACCTCAGCTCCAAAAGACTCCGGAATCGAATAAAGCTGCTGGTAGGTTGGAAATACTGAAACTACTTGATCATCTGCTTCAACTAAAGAATAAAGCAGAAGAAAGTTAGCACCAATGGCTCCATGTGAGGGCAATACATTTTGGGGATCAACAGTATCATACAGACTGCTGACTCCTTTTTTAAAAGCAGCTGAGCCTTTGATATCTCCATATGTAAGCTGCATCTTTTTTATTTCTTCCAGCCGGGCAGCTGGATCATCACTAAAATTTAATAATTTTTCTACTGTCAGTGATTCCACACAGGTCTCTGCAATATTGTACTCAGCATCCATCTCATACTCATTCATCCACTCTTCTACTTTAAATGGTGCTATTTTCATTTTTTGGCCTCC
>JBNJFG010000066.1:0-11116 GCA_051746665.1 Bacillota bacterium
TAACAATTTAAATTATTATATATTTGCAATTTTTGTAGCCTTTATTGCTGGATCATATTTTATTAATTTTGATCTCGGTAAAAGAATTGGATCTAATTTCATGATTTTTGCACGTGATATGGGTTTACTATTACCACCAGCTTTTGTGCTGATTGGTCTATTTGATGTCTGGGTCAGCCGTGAAAGTATTGAAAATAATTTTGGTAATACATCTGGCTTCAAAAAATATATTTATGCTATTTTGCTGGCAGCAACTACAGTTGGAGGAACTTTTGTAGCTTTTCCAGTAGCTAATACTCTCTATCATAAAGGAGCAAATTATTCTTCAATTTTCACTTATGTAACAGCTGCTTCACTGGTGATGATTCCAATGAGTATTATGGAAGCTTCAATACTCGGAATTAAATTCACCGCTATCAGAATTGGTGTTTCATTACCACTGGTAATTATCAGCTCAATTATTTTAGGTAATTTCTTTACTAAGATAGATTACAAGATTCCTAAAGCAGATTAAGTACATGCAGGCACCGCGAACCACCCGATTTATGTCATTATATGTAGAAAAGCAGCAGTTAGGAGGACTTGACTATCCTCAAAACTGCTGCTTTTACTTTTTATACTGTTTTCCGACAAAAACTGACAGGTTCGCGGTGCATGTACATTATTCTAAATAACTGTTCCAGAAGAATGGCTGCCAGCCTGACTGAAAGTTTCTCAGCTCTGATCTTCTAATATGCAGCCTGCTGTAATCTATTATATTAAAATAGGGAACAGCATCCCAAAGTTGAGCCTGCATTCTTTCCATAATTTGATATCTCTGCTCCTGGTCAACTTCTTTTAGCATCTCGGCAAAAATTTGGTCCATCTCGCGCGACTCTTCACTATCCCAGTTGCTGATCCATTTGTTTGTACCGGTCCAACCCTGATGAATCTGAGGGTCAGGTACTATCTTAATAAATGGAGAAAGATGCATGTGCCAGCCTTCTTTTTTGGCTCTTCTTTCTACAACTGTTGGGCGATCAAATAACTGCAGTTCAACCTCAATCCCGATTTTTTCTAACTGATCTTGAATTGCAATTGCTCCCTGCCTTTCCATCTCATTATCCTGACCACTTAAAATAACAAGCGGTTCCCCATCATAACCTGCCTGGTCAAGAAGTTCTTTTGCTTTTTCGGGATCATAGACTCCATAAATATCTTCACCAGCATCAGGAACATGCCAGGGGTTTCCTTTTTCGTGTAAAGCTGCCTCCAAACGCCAGAATTGAGGATCACCAATCATCGCATAAGCTAACTCTTCAAAATCTAAAGCATAAGCTATTGCCTGACGACCATATTTATTGTTTAAAGGCGCTTCAGCATTATTGAAAATCAACATCGACATCCGGTCCGGATAAATAATTACATTTTCTATATTCTTGTCCATTTCAAAGATTTGATACTGATCTCTAGGAACCTCTTCTGCAAAATGGAACTGTCCTGTTTGAACTCCAGACACTCTAACCTGAGCATCAGGAATAAAATTGAAAACAATCTTATCTAAATATGGAATTCGCTCACCTGCAAAAAATGAACCTTCACGTTGACTTGGAGTATAATCTTCAAAACGACTTAAAACTAACTTCTGATCGGGCACCCATTCTTCATACTTATAAGGGCCTGTACCAACATGACGATCAATAACATCAGTCCCAAACTCTTCTACTACTTCTTCTGCTCTAACCACAAATTTTTGGTTTGAAACAGGTGAAGCTAAAATATTTAAAAAAGGCGCATATACTTCATCAAATTTAAAACGAATATTATACTGATCAATCTTTTCTACCTCATCAAAATATGGTGCTATTAAGCCACCACCATTGTTTATCTCAAGCCATCTTTTAAATGAAGCCACAACATCATCAGCATTCATTGTCTGACCATTATGCATCTTAACGTTCTCTCTCAGTTTAACTTCATAAACCAGGCCATCTTCTTTTATTTGATAACTTTCTGCTAAATGTGGAGTTAAATTAAGATTTTCATCAAATTCAAATAAGCCTTCATAAACATGATTCATCATTGCTGTAATCAGAGAATCTGTTGAATTATCACTATCTAAATGGGCTACTGACATCTGAAAGGCTGTATTCAATGTGCCACCAAAACGATCTTCGTTTTGAGCCATGACTGTTGAGCTCAACAGCAAAGAAAAAATTATAAATAGGACTAACAAACTTAACTTTATTCTTTTTTTCATTTCTTAAACACTCCTTTATTATTTTTTTAAGATATTCTTTAAACGCGGATCCAATAAATCACGCAGACCATCTCCCAGCAAATTCAACGATAGGACTGCAAGAATTATCATAATTCCTGGAGCAAGTATCATCCAGGGTGCAACTACCATATATGTCCTGGCATCTGTTACCATGGCTCCAAGACTGGGAGCAGGTGGCATAATACCGACCCCCAAAAAACTGAGTGCGGCCTCATCCAAAATTGCTAAAGCAAAATTAAAGGTTGCCTGGACCATAATAGGAGAAGCTGAATTTTTGAGAATATATTTAAAAATAATTCTTAAATCATTGGCGCCTGATGCTCGAGCAGATTCTATATATTCTAGATCTTTAATTGAAATCACAGCACTTCGCACAATCCTTGCCATCTTGGGAAAATATGCAAAAGATAATGCAAAAATTATATTTAACTTTCCAGCCCCCCAAATAGCTGCCAAAGAAATTGCAATTATAATGCCGGGAAAGGCCATCATTGCATCTAAAACTCTCATAATTATCGTATCTAATTGTGGATAATAGCCTGCAGCTATTCCTATAATCCCACCAAAAATGACGGTTAAAATAACCACTGAAATACCAATCTCTATTGACGTACGTAGTCCATAAAGAATTCGAGTGAAAATATCTCTACCAAATTGATCTGTCCCTAAAAGATGTTCTCTAGAAGGCGGCTGCAGTCTGTTCCTGGCATCATTTCTTACCGGATTATAATCTGTAAGCACAGGAGCAAAAAGGCTTAAAAAAATCAAAATAGATAGTATTATTATTGAAGTTGTTATATATGGGTGCTCATATTTCTTATATTTTTTTAAAAAAAACAAATTAATACCCCTTTATTGATATCGAATTTTTGGGTTTAAAAATGCATAACTTAAATCTATTAATAAATTTAAAATTACATAAATAACTGCAACAAAAATTATAGAAGCCTGAATAACTGGAATATCGCGACGCATTATTGCATTAATTGCCATAAAACCAGTCCCGGGAATTACAAATATTGTTTCTACTATCCAGGTCCCCCCCAGCAGTACTGCAAAATTATGACCAATTACAGTAATTACTGGCAGCATAGAGTTTTTTAAAGCATGTTTAAAAACTACAGAATAAACCGATAACCCTTTACTTTTTGCTGTTCTAATATAATCCTGTTTTAAAGTATCAAGCATTGCACTTCTGGTCATTCTAGCTATTAAACCAGCCTGCATAAAAGCAAGTGTAACAGCCGGCAAAACTATATAGCTTAACGTACCAAAACCAGCTTCATTGAGAGGTTCATAACCGCTAACGGGAAACCAGCCTAATTTTACAGAAAAAATATACATCAAAATTAAAGCCAGCCAAAAACTTGGAATAGAAATTCCTAAAAGTGATAGCGTAATTGAAAATTGATCTAAAATTTTTCTGTGTTTAACAGCTGCCAGAATCCCCAAAAGAATTCCGGCTGTAATACCTAAAATCTCAGCCAAAATAGCAATTAAAAATGTCGGCCTTAATCTTTCAATTAAAATTTTTGAGACCGGTGCATTTAAATAAAGTGATTCTCCAAAATTCCCTCTCATTATATTAGCCAACCATCTAAAAAATCTCACAATTAACGGCTGATCAAAACCAAGGGCAGATTCTAGTCTAGCTACTTCTGCTTCTGAAGCCATATTGCCAAGAATAACCCTTACCGGATCTCCGGGCATCAAATTTGTTATAAAAAAAGCAATTAAAGCTACAATGAAGATTATAGGAATTAATAGTAATATTCTCTTAATTATATAATTTCTCATTTTTCCACTTCCTGCTTATTTATTCATTTTTATCTTTTAATTTATATTATCACAACCATCTACCTTTATCAATCAAGAATGGTTATTAGTTACAATTGTTATTTAGATTACATTTGATTTTTGTGATAATTTTTACTAAGTTTAAAAGTGAAAAACCACTGCATCACAGCAGTGGTTAATCAAATGAATAAGTTTATAACTCTAAGCTATTCTATTTTGTAAAAGCATTTGCAATCTTAGCCCCAACAACAGCGTTGTTTTTTACTAAAGAAATATTTGTTTCTAAACTTTTCCCTTCAGTTATTTCTTTAATTCTATCTAGTAAAAAAGGAGTTATTTCTTTTCCGTTAATTTCTTTTGCTTTAGCCTCTGATAATGCCTGCTCAATTTTTTCATTAATTACTGAATACTCAATTTCATCAGCTTCTGGTACTGGATTAGCGATTAAAACTCCTCCATCTAATCCAAGTTTCCATTTTGCTTTTAAAATAGCTGCTGCTTGCTCAGGATTATCCAGTTTATAATCTGATTTGAAACCACTGTGGCGGCTGTAAAATGCAGGCATTTCATCTGTTTGGTAGCTTAGTACAGGGACTCCATATGTTTCTAGTTTTTCTAAAGTTAAACCAATATCTAAAATTGATTTAGCTCCGGCACAAATTACAGCAACCGAAGTTCGCTTTAATTCTTCTAAATCAGCCGAGATATCAAAACTATTTTCGGCTCCTCTGTGAACTCCTCCAACTCCACCAGTAACAAAAATTCTGATTCCGGCTAAATCAGCTGCAATCATAGTTCCAGCCACTGTTGTTGCACCATGCTTTTTCTCTGCTAATACAATCGGCAGATCACGGCGGCTAACTTTAACTATTTCTTTGGATTCACCCAAAAATTTTACCTCTTCTTTTGTTAAACCGACTTTTATTTTCCCATCAATAATTCCTATTGTTGCTGGTACTGCACCATTAGCTCTAATTATATCTTCAATCTCTAATGCTGTGTCTATATTTTGCGGATAGGGCATTCCATGTGCAATTATTGTTGACTCCAAAGCTACAACAGGTTTACCAGCGTTTAGAGCCTCTTTTACTTCAGCTTTAATTTCTAAATATTTCTCTAAATTTTTCATTATATTACCTCCATAATATTTATGATATTAATTCACTTAAATCAGGATTACATGTAAGCTGAGATTTCACCGTCAAAGTTGAAGCTTTAATTCCTAATTCTATAGCCTCTTTAACAGAAGCTTTATTCATAATAGCAGCTACAAATCCAGCTGTTAAGGCGTCTCCTGCTCCAGTTGTTTCAACGATCTCTTCTTTATTAATTTCTACTGCTTTAAAATGTTCTGCCGTTACTTTTTCTTTCTCTCGACTGAGATAGTAAACACCATTTTTGCCAGCACTAATGATCATTTCAGGTAAATATTTATTTTCAGAATAAAATTCTTTTAGACGCTGAATCCTAGCTTTAGTATTCATTTTCTGAGCTTTTTCGGAGTCTCTCATCTTGACTAAATCAAGTAAAACTTCAATTTCATCAAGATTGGCTCTTAAATAATCTAAATAAATTAACTTGTTTTTTAATTTTAATGCTTTTTCAACTGAAACAGCATCTGCAATTTTTATCATTTTTTTGTCTTTAGACAATTCTAATAAAAATGAAATTGCACTTTCTTCCAAATTTGTATCAAAAATAAGCATTGATGATGTTTCAATGATTTTTCTTTTTTCATTCAAATAATTGCTATCAATTTCTTTCAAAATTCTCATATCATTTACTGCACCAATTAAATCTCCATTTTGATCCAAATGAGCCAGATAAACTCCAGTTTTATTTTCTTGAGCTGGGGTTATTTTAAAATGAGAAATATCAACCCCGACAGCTTTAGTTTCTTCTTTTAATTGTTCTCCAAAATGATCACTGCTAACTGCTGTTAACAAAACTACTTCCTGTCCTAAGAGTGCAAGATCTTCTGCTATATTACGGGCCACTCCTCCTGGACTTTCTTTTATCCAACCCGGACTGGAACTGCCTTTAATATAGTTTGGACTATAACCCTTAATGTCAAGATTAGCACCACCAACAATTACAACTTTCTTTTCCGGGGCAGTAATATATCCTCTGCCCAAAAGATAACCTTTTGTACTTAAATGATGAATATATGTTCCCACAGCTGATTCGGAGATTTCAAGTTTATTTGCAATTTCTTCTCTGCTAATTGTTGCATCTTTTTTGATTAAAACAAGAACTTCCTTTTCTCGCTCAGTTAATTTTTCTATTGTCAGCACCTCCAATTTTAAATATTTATTTATATAATTAAATTATTGTTTAAATAAAGTATATCAGATCACACTTCTTTTGTAAATAACTTTTTTAAAAATAAAAAAATCCTGCTAAATCTTGTTCTGATTCAGCAGGGAAATTTTAAAGTAAGTTATTTTGTATTTTTATATTATTAATAAATTCTTCTTTTTGCAGACAAACAAATTCATGAATTACATAATCAGGTTCAATAATTTCTAATATTTTTTTAGGAGACACTTCTGAAAAAGGTAAATGCTGGTCAACTTTAGAAATAAACTGTGCTACTAATTTTTCTTTATCTACTTGATTTTTAAGCTTTTTAAATTTTTGATACATTTGATTACGAATTTCTAAGCGGTTTTTTACAGATAATGACTTATGCAAATGTAAATTAACAAATAACTCATTTGCTTGCGGATAAGCAATTAATATATTTTCAATATAATCTATAGCCTCTTGTTCTGTTTTTATATTTTTAGCTGTATTAAGCAGGTGCCCCGTATCTAAAAGTAAAGCTGCCTGTTTCGAATTTATTTTTTTTAAAAAACTAATTGTTTCTAGAGGATCTAAAAGATCAAGTCCCTGCACCCATAAATTTTCAAATAATAATTTAAAATCAAAATCTGAGTCAACCAATATTTGATTAATTATTTCAACTAAGCTACTTAAAACTTCGGTATTACTAAACCTAAATTCACCTTTCAAAAGTTCTTCTAAGCCAGAATTACCAGCATGAAAAACAACATAATCCACTTCTAATTGAGATGCCAATTCAAGTTCCCTTTGATAATTATTAATCAGTTCCTTAAAATCGCTTTTTTGATCATCTTCAACACCTAGCCAATCTGTTTGATAGGACAAATGAAGACCTTTAACTAAATCAGAGGGTATTTCTGAAAACTGCTGGCCAGTCTCCAAACCAGCTGCCAACAATTCAATACCCGCAAAATTATTTTCTTGACAAAAATTTTTTAATTCCTGCCAATCATTATTAAACCAAGCAAGGCCATAAATAGTTAAATTAAATAACTTATCCATTCTCAAACCACCTTTTTAATATAAAATTAAAATACTAACATAAAAACCGCCCCGAAGGGCGGCATTTAAGTACTTATTTGCACTTTTAATTTCTTACTCTACAACTTTAATTTCTTTTCTACCTTCCCAATGACCATGAAGGTTACAGAAAGCATATACATTTAAATCACAAGATTCTTCTAATTTAACATTTAATGTAGCTTCTGCTTTCATATCAGGAGTAAATTCTACTCTAGCAAGACTTGCATAATTAGCATATAGATCAAAATACTGAATATAGTGATCTTTACCCATTGGATGTGTAATTTCCTTACCAAAAGTAACTTTCACTTCAAAATACTCACCTTTTTTAACTTCATCAGGACATTGAATATAAGGAACATGTTTTTTCTCTAAGGCTGTCTTATCTTCACCAGTGTTTTCTAATTTCTTAAGATCATAATAACCCATTTTAAAATTCCTCCTTATAGTTTGTGATTAATTATTAAATAATCTAAATTAACTTTTACGTTAATTTAGAAAACTTTGTTGATTGTTAGTAAAGAACAATTAAATTTTTTAATTCAAGCATTATCAAAATCAGATTACTATTAATAATTATATCAAAAAATAATTATTTAGTAAACTTACGGAATACCGAACTAGGTTCTCCACATACCGGACATTTTTCTGGCAGACCATCTACTACAGTATGTCCACAAACTTCACAGATACTTACATATTCTAATTCAATATCTTCATCATTATCAACATGCTCTTTTGCATTTCTAAATAGCTTAGCATGAATTTGCTCAGCTTCTAAAGCATAATGAAATGAACGTACAGCGTCTGATTCACCCTGCTCTTTAGCAACGATACTATATGTAGGATACATCTGCTCAACTTCCCCTTCTTCGCCTTCAATTGCCCCTACAAGGTTTTCAGAAGTTGTGCCTAAACCGAATTCTCCACCACCAGCAACTAAAAATCCACCTTCAACGTTTTCATGAGCTGCAAAGTGATTTCCTGCATGAACCTCTTCAGCATAAGCAATAGCATCAAACAAAAGTGCTACATTTTTAAAACCTTCTTCCGCTGCTTTCTGACCCCACACTTTATAGCGCTGATAGGCCATACTTTCTCCCGCATAAGCAGAACGTAAATTTTGAGCTGTCATATCATTTTTAACCATATTTTACAATACCTCCATTTATTAATAATTATTACTATTAATAGTATAGCATCCTTAATTATGTAATGTCAAGAATACTACTTATAAAATTCAACAAATTATAATATTTCCTCTATACTATTATTTCTGTTTAAAAAGCTTTTTTCCTGCTTTTTAATTAAAGATAGTTAAATTTTAACTATTTTTTAATATTTTATCTTTATTTTTCTGATTATTCTATAAATTTAATTTGAGAAAAAACCGACTAGATTTTACTCCAGTCGGATAAGCTTATTATTTGTTGTTTCTAAGCCTTGTTTTTTCAGTTAAAATCTTTTTACGCAGGCGAATTGCCTCTGGTGTGATTTCGACCAGTTCATCATCTTCTATAAATTCTAAAGCCTGCTCTAAAGTGAATTTCTTAGCAGGTGCCAGGTTAATCGAATCATCAGAACCAGAAGCTCTAACATTTGTCAGCTTCTTATTCTTACAGGCATTTACTGTCAGGTCATTATCACGACTGTGTAAGCCAATAATCATTCCCTCATAAACTTTAGTTCCTGGCTCAATAAACATTTCGCCTCTGTCTTCTAGATTCGAAAGTGCATAACCCATAGCAGTTCCCTGCTGATTAGAAATTAAAACACCATTTTTTCTTTTTGGAACTTCACCTTTGAAAGGTTCATATTTTTCAAAAGAACGAATCAGAGTACCTTCACCACTGGTGTCATTGATAAACTCGCTTCTAAAACCAATTAAGCCTCTAGTTGGAACTAGATATTCTAAATGTACATAATCACCTTCGGGCATCATGGAATGCATGATTCCTTTACGTTGATTTAATTTATTAATAACTGTACCAGAATATTTTTCCGGCAGTTCTACCATTACCTTTTCTATTGGCTCATGTTTTTTACCGTCAATTTCTTTCATCAAAACCTCGGGCTTAGAAACTGACACTTCATAACCTTCACGACGCATATTTTCTAATAAAATTGATAAATGAAGTTCACCCCGTCCAGAAACTTTAAAGGCTTCAGTATTTTCAGCTTTTTCAACTCTCAAGCCAACATTAACCTCTAGTTCCCTCTCTAAACGTGCTTTAAGATGACGAGTAGTTAAATAGTCACCTTCAAGACCAGCAAAAGGAGAGTCATTTACCAGAAAATACATAGCCAGAGTCGGTTCAGCAATTTCAATCATCGGCAGCGGATCAACTTTACCTACTTCACAGACTGTTTCACCAATTGAAATATCAGGCAGACCAGCAATCGATACAATCTCTCCACTGTGAGTTTCCTCAACTGCATTCTGTTTTAGACCTTCATAAACAGATAACTTAGTAATTTTACCTTTTTTAGTTGAACCATCACGCTTATAAACTTCAACCTGCTGTCCGTCTTCAATTGTTCCTTTATAAACACGACCAATACCCATTCGGCCAAGATAATCATCATATGCAAGGTCATAAACCTGCATCTGCAGTGGCTCATCATCTAAGTCAGGATAACTATCAACAGTATTGATAATAGTTTCAAAAAGAGGATCTAAGTTTTCACTTTCATGATCAAGTTCAAAAAAGGCCTTTCCTTCAACAGCAATTCCATAAATTACAGGAAATTCTAACTGATTATCATCTGCAGAGAGTTCGATAAAAAGATCAATAATTTCATCATGTACTTCTTCTGCTCTTTGATTGTTCTTATCTATTTTGTTAATAAAGACAATTGGTTTAATTCCTTTTTCTAAAGACTTTTTCAAGACAAATCTGGTCTGAGGCATAGGACCTTCAGTTGCATCTACAATTAAAATTGCAGAATCTACTGCTTTAATAACTCGCTCTACCTCTGAAGAAAAGTCAGCATGACCTGGAGTATCAACTATATTAATTTTGACTCCGTTATGCTCAATAGCACAGTTTTTTGAATATATTGTGATACCGCGCTCACGCTCAAGATCATTACTATCCATTATACAATCAACTACATCTTCATTTTCTCTAAAAACTCCACTCTGATTTAAAAAAGCATCAACTAAGGTTGATTTACCTGCATCAACATGAGCTATAACTGCCAGATTTATTATTTCTCTTTTATCCACTCTAAAAACCCTTTCTCTTATAAAGTTAAATTTAACTTCCTTATTTTATATTTTTCATTAATTAGTATTCATTTAAAATCAATCAAAAATTTAAAAAAATTATTTTTAATGCAATAATTCAAAATTATATTAAAACATTACATTTCTTCTATTATAATCAGAAAAGCCCTGACCACTTTAAAAAGCAATCAGGGCTTTCAATTCTATTATAAAACTTTTATTTGCTTTATAACTTAACGATGTTAGCAGCTTGTGGGCCGCGATCGCCTTCTACGATTTCAAATTCTACTTCCTGACCTTCTTCAAGGTTTTTGAAACCTTCCTCTTCAATAGCTGAGAAGTGTGCGAACACGTCGTCTCCATCTTCTCTTTCAATAAAGCCAAAACCTTTTTTCCCATCAAACCACTTAACTGTTCCTGTGTAAATCATTAAATTATTCCTCCTATTATTAACGATGGAA
>JBNJFG010000067.1:0-11115 GCA_051746665.1 Bacillota bacterium
AACTCCACAGACTGAATTTAATCTAATTTTACCTCCATTATAAGGTAGTTCATTTAACCCCCATAAAAGTATTGGTTTTCTTAAGACTTTATCAATCTCAAGTATCAGATGTCCTAAATGAAAAGTTCCACTAATTACTGCTACTGCATCAACATTAGCTGAATTCAATTTTTCTGCTGCTGCCTGAGCATCTTCTACCTCGATTACCAATTCTTCTATTATTGTATACTCTATATTCTCGATTTCTTTTATGTCTTTTTGAATATCAGTATATAAATCTTTCGCTGCTTCGAAATCAAATGTTTTTCTACCTAAACAAACAATTCCTAATTTAATTTCCTGTTTCATAATTGTCTACCTCCACATTATAATATTAATTAAAAGATATATCTATTGTTTTTTGAAATTAAATGATTTATTTTAAATTAAAGTCTTTTTTCTACCGCTTTAATAGAAGCTGAAAAGTCTTCTTTCCCATAATTTTCTTCCATTGCCTTCTGATACACATCTTTTACCAGATCAATTCCAGGTAAGTTAAGATTTAATTCTTCTTTAATTTCAGCTGCAATGTTTACATCTTTATTCATGTTTTCTACAGAAAAGGCTGTGCTGAAGTCTCTGTTTTTAATACTTTCTGCTTTGGCATCTAAATAAAAGTTTTGGCCTCCACCATAAGATATTGCTGTAGCAAAATCATCAATTTCAATATCTGACTTTTGAGCAAGAGTCATCATTTCATTGACTGCGTTTTGAACTTCTCCAACCAGCATATTATGACAGATTTTCATCATTAAACCGGAGCCGTTATCACCAAGATGAATTATGTCTTCTCCCATACAGAGTAAAAGCTCTTTAACTTGATTATAAACTTTTTTATCTCCACCAAAATATATACCTAAAGTTCCAGCTTCAGCTGCTGATTTACTCTTAACTACTGGGGCCTCAACCATTACTGACCCTTTTTTCTTTACTTCTGCTGCAATTTCTTTTGAAATAGCAGGATTTATAGTACTCATATCAATCCAAATCTTACTCTCATCCAACTCATCAGCTATCTCATTATAAACTGCTTTTACATGTTCTCCTTTTGGCACCATGGAGATTATTATATCTGCTTTTGCTGCTAATTCTTGATTTGAAGCAGCTCTAACAGCACCCTGCTCAACCATCTTTTCAATTTTTTCTTCATTGATGTCATAAACTAAAATTTCTTCATCTCTTTTTTTTAACAAATTTGCACACATTGACTCTCCCATAATTCCCAGACCAATAAAACCAATTTTTTTCATTTTTAGAACCCCCTAATAATTATTCAAAAATTAAACTTGTTTTAAAACGAATTCAGCTTTAAAAACAGTTTAATTAAAAGCTTTAATCAAACTCTCAAAAAAAATAATTAAAATATAATTATAAATGCTTTCCATATGTAGATGTCCTTTTCTAAGCTTAATAATAAAAGTTATTATTTAAGTTTAGAAAGTTATGATAAGTTTTTTAATTTGAGTTGATTAACTCTTTTAAATAACTTGTTTATATTATAGAACAATAACTTTTAGATGTCAATAAGAATATTGAAAAAAATCAAAATAATTTTATATTTATTTGAAAAATCATAAATTTCATTAAATAAATTTAAAAATTAACCACATAAAAACAAAGCTTAAAATGTTCGTCAGATTGACTAAACTGCCGCTTATTCTAGTATTTAATTTATTTTCAATTGAATATGGTATTACTGCCATACCAGTTGGCATTACAAGTCCTAATAAAATAACACCATTAAAAAGTTTTCCAAATGGTAAGATTAAATATAAAATTAATCCAACAATAAGACCAAAACTATATTTAATAATAACTGCTTTTGATATTTTCTTAAGCTCTGATCTTTCAAGTTTAAATTCTAAATAAATTCCTAAAACAAGTAAAACTAAAACACCATTAATCCCAGCTACTTTTTTTAGAACTGAAAACAAATAGAAGTTTAGTTCAATATTAAAGATATTAAGTAAAAGAGCTAATAAATAACTCATCAAGGGAATAAATGTCAGTAGTTTTTTGGCTATAACCTTTGTTGATAATTCATTTCGGCAGGGCCCATAACTTGCTGCTGTAATATAAGCTAAACCAAATATTATCACAGCATTTCCCATATCAAAAAAAGCCATATACTGCAGTCCTGTTTTCCCCCAAATGTTTTCTATAAAGGGATAAGCGAACAAACCAATATTAAATCCAAGCAGCGAAATAATTAAACTGCCGGCATCTTCTATTTTATTGTCTGCAAATAGTCTCTTCCCTAAAAAGTAAGCAAGTACTCCATAAATAATATTGGTTAAAGGCAGGATTATTAAATTAGCATTTAAATCAAGATCTATAAAGACTGTGATTATTAGAGCAGGTAGTGTGATATTCATTATTATCTTTACCATAGAATTTCCATCATTTTTATTTAGGATCTTTAATTTTTTCAAAAAATAACCAAGTAATATAACTGCAAGTGAAATAATAAATATTTGATTTACTTTCCCCATCTTTTAAATTCCCCCATAAGTACTTTGATTAATATTTTTTGCTGATTCGTTAAAATAAGATTTGTCATAATTGGATGTTGATTAAAAGCTTTAATTAATTATCTATAGTATAACTCAATATTCTGATTCAGGTCAAGTATATTTAGAGATTATTTATTAATTTTTTTAATAAATTATTTCAAATAAAAAAGCATTTGCCTAATTTTTTAATTTATCAGTTTTTACACCAATAATTCAAAAAGTAGTTAAGCAAATGCATGGATTTAAAATTGAATATATATTTGATTTTAGTAAAAAACATTATGGTTACTAACATGGTAAATGTGGTTTTGTCTTCTTTTATTTTTTTCTTTAAATTTATTTTTATTATAGTACATATTTTTATCTGCATTTTTTATCATTTCTTCTAAACTATTATACTGCTGATTATGATGAACATAGCCAAAAGCAATACTAAGGTGTTTTTCAGGGTGGTCTTCAATTTGTTTTTTTAACCTTTTTACTATTCTTTTGCATTTTTCTTTATCTGTATGGGGCAGGATTATTGCAAATTCATCACCACCAATTCGAGAAATGATATCTTTTTCCCTTAACTCAGATTTTAATAATTCTGCTGCTGATTTTATATATTGATCACCTTTTTTGTGGCCGTGATTATCATTAATTGTTTTAAGATTATTGATATCAGCAATAATTACAGATAAATTATGTTCTGCTGGATTATTTAATTCCGCCAGCTTATTTTCGAAATACCTTCTATTATGTAAGCCTGTCATCTCATCATGAAAACTTAAATACTTTATTTCTTCGTTTTTCCTTTTAAGTAAATTAATTTGCTGATGATTAAAAATAATTCCGATAAGTATTTGAATTATTATATATACCTTAACAATATTATAGTATTCTAAAAATAAAAGCGGCATATATAAAATTATTTGTGTAACCCAAATTATTATGTGATTTTGATCATAAGAATTTATTAATATGTATTGAAATATTATAATTAATATTCCAAAATAGGCCAGACCAAAAAGATAGTCAGCTGCATTATCAACTTTCAAATAAATAAATTTCAAGAGTAAAATAAAAAATAAAAGGTAAAATATTTTAATTAAAATCTTCTGCATAAATTTTTCTATTCTCACTTCCACCTTATCTCATCTCCAGCTCAGCTTCATATTTTTATCTATAAATTATAATTATAACATTATTATATTATTTATTCTTGATTAAGCAAATAATTCCTTTATATTTTTGCTAAATTTTAATAATTTATGTATACTATTTTTAAGATTAATAAAATAGTATAAAATAATGTATAAAAAGGAGTGGAACTGATGGATCTGAAAAAAGAAGAAATTTTAGAAGAGCTTAGCTCGATCTTTTTAAATAAAACTTTTGATGCCCTGCTGCCGCCTTTAATCTATGGAGTCAGTAATGCTATTTGGGGACTTCAAACTGCAGTTATACTGGCAGTAGCTACTGCTTTAATTAATTTCAGCAGAAGAATTATTAAAAAAGAAAATTGGAAATATTCTCTAGCAGGATTAATTGGAGTTGTTTTTGCTTCTTCTCTTGCCTATCTGAGCAATAATGCAAGCAATTATTTTATTCCAGCTCTGACATCTTCGTCTCTTTTTCTGCTGGCTTCAGTAATTACTCTGCTGCTGGGAAAACCTCTTGCAGCCTGGGCCAGTCATTTAAGCCGTGGATGGCCTTTAGACTGGTTCTGGCGTGATGATGTTAAACCTGCTTATAGAGAGGTTACTATTTTATGGGCTTTTTACTTTGCTCTCAGGCTAGCCATTCAACTTAGAATATTTTTTAGTGAAGCTGTCTTAAACTTAGCCTGGGTTAATATTATTTTGGGCTGGCCAGCTATTATTGTTGTTTTATCAATCAGCTATATTTATGGAATCTGGCGTTTAAATAATCTTGGTGGTCCGGGAGTAGATGAATTTAAAGATAATAAAGAGCCTCCCTGGGATGGTCAGAAAAAGGGCTTTTAAAAAAGTCTTTAATTTCAACTCCGATATTAAAATAAGTTTAGATTCAAATAATAAAAGGTCACTATGCATTACTAAAACTTGCATATGTGACCTCTTTTAATTTATTTTTTGCTGTATTCTTTTTGTATGAAATCAGTATAATTTTTTAATCATTATTCTGCTTTTGCTAGGTCAACCAGTGCCTGAATCGCAATCTCAATAGATTTTGATTCAGCTTCTTTAAATAGTCTATCCTTTTCTTCAAGGCTGAATTGTTTTTTCTTAATAATATTTGAATCAGTTCCAACAATAGCTCCAACTTTTAAGTTTCTTTTGGCAGCCACTATAAATAAGGTGGCACATTCCATTTCTGAAACTATCATCTGAGTATTTAAAAGTTCTTGATTTAATTCCTGATCCTGCATATAATATGCATCTCTTGTATAACTGCCGCCAATATAAACATCTTCGTCTAAGTCTGCAGCCGCTTTTTTCAGGGCATCTGTAATCTGATCATCAGCAACCGCTGGATAATTGGCTGCTAAATATTCAAAAGAAGTCCCTTCTCCTCGATAAGCAGAATTAATAACTGCTACACTACCAACGGGCATCTCTTCTTTTCTGCCGCCAGCTGAACCAACTCGAATAAAGGTATCTGCTCCCAGTTTAGCCAGTTCCTCCATCGCAATAGCTGCTGAAGGACCTCCAATTCCAGTTGAGCAGACAGTTAATTCTACTCCATCTTTCTGACCTGTAAAAACTGTGTATTCTCTATTAACAGCTATTTTTTCTGCCTGATCAAATTTAGCTGCAATTCTTTCAGCTCGGCCGGGATCACCCGGGATTAAAACGTATTTAGCTACATCTCCTTTTTTACAGCGAATATGTTTTTGTAATGTTTTATCGTAGTTCACTTTTAGTTATTCCTCCTCATCAATAATTAAATTAACAATTTCCATTTTTTCTACATCTATTAAACCTCTGTCAGTAAGTTTTAAAGCTGGACTTACCGGTAAGGTGTTGGTGCTTAAGGACATAATTGGATTATAATGATCATAACCAAGCTCAATCATAGCTTCTCTTATCTTTGAAATTTTTTCAGCCAGTATATTCAGTGGTTTCTCTGTCAAAATTCCAGCTACCTCCAGCTGCAGTGAAGCCTTAATTTCACCATTTTCTACTACACAGTAGCCTCCCTGATTTTCAATTACCCAGTTAGCAGCCAATAAAGCATCCTCCACATTGGCAGCTATTAAGTATAAGTTATGATGATCATGGGCATAGGTAGTGGCAACTGCTCCTTTTTTAATTGTACTGCCTGTGATTAGGCCTTTAGCAAAATTATGATTACCATAACGAGAGATTACCGCTGCTAAATTATATTGACTTGTCTCCCAGTCTATCAAACCATCCTTCAGCTCCAGCTCTGCAGTTTTTTCTGCTGTATAGGTGCTTTCGGATTTAACTTCTATAACTCGGCACTTAAGCTTTTCTTTATCAGAAGAATCTTTAATCTGCAAATCTTCTGCGGTTAATTTATCAATATTAACGGAATTATAAAATTTAGCTGGAAATGCTTTAGTATAACTTTCGCTTTTTGACTGATTTTGATTATATACTCTTTTACCTTCAACATAAACTTCTGCAATTGCAAATGACTCTAAATCATCTAAAATAATAAAGTCAGCTCTTTTATTTGGAGCTAAGCTGCCGCGATCATCTAGTCCCATTCTCCTGGCTGGAGTATAAGTTGCCATGTAAATAGCATTTTCGATACTAACTCCCATTTTAACAATTTTTCTTAAAATATGATCTAAATGGCCCTCTTTAACTAAAGTATCAGCCATTACATCATCAGTTACTAAAGCTAAATGCTCATATAAATCATTTTTAAGTATATAATTAATAACTTCAGGGCGCAGTGATTTTTCCTGAATTTCAACAAAGACTCCATTATAGATCCTATCCTTGAGCCTTTCAACTGACTGCAGACAGTGATCAGAATTAATGCCTGCTGCTGCAAATTGTGCCAGTTCTTCTCCTACTAAAGAGGGAATATGGCCTTCAATAATGTAATCAGGATAATTTTCATTTAAAAAATTTAAAATTTTATTAATTGGCAGGCTTTGGTCTCCACTCAAAACTGCTTCATTATTCATTACTTCACCCAGACAGACAACTTTTTTTTCTGCTATTAGTTCTTTAACTTCTTGAACGGAGATTTTGGCACCTGTGGTTTCCAGTTTTGAGGAGGTGGAAGGAACAGAGCTGGGAATGGCATAGTAAATATCTACTGCTGCCTCTTCTCCAGCTTTAATCATTGCTTTAATACCTTCAATTCCAAAAACATTAGCTATTTCGTGGGGCTCAGAAACAATAGTAGTTAAACCGTGTTTAATTATTTCAGCTGCAAACTGCTTTGGAGCTGCCATAGAACTTTCTATATGCATATGAATATCGATTAAACCCGGAATAATATATTTGCCTTCAGCCTCAACTTCCTTTTTAGCCTTAATATTTTTTGGATATTTTTTAGCAGTGTAAATAATCCGCTTATTTTTTACTGCTAGATGTCCCTGAAAGAACTTTTTGAAATAACTGTTATAGATATTTGCGTTTTTAAATATGATATCTGCTTCTTCCACTGTAACTCCTCCTAAACTGTTATTTTCAATATTTTTGGTTTTTAGATTTTTATATTTAAGACATTTGTCCTCTGTTTTTAATTAATATTGTTGATTTTAATAGGCAAACATTCTGTTCCAGCGCTGCATCCAGGCTTCTTTATTCTCATTGATTAGGTTCCAGTCAATGGTGTTTAAACTATTAATTAAGTCTGCACCATAAGTTAAACCTTCAGCTTCTGCTGCAGTTAATTCTACCTCCATATTTAAAGGAGATTCAACCTTATCCATAGCCATTTTAGTCTGAACTTCTTCACTGATGGCATAATTGATGAATTTCTCAGCCAATTCTTTGTTATCACTACCTTTAACAATGTTTAGGGTGTTAAAATTAGCAAAAGAACCTTCTTCAGGATTTAACCAGACTGCACCATCAACTGCATCTTTAACTCTAAAGAAGGCAAAATCCATTGCAGGTGCGGCAGCAATTTCTCCCTGAGCAAACATGTTTGCAACATCTGAGGAACGGGAATAGTTTTTAACAACATTTTCTTTCATTTTTTCTAATTCTGCAAAGGCCTGATCAGGATTTTCAGCAAGCTCTACTCCGGCTTTTTCGGCAGCCATGATTAACATTGCTGGCCCGGCGGTAGTATTAAAGTCTGGAATCGATACATTATCTTCAAAAGATTCATCCCAGAGATCAAACCAGGACTCAATAGGCTTGTCTACAGAATTTTGATCATAAATAATACCCAGCTTTACCAGTGTATAAGCAGGTCCATACTGCTCACCATGTGGAGCTTTTGCTACAGGATATAATTCTTCGATGTTAGGAATATTATCTCTATTCAGCTCAGCAATCATGCCTGAATTGATGGCATCAAGTGCATAAGATTCTGCTAGATAAATTACATCTACTGTTGATCCCTGACGCATTTTAACTTTGTTTAAACGAGTCGAGTTGTTTCCTACTTCTAATTGAATTTCACAATCATATTTTTCTTCAAATGGCTTATAAAGATTCTTCCATAAAAGATCCTCATTATAACCCCAGGTTGAGATTACAAGTGTTTCTTTGGCCATTACTGCTGAAGATAAAAGAACAGACATTACAAAAATAGTAATTAATAAAATTGGTAAGTATTTTTTAAACATTTTATTCCTCCCTGACAAGAATTATTTTTTCTTCTGGAAAATATAAGCTTACTTTTTTACCATTTTCAATTCGTTTTTCAGTGGCTGCATTGACAACAAATTCTCCATACTCTGTTTTAACATTATACTGATATTTTTCACCTAAAAAAGTACTGATTTTAATTTCTCCGCTGATAGTATTTTCTTTTTCCTCACCTCCAGCCAAAGTTATTGCTATATCATTAGGGCGAATTGATGCCCTGAATTTATCTTTATTGGTATTTAAATCAGCAGAACTTACTTTAAATAATTCACCTTTAGCTGTTTTAAAGACCTCTCCTGCTTGAAATAGATCAAAAAAGTTTTCAAAGCCTACAAAATCTGCAACAAATTCTGTTTCTGGTTTTCTATATATTTTTTCAGGACTGTCTAACTGCTCTATTTCACCATCTTTCATAACTACTACTCGGTCGGAAATAGAAAAACATTCTTCCTGATCATGAGTTACATAAACTGTAGTCAAGCCTAACTTCTGCTGAATATTTCTGATTTCAACTCTCATTTCCACCCGCAGTTTAGCATCAAGATTACTTAAAGGCTCATCTAAAAGCAGTAAATCTGGCTCAATTACTAAGGCTCTGGCTAATGCAACCCGCTGCTGCTGGCCTCCTGATAATTCTGCTGGATATCTTTTTAAAAAACCGCTCAGGCCTACCAGATCTATCATTTTTTCTACTCGTTTTTTGATCTCTGCTTCTGCTGTTTTCTGCATTTTAAGTCCAAAAGCAACATTGTCGAAAACATTTAAATGGGGAAATAAGGCATAATTTTGAAAGACAAAACCAAAGTGTTTTTTATGTACTGGTACATCTGTAAAATTCTGGCCCTTAAACATTATTTTACCCTTTTGCGCTTTGACAAAACCAGCTATTGATCTTAAAGTGGTTGTTTTACCACAACCGCTGGGACCTAATAATGAAACAAATTCTCCCTGATTAATACTCAGATTAAAATCTTCTAAAACTGTATTTTTACCATATGCAACTTTTAAATTCTCTAATGAAAGAAAAGACATCTCTTACCTCCTACTAATTTTCTACAAAATAATTTAGACCTAAACTTCTTTCTATAATAAACATCAAAACTGTAGTCATCAGCATTAATAAAACGGAAAGTGCTGCAACTGTTGGATCAAAATAATATTCGACATAACTCATCATCTGAATCGGCAGGGTACTGATTCCCGGACCTGTTAGAAAAACTGAGATAGGAACATTATTAAATGAATTAATAAAAGCCAGGATAAAACTTGCGATGACTCCTGAACTAATATTTGGTAATACTATAATAAAAAATGTTTTTAAGGGGCTGGCCCCAAAAATAACTGCTGCTTCTTCTATTTCATAATCAAAATTCTCTAAGTTGGCTGAAATTACTCTAATTATGTAGGGAATTATAAAAATAGTGTGGCCGATTAATAAACTAGAAAATACAGGCAGCTTCAATTTAATTATTAAAAAATTAAATAATGAAAATCCAAAGACTATCTGTGGAATTAAAACTGGTGATAAAAAGAATGATTCGACTAATCTTTTATGTTTAAAATTACCTCTACTGATAATATAAGAAGCGGGAATCCCCATTAAAAGTGCTAAAAATGTAGAAATAACAGCCACTTTTAAACTTATGACAAAGGTATTAATAAACATTTCAGTCTGCAAAACATTGATAAACCACCTGATTGAAAAAGCATCAGGAGGAAATTTAAGAAATTCAGACTCTCCAAAGGCGGTGACTGCAATTATTAGAAGTGGTGCGATTAAGAAAAAATAAACTAATAAAGTAAAAATACTTAAAGTCTTACCTTTTTCGTTCATTATTTTACACCTCCTGGATTAAGCTTATCTGAGAAATAATTGATTAAAATAACTATCGTAAAGGTAGTTATAATCATTACTGCAGCAATTATGGATGCCTGCTCCCAGTTAAATAAAGAAAGTGCATTTTCATATATCAAAGTTGATAAAACTCTTGTCTTATCTCCACCTAAAAGCATCGGAGTAGTATAAGCTGTAAAACTGCCGGTAAAAACAAGGGCAGTACCAATAATTAAGCCCGGTAAACTTAAAGGAAAAACTATTTTCATAAAAGCTGTAAATTTTGAAGCTCCCAGACTTTCGGCTGCTCTAATTAATTCTCCATCGATATTTTCCATAACTCCAACCAGTGATAAAATCATTAGCGGTAGAAATAAATATAAAAGACCTGTGATTACAGAAAACTCGGTGTAAAGCAAATTTAAGGGCTCATCAACTAATGATAAAGCCATTAAAATATCATTAATGATCCCATTTTTTCCTAAAATTATCATCCAGCTAAAAGAACGAACTACTGGACTTGTCAGCAGTGGAAAAACTGCTAGAACTAAAAAAATACCTCTATATTTCTTAGCTGATCTTGAAATATAATATGAGGTAGGAAAACCTAAAAAAGCCGCTAAAATAGTGGTTATTCCAGCGATCTTGAGTGTTCTAAAATAGATATCTCTTAAGTAATAATCCTTAAAAAAGTTAGTGTAACCACTTAATGTCCAACCACTATCTACCTGGACCGTGCTGACCATTGTTAATAAGATAGGTACTACTAAAAAGAATATTATAAATAATAAAGCTGGTAAAAATAATAAATAACTCCACTTTCCTCTCACAATAACCCTCCCTGTTCAAATTTTTTTATCGATACTATATACTATTCATTATAAATTTCACGATTCCTGCTTTTTTATCGTTTTTTTCTAAAATTATTGTTTTTTCGACATAATGTGACAGGTAAGCT
>JBNJFG010000068.1:0-11078 GCA_051746665.1 Bacillota bacterium
GCTGCAAATTTTGAAAGTCTTTTTACAGTAATCAAATCATTTTTTTCAACTTTTTTAAACTGCATAATTACCTCCAGAAATTATTTTAATCTAATTTGAAAATAATTTATTCTTATTTCTGAGCCGAACTTTTTGCAATCTTAACTATTAACAGGATCCTCTCAGATATGGTAATGAAAGTTTACCCCTTTAAGTCTTTTAAGGTTGAAATCTCAACTTCACGCAAGTTGTACTGATTATTTAATTTTGTTTCCACAATGTATGCAGAACTTTTGCTTTGAATAAATTTTATTACCACAATTTTGACAAAAACTGCTCTTAGTTTCAGAAGAATTTAAATATCTAGTTTGAGTATCAGATTTTTTTTGGTTTAATATCCGATCATATTCTCCATTATTATACCATTTATTAATTTCTGCTGCTCTCATCACTGTCCAGGGATGAGTAGCAGTTATGACACTAACTATTTTAGCGAACTTATCAAAATTATCTTCATCAAAACCTTCAAATTCTCTTGCCTGTTCTAAAAATGACTTATAATCAATACGCTCATAAACTTTAGGTGGTGCTCCCCCTATTTTCATCATTGATGTTATTACACTTTTAAAATTTTGGGAACACAATAGCCCAGCTCTATCAGAGGTGAATTCGGATTTTCTCTTCCAGTTTAATAAAGCTAGCTCTAGACTTGTAGAGAGTAAACTTCCGATACCTAAAGTTGCTGAGCCAATTATATCTCCAATATATGGTAAATAAGAAGCCATTTGATGATATAATACATGCTCACTTTTTATGTGACCCAATTCATGTCCTAAAATAAATATCAATTCATCATTATCTAATAAATCATATGCTCCACTAGTTATTACAATTATTGGTTCTTCTACCCCTGCTGCATAGGCATTAATTTTAGGGTCCTGTATAATATATAAATCTGGCCTATAATTCATATCAAGGCGTTGACATGCCTCCTGAAATATATTAAATAGTTCGGGAAACATTTTTTTATTGATCTTAACATTACTCCCAGTATGACTGACTTTTAAAATTTTATCCATACCATATTTATTAAATTTACGTACTAAAATTTCTAATCCTGGTGTACCCTTTAAATTTTCCAGTGCTTTTCTATCTAGTGGATGTTCATATTCTCTCGCTTTCAAGCCTTCTATATTTTTCTTGATTTTAACCATTCCTTATTTTTATTATTAATTTTAGAATAATAGATTGGAATATTTTATTGATTTGCTAAATGTTCATTTAAATCTTCATTTCCTTTAAGTCCACAGTAAATCCAGACACCTACAGCACCTATCCCAGGAATTATCGAACCAGCAATCATTCCAATAATAAAAATAATAATCCCCTTTGTTATCATGCCCTTATATAAATACCATAGTGGGCCAAATAAGAAACCAAACCAATTCCAACCTCCACTATTCTTATCTACATAATTATTATCATGATTTTCAATTTTAGAATCATTTTTCTTAGCTGTTGAAAGTTCATTTCTTTCTTCAATAATTTGGCTGCCACAACTTGCACAAAATTTAGAATCTGCTTCTACTTCTTTTCCACACTGTGGACAATACATTAAACCGCCTCCTCTAAATTAGTTTTTTTTAAGTCAAAATATAGCTTTGTTAGTAAGTAAATTGAAATAGGGAAGGTAATAAAAACACCCACAACTAAAAAACCACCAATAATATTAATTATAGAAATTAATATTATCGAGCCAATAACTTTCAATATACTTTCCTGAGTTAAGTTATAGCTCTTTTTAAGAGATTTAACTGCCTTTTCATTCTGATCAAACACAATAAATTGGCTAAATATTAGTCTACTATTAATTACTATTAAAATAATTGATGAAACAATTCGCAAAAAGGGTAATGCATTATGTTGATAATTTTCTATTAACATAAAACTCATAAAAATGGAAACTAAAATAACTCCAGAATCAATTAAAATAACTAACAAATATGAAGCAATAGCACTGGGTATGTTTTTTTTAAAATCAACTTTTTTTAATAGAATATCATCCCAACCAATTTTTTCTTTATTAATAATTAGCAAATTTAATTTAATTGCATAAACAGTTATAAAAATTCCAATTAAAGCAACAAGTCCAAAAGTTACTAAAAACATTCCTATTGTTTCTACAATCCAGGGAGTATAATATCCAAAAAGGCTATCAGTAATCATTTCAAAGATAAAAATCCCTATAAATGAAAATAGTATAGTAACCAAAGCCACTGCTCCATGAGCAACATATGGATGAAACTCAGCATCTTTACTCACATAATTGATCATATTCTTTTTAGAAAAAGCAGTTCCCTCCTTTTTTGATTGATCATTATTAGCACCAATATTATTTCCACATTCAGGACAAAAATTAACATCTCCTTCTAATTTAGTTCCACAGTTTGAACAATAATTATTTTTCTTCAATACTATCACCTCTAATTTTTTTGCTTTAACAAATTTATTTTCATAACTAAAACAGATTAAACATTATAGTGAAAAAATAATAGCAATAATTGCAAGTAATAAACAACCACAGCCAGAACCATCATCAGAATTATTACTTTTATTAGAATTATTAGAGCCATTATATGATTTATTATTGGAGTTATAACTGTTATTTGAGCTATTATTACTACTACTATAATTAGTACTTGCACTATTATAACTTGAACTATTGGAATTATAACTACTACTTGAATTAGATTTTTCTCTTTTAATTTTCTTTACCTCTTGCTGAATATTATCAAAAAATTTATCATTCAACTGATAGATTTTTTGATATTTTATTTTTATTCTTCTAATTGAACTTATAATTTTACTTTCTTTTTCCATTTGAATATAATAATCTAATTTATCAAAGATGTTATTTGAATATCTTTCTCTTTCTCTCTCAGTATATTCCTGGGATAACCAGAGAGATAAAAAACCTTTAAACTCATCTATGATATTACTATCATTTTGAAAATCTTGAATTTGATCAAAAAATTCTTTTTGCTCTCTTGCATCTTTTAAAATATCTTTATAAAGTTTTGTGATTTCTTCACTTATCTTAAATAATTCATAATAGCGCCTTTTTATTCTACTAATCGAATTAACTACAGCATCAGGTTGATTTTTTATATAAGAATCAATCGCCTGAAATACTTCTTTTTGATATTTTTTCCATTCACTATCAGAAACACTGCCATCATTTGAATACAGGTAAAAATAAAATGGTCCTTTAAGTGGTTCAATAACTTGATCGTCTTTTTCTAATTTCAGGTATGAAGAAAATAACCTTTTAAAATCACCAGAAGTTGATTTTATGCTTGATAAATCTTGATTATCAGGATCAAATTTCAATGCCCAACCACTAACCTTTTCTGCTAAATCATAAGCTTTCAAATCAAATAAAGTAACAGCTAGTTTCCCGAATTTCCAACCTACATATGAGCGACTATCCGGATCTTCAGGCAAAATATCTTCAATTTGATTAAGTACTTTTTCTGCTTCATTAATATTTCCAGAAGCAATATGTAATTCAACAATACTAAAAAAGAAAATAAAGTCTTGAAAATCAACTACTCCATCAGCCTTTATTGCTTCATTCAATAAGTTTATTGCCTTCTCTGCATTTCCCTGATCATAATAAATATGACTTAATTCCAGTACAGTATCAGGATTAATATTATCGATCTCATATGATTTTTTTAGATATTTTTCTGCCTTATCAGGATGACCTTTTGCTTTATAGGTCATTGCTAGATTAAATAAATAAGAAGCATTATCAGAATTTTCTTTTACTATCCTTGTGAATTGATTAAGGGCATTTTTTAAATCCTTATTATTTAAGTATGAGAGTCCCAGTAGATTACGAATGTTAGCCAGTGATGGTTCAATAACAAGTATCTTTTTGAAATATTTTATTGCTTTTTTATAATTATTTTCTTCCATCGCTTTTAATGCATTTTCTCTATATTCCTCTATTTCATCTTTATGATTTAACATTGCATCATATTCAGCACGAGACTTTTCATTATTTAAAACATCATAAGCATTTCTTATTTTTTCAAAACCATCAGGATCCTTTTCAGGGGGATGTTTTCTTAATTGTTTCTTATAAGCTATTTTAATCTCCTTATTTGAAGCTTTGCTGTCAACATCTAATATTTGATAATAGTTTTCCATCAAACCACCCTTTATTCTAATATATTATAGATTTTTTGATTGTTATAGATACTCTGAGAATATTCTTTCTGTAAAACTTTTAAGTGTTTTTTTGCTTCCCGTTTTTCTCCTCTATTATTCAAAATTATTCCTAAGTTATAAAGTGCTTCATCATGATAATTGCTGCCTGGATATTTTTTCACATATTCTTCAAAGCGTGTAATCCCTCGCAATTGATTATCAAGTTTCAATTCAGTATTAGCAAGGAAAAATAAAGCTTCTCTTTGTAAATAGTCAGCATTTCCACTGTCATAAATATTTTCCAAAATAATTTTGGCCTCTGAAAATTCATTTGCTCTATATAAATTTACAGCTTTATTAAATAATTCTTGTTCAGCATAAAAGATTATCTGACCCAGATCATAATTTAAATTTTCTTTTTCAGCTGCTAATATCTCTTTTTCTTGATTTAATTCTTCAGTCTCAGTCCTTAATTTTTTTATATTTTCTGTTGCCTTTTGTGAATTATTTTCTAAAATTAAATTTTCTGCTGCTAAAATTTCTCTTTCATTTTTAATTTCAGTTAATTCATCCTCATAACTTTCAGTTTTTTGCTGAATAGCATTGAGTTCTTTTTTATAATCTGAAATTTCAGCTGCAAATGATTGAAATTTATTTTGCTGATAATTATAAAATACCCCCAACAGTAACAAAATAATTAGAGAAGCAACAGCTGCTTTTTTAAATCCTGTGATTTTTTTACTAAAGGCAGATTCGCTATTATCAACTAATTTATTTTTAGAAATCTGCCCTGCCTGATCATCGTTTAACTTTTCCTGAACAAAAATAAGATATTCTTTAATTTTCAAATTAGATTGATCGAGTTCTTGTGCCTCTTTTAATAAGGATTGAGCCTCAACATATTCACCCTTTTTCATGGAAATAAGAGCTAATAATAAATATGGTTCAAGAAGTTCATCCCACTCTTTGTTAATTTCAAAAAGTATTTTTGCTGCAGAACTATAATCCTCTTTCTGAATCAGTTCTATTGAATGATTAAATTCTTCTAAAAATGATTTGAATTTTTCACTCTTCATTAACTCAATATATTCAGTAGCAGAATTATCTTCTTTTTTTAGATTACAACTTTTTGTCCAGATCATTTCTGCCTTTTCAAATTCACATTTGTAATAATAGCAGAGCCCCAACAAGTTAAGGATATCTGTATCTTGAGCATAAATCTTTACTGCTTTTTTGAGTTCATTAATTGCTTCTTTAATATTATGTTTTTCTAATAAATTAATGGCCTTATTATAATAACTGAAAGCTAAATTTTTATATTTTTCCATTTATCATACCCTCATTATATTTCTATGTGATCTACATTTAAGAAATTTACTCTAGTATAAAACTGCTATATCAAATCAAATAAAATATCAGTTAATTTTTCCTCATATTCATCTACTTTATCTTCATCTTCTTCAATCAAAGCTCTTTTTAATTCTTCTAAAATGTTACTTAATTCTGCCATAGATTGATCATCTAACTCTTCTTTTATAGCTTCTGCTCTTTCAATTAAAGTCTCAACTTCTTCAGCCATTGCAGAACCTTTCCATTCTAATTCCTTATCTTTTTTTACATCTGAACTTTCTATTGCTGTCACAGATTCTTCAGAGAATGAATAACCATTCCATTCTAATTCCAGACGCCTTTTAGCGGCAACTTTCTCATCATCTTTCATACTGTTATAATTTATTTTTTTTACTTCTTTTTTAACTGTGCTCAAAATAGTTACCTCAACTTCCAGCATTCCATTTAAATCATAGGAAAACTTTACTTTTATTTCTTCTTCTCCGGCTGGGGCTTCTGGAATACCATCAACGTGTAGTTCTGCAATCTGTTTATTCTTGGCAGCAATGCTGTCTTCACCCTGATAGACTTTAACATCAACTCCCTTTTGATTATCCATTGAAGTATAATATATTTTTTCATTAGTAGTTGGTATTGTTGTATTAACATCAATCAGTGAATCAAAAACACCATTTACCCAGTTACCATTAAAATTAGTAATAATTTCAACTCCAAGACTTCCGGGACAAACATCTGTCATAATCGGATCCATCTCTTTAAAACTATCATTTTTGATTGCTGCCTGAATAGCTGCACCTTTGGCGACTATTAAATCAGGATTAGCCTTATAAGAAATTCTTGCTGCAAACTTATCTTGCAAAAGCTTTTTTACTGCAGGAATCCTAGTCGAACCTCCAACTAGAATTACTGTATCTATCTCTTCAATTTCCAATTTTGCTGCTTTTAAAGCTTTTTCTATAACCTCCTCAGTTTCTTTTAAATACTCAGCTATTAATTCCTCAAATTGTTTTCTACTGATTGTTAGATCAATATTTAATGGATTTCCTTCAGCATCTGAGGCAATACCCTGCTCAAAAATATCAACATATTCTTCTGAAGATAACTCAATTTTAATTTTTTCGGAGAGATTTTTTAGTCGCTGTCTGCTTTGAGCATTACTTTTTAAATCAATACCCTGCTCTTCTAAAAACTGATCATTTATGTAATTTAAAATTTTGTTATCAAAATCTCTACCTCCAAGGTGATTATTACCTTCACTTACTAAAACATCAAATATATCATCACCCATAAATTCTAAAATACTAACATCAAAGGTCCCTCCACCTAAATCATAAACAAGAATGTTTTCTTCTAAATCATAAAAATCCAGACCATAAGCTAAAGCAGCAGCTGTTGGTTCATTAATAATTCGATCTACTTTTAAACCAGCAATATAAGCGGCATCTTTAGTGGCTCGGCGTTGAAGATCATCAAATTTTGCTGGAACTGTGATAACAGCTTCTTTGATCGCACCGACATCATTTTCAGCACAGTCCTTAAGATATTTTAAAATTCTTGCTGAAATTTCTTGAGACAGATATTCTTCTCCGGCCATAGTTACTTTTTCTTCTTCACCCATTTTTCTTTTTATCTCCAGCACAGTATTTTCTGGAGCTAAGATAGCATTATCTTTAGCAACCTCACCTACTTTTATCTCTCCATTTATTTTTGCAACAGCAGATGGGGTGATTTCATCATTTTTGGTGTTTTTAATTAGTCTAACTTTATCATTTTCAAAAACTGCTACTTCAGAGTTTGTAGTACCTAAATCAATACCTATAACATTCGACATATAATTACCTCCAGTATTATTCTGATTTTCTTTTTAATATTATCATTTATTTACTATTACTTCTGCTTTTCTAATTATTTGATCCTGATAAAGATAACCAGCTTTTAAGACTTTAACTATTATATTTTTTTCTATTCCTTTTTTGTTTGCAATATCAATAGCTCGGTGCAGTTCTGGATCTGCCTTTATATTTTCTGGATAAATTTTCTCTAAACCTATTTTCTCCATTTCTCTTTTAGTTTTAGAAACTGTTTTGTCAAGTGTTTTTTGCCATTCACTACTTTTTAAATTATCTTTAACAAATTCTCTTATTATATCAAGCTGATCAGAAACAAATATAAGTTTGTCTATAATTAATTCTTTTTCATTTTTATCAATTTTATTATCGTTCATAGATTCACTAAGCTGATCCATTCTACGCTGTAAATTTTTAATGTTATTATTAACTTGCGACAACTGTATCACACTCTTTTTGCTTATTTTATTATTGTTTTTAGAAAGGTCCCTCAAATCATCAATTTCATTTAAAATATCACTTATAGATTTATCTTCATTTATTTCTAAATTTTCAGCTTTAATTTTTTTCTTTTTAAATTTTTTTAGTTCTGCCTCATAGTTCAATTTATCTCTATCCTCCTAAACTCAATTTCATGATTTTGGCCTCTTATAAATAAATTTAAACTTATTTTCACTTTTCAATACATTTTTAAACTCATTATAAAAATCATATTTTCCAATTCCACTTACACTAACCCAGGCTTTACTGCGGCTTAAAGCAACAAAAAGCTGATTTCTCATTGCTACTTCGGATTCAGCAGCTGCTATATGATCAAGGCCAAGAAGATAGACCATATATGCCTCATTTCCCTTTGCTCTAAAAATATTAGAGATAGTCACTGCACCTTTATGCCAGAAATTATTTGGATTTGTCTTATGGTAATTACTTAAATCTAGCTGATTCTTATTTATTGCTTTTGGAATAAAGAAATCAATCTTATTTGATTTAATTGTTTGTGCAATTTCTTTTTGCAGTTTTGTTGATTTCCTATAATCTCCAAGAGCAATGACCAAGATATCTTTACTTTTCTTTAACCTATCAACTCCCAGATTGTATTTAATATTTTCAACTAAAGCTTCTAACTCATCTTCTCTGTTATTATAGATATTTAAGTCTATAATACTACCTTCCCAAAGATCTGGAACCTTATTTGGTGTTGTCTCCTTTGATCTTTTTAAAACAATTTCCTGGCCGGGAGGATTAAAACTACCCTTTTCTACCTCATAACCGATATTTGTCCAATCTTCCTGTGTGGTAAAACCAGTCAACATACCATCTTCACGCAACAGCCCCATACCCAGAGCATGGGCTGCTGTTAAGATCGGTCCCGGAGTTCTATAACATTTTGACATTATCTCACTTTTAGGAATACCTCCAGGATGAAAGCCACTAACCAGTTTTCTGAACTTAGGCTCACTCCCAAATAATTCTGCTGCAGTTGGTGCTTTAAGAGAATTTAGAGTTTGAGCTTCATCATAAGCCCAGATCAACCTCTTTTCTTCAGTTGCATCAACTTTTTTTAAAGATTGATATGCCAACCAGAAAAATGGCTGCTTGTCCTGATATTTTAAATCCTCAGAATCACTAATTAAATCCTGAGCTTCATCTATTAAAATAGCATCATAGCTTTCTTTAATCTCTGCAGCTTCCTGTAAAGTTAACTGACATGCTTTAATTAATTTTGAATTAGGAGCTCTATTTCCTAAAGCAGAATTACCAGCATTATAAAAGCTTAATTTATTTTCTCTGCAGAATAATCTATAAAAACCCTGTTGGTTTTTTGAACCCCAGGCATGCAAAATCTGCAGCTTATTATCTGCAGAAGGATTATATTTTTTTTGACCATTACTAAAATGTTGGATCCATTTACTAATTTCAGAAATTACTGAATCATAAAGACTTCTAGTAAAGAAAATAAAAGCAATTTTCCAATCTGGATGTTTTAAATGCATATGAGCTGCTTTTTGAGCCATTACTACAGTTTTTCCTGAGCCTGCTATTCCACGTATTCGCTGTGGACCAGGTGCTATTGTTTTAGCTATTTCTTCCTGCTGTAAATCAACCTGATAAATCTCTTTATTTATAACTTTCTTGACAGTATCTCTACTTTTTAAACTATCATTATAAACTGTTACAGAATCTTGATATGTATTTTGACCTGTTATAACACTGAGTAGCTTTTTCCACATTTGATCAGTTATCTTTTGTGATTTAATTTTATTTGTATTATCTTTTATTTTTTTAAAAAAATCATCATCATTCAGATAATCTGCAAAAATAATGTCTTTCTTTAATGACTTAGCAATAACTGAAGAATTACTATTGAGCTCAGGATTAATTACGGCAGTCCGACCACCAATTTTACGGAAAAGTTCTTTTTCCCGATCACAATAATTTAAAACAGTTAAAAGCTGTTTTTTTGCAGTTTCTATTTCTTCTTTTAATATTTTTTCTAAATCAACTTCCTTATGCTGTTCTTTTAGTTTATTATTTTTATTAATATTTAATAAAATAATTCCATATTCTCGATCAATAATTAAGATGTCTATTTCTCTACTTCTATCATGGAGATAATTGTAAAGTGGATAACCAAAATAAGCTATACAATCTCTTTTATGAAAGTTTCTTTTAACGAGTCTCCATATTTTTCTTGACTTTTTATCCTGTATATTATGGGTTGTAATAAATTTTCGATTTCCGTTATAAATTTTCATTAATTCACTAAATTTATCATTTAATATTTTCTTTTTTTCATCAGCAGAAAATTCAATTTCTATATCTTTATTTTTATCTTTACTATATTCATTAATATTATAATTATCTTTAATATTTGAATTCACCATTTTTTTCTCTAATGTTTTTAATTTATTTTCATAAAGATTTTCGATTTCTGCTAATTTATTATCCTGTTTTACTTTCTTAGGAAGTTTAAAGTCATTAATTTGCTGATTTTCATTACTATATTGTTTAGTAAAAAAAACTCCCAATTTATAAGCAAGAGAAAGTAATATTTTAGCATCATCTTCTGAATCATATAAATCATGTACTGCCTGATTACCATTTTTACGTATTGTGTGTAATATTTTTAAGATATCAGAAGGTAAAATATTTTTTCTTTCTAAAAAATTCAACTTATTAAATTGGCTGTCTTCTTCAGGAAATTCCAAATTTTCATAAACAAAAATACGATCAGTAATTTCTTCAGCAAAAATTCTAAGCTTAATAATTGCAGAATTGGCATCATAATATAAATATTCTTCTGCAAAATTAGCAAGCTGAAAAATGATAGGCCATTCTTTTCTCAAAAATTTGAAATTAGTATAGTTCAATATACACCACCCTTATGTTATTTTTTTCTTATTATAGTTAATTCTATAAAAGTCTATATTTTCCTTTATTTTTTGAAAAAAATGTATTTTAATAGAGTAGGACCAGCTTTTCAGCTGGGACCCCTCGTCAAACTGCACGTAAGGTTCTCCCGTATACAGCTTTCCGTCAGTCGTTGCCCCGTCTCAAGGAATAAGTCTTCATCACTGTGTTACCACAGCTGTATATTTTAGTCCTCTAGGACAATCTAGTAAGTAGTGACACGAGTCCCTTCTTCCTGAAAAAGGAATTGGGGATTCTTTTGTTTTGATTCATAAC
>JBNJFG010000069.1:0-11006 GCA_051746665.1 Bacillota bacterium
TTAACAGCGCTTTGTTTTCATCTCATCTGATTTAATCAGAGCGTATTCAGTAGCTAAAGAGCCAAAGATTTCTGTAAAGATTGAGGTAAATAAAATAACATTTAAGATTAACATTGAAATATTTGAAACATTTCCTCCAATATGTATAAAATCTTTTTGAATTATGAAAGCTAAATCGATTGTGATTCCGATCTGTGGTATCAGACCAAAACCTATGTAATCTTCAACATGCTTGGGGGCGGATGATAATTTAGCACCAAAATGTGCTCCTCCAACTTTTCCAAGCATTCTCATAAATGTATAAGCAAAAGCTATTATTAAAAAACTTTTATCAAATAAGTTACTAATATCTAATTTTGTTCCAGCCAAAATAAAAAATGTCGCCAGCAGCGGCACAGTTAAAACATCAATCTTATCTGAAACATCAAGCCTGCTTTTAGGTACATTCCGATAAACAAAACCTAAAGTTAAATTTGCAAATAAAGGTGAGATATGAAAAAAGACTGCTGCCGCACTTGTTCCAATAATAGTTGCCAAAATAAGTAGTATTTTTCTGCTTTCAGATCCGCATTTTATCATTAAATGCTGGGAAATATAACCGATTACTAAACCAAGTAAGATAGCTGCTGTAACTCTTAAAAATGGTGTTAAAAACATATTCATAAATGTTAATTCCACTTCTGGAGATGCCAAAATATAAGATAAAGGCTCCATAAATGAAAATATTAAAAGTGCTAAAAACTCATCTAAAGCTAAGACAACCATCAAAGTTGCTGAGTACTCTCCCGGAATACCATATTCTTTTAAAACCATAACAGTTGCAGCTGGAGCAGTTGCAGTAGCTATTGTTCCAAATAAAATGGCCACAAATAGCTCTTTCCCTAATAAAAGCATTATTCCTGAAACTAAAACAAAAGCTCCTATTGACTCAAATAATACTATTAAAGTTAACTCAAACTCTAATTTTTTTAGAATTTTTATGTAAAGAGAAGTACCAATACCAAATGAAATAAATGAAACTGCTAATACAGTTATGAAATTTAAGGTGTTTAATAAATAATTATACCAGGCTAAAAATTCTTTTGATAAAAAAGAAAAATTACCGACCACACTCTGACTAAACATAGTACCTAATAAAATATAACCAACTACACTAGGAATTCTAAATTTATCTGTTATCGTTTTAACAATAAAAGCTGCTAGAAATAAAAGCCCAATTAAATAAATTAATTTATGACTTTTATGATTAAGCATCATCCAATACTGCAGACCATTTAAATTCTCTAAGACACCATAATCAGTAATTTATATCAACTCCCTATAAAATTTATAAATCTAAACTTTTACTAATTATAATTATATATTAATAATCCATCTAAAACAATTATAAATTGCCGATTCATCTCCGCCCATTAACATAAGCGGGGCTTTCTCGGCTAAACTCGGTAATCCAATTATAATTATCGACGGATTTTAGTTCACCTGATTTTTTACCTTTCCCTCAATAAAGCCTTTTATATTTTCATAAACAATTTCCAATAAACACTGTCTTGATTCCTTAGTTGCCCAGGCTATATGAGGGGTAATAATTGTTTTGTCAGAAATTAAAAGAGGATTAGATTCGGCGGGAGGTTCATTTTTTAATACATCAAGTGCTGCAGTTTGAACTATACCCGCCTCTAAAGCAGCTGCCAGATCTTCTTCTATAATTAGACCCCCTCTAGCTGTATTAATTATAATTACATCCTTTTTCATCTGAGCAATACTTTGTTTATTAATCATTCCTGCAGTCTCATTAGTTAAGGGACAGTGCAGACTTATTATATCAGCCCTTGCATAAAGTTTATTTAAACTTAAAAACTCTATTTCTTCAGTCAAAATATCTGGATCGGCAATCTTTTGGTCTGGACTGCGGTCATAGACTATAACCTTCATCCCAAAAGCTAATGCCAGTTCAGCAGTCCGTTGGCCGATACTTCCAAAACCAATAATTCCTAAAGTTCTATTTTTAAGCTCAATTAAAGGGTAATTCCAAAAACAAAAATCTTCAGACTGACTCCATTCTTTTCCTTTTACTGCTCTATTATGTTCACCTATCTGTAATGATGCTTCTAAAATTAGAGCCAGAGTAAATTGTGCTACTGCATTTGTACTGTAATCGGGAGCATTTGTTACAATTACATCATTTTCTGCTGCTGCTTTTATATCTACTACATTATATCCTGTCGCTAAAATTCCCACATATTTTAACTCAGGTAGAGCTTCTATTGTTTTTCTTTTGATGGGAGTTTTGTTGGTGAGTAAAATATCTGCTTCTTGAGATCTTTCCATAATTTTATTTTCCGGGGTCCGATCATAAACTTCAAATTCGCCTAAGTTTTTTATCTCATCCCAGCTTAAATCACCGGGATTGACTGCATAGCCATCTAAAACCACAATTTTCATTTTCTTTTCCTCCAGTTTTTATAAACTTCTAAAGTGATGAGTTCCTGAGGCAGCCTCAGATCATTTTCCCAGGCCTGTTTAAGTTCTGCTGCCAGCTCATCCAAATTCTGTTCTTTAAATTCAGCCAGAACCCTCTTCAAAACTTCTTCATTTTTATTCTGCCGCTTCTGTAAGGAATAAAATTTTTCACTTTTCTCTAAAAGAAGCTGATAATATTCTCCCAACAGCCTAATTTCAAACTCAGGATATTTATCTTTTAAAGCAGTATAAATTGCCAGTCCTTCTGGATCCAGGTCACCAGCATAATAAATATTAAGCCTCTTAATCATCTGCTGCCTCTGCTTAGAATTATTTTCTGCTGACTCAATTCCCAGCAGCTCTTCCAGAAAAGAAAAGCTTCTGATAATTCTTTTTCCCTGACCATAAATCACAGTATCAAAATCCTGACTGAAGATATTAATCCCTGCAGTCAGAGCCTTTTTAGCACCAATAAAAGCGGAATGATTTTCCATAATTAAAATATTATTGATCTGAGTTGGATCCACTGACCAGTAAACAAAAAGGTGATTATACTGCTGTGCCTTAAGCTCAGCCAAGCTCAAATTTAAATTGCTTAATAGTTTTTTTCCCTCAGCTCTACTTAAATATTTCTCATCAGCAAATAATTCCAGAGAACGCTCCTCTCGACTTGCCCATTCCCGCTCAGATTTACTGCTTAAAAATTTAGTCAGCCGAAAAAGCTTTTGTTTTAATGCTTGTGTCTGTTTTGCCGGCCTTTTGAGATAATAACTTAGATTCAGCTGTCGGGATATTTTTAAAATATCTTTATCAGGCCAATGCTGGTAATTTTCTTTTAGCAGGCTCCATCGCTTTTTAAGTTGAGGCTGGCGTTGATTAAAATCAGAATTTTTGATTGATCTTATTTTAGCTTCAGTTTCCAGCTTTTTTAAAAGCTGATAGAGATTTTGATAACCACCAGCTCTTTGATAGGCAGAACTCCCACCCAGCTCAGCCTGAATATAGTTTTCTAAATCAGATAATTGAAAACGGAGTCTTTTCGCCAGTACTTCTTTTTTGAATTTTTCAAAAAGCTTAATCCACTTTTGCTCGTCTTTCACCATAAATCACCTGGCCCTTTACAACTCCCTGATTCTTTTCTGTATCAACAATCTCTAAAGCCCAGAAAACTGGGAAACGCTCACTGATTTCAGTTTTAATAATCTCTGGTGCGGCAAAGGCAACTAGCTGAAAATTAAGTTTATCAGCTATTTTAAAAATCGGATCCAGCACATGAGAGGCCGATGCCTTACCAAAAGGATTATCCAGAAAAAGCACAGTCCAGGGATTTGTTTTATCAAAACGCTGTTTTTTATAATTTAAAAGCATCATCATCATAAAAGCATTAATTGAAAGTGACTGACCACCACTCCCCTCCGGTCCATTACCCTTACCCTGGATAACTGATTCCCAGTCAGAATAAAAATAATCCTGGGGTCTGGCATGCAGAAACTCATTTTTTTCTGTCATTTTATAAACCTGTAGTACAGGATAACGACCGCGCAGTGCCCGAGAAAAAAGAGCTGCATCTCCACAGAATTCTTTTAATTTATAATCTGGCAGCTGTTCTACATCGATTTCTTCTCGATTAAATTTATTGATCAGCTCTAAAAAATATTCTTTAAGTTCTGCAATTATCTCTTCTTCATCATCTGGCAGCAGATCATCCCGGCGCAGTCGGACTAAAGGAAAAGCAAAGCCGCGCTGGTTATGATAAACCATATTGCTGATCATTTCCTTCATCGAGGTTATCAATCGCATTACATGGATTGCCGAACGCTCAGCCCACTGCAGTCTGGCTTCTTCTGCTTCTTTTTTATTGCGATCAATTGTATTTAGCTCATTATTAATATATTCCTTAAATGAATTTAGCATTTCAAAATTATACTGATAGTCATTGGCTCTAAAATTATGCAGCAGTTTTTCGTTGATGCTGTTTTTTAAAGTTATATTTTCTACCACATCTTTGACATCATTTTTAAAATGATAAAAATTATCTTCAGTTTTTTCCCGCAGAGCTTTAAGCTTATTTTCAATACTTCGGTAGTCACTCTCCCAGCTTTCAATTACTGCTGCCGGAGAATCCTTAAGCTCTTCTTTAATCCCAGCATTCAGCTCACCTTTAGCTGCTTCCAGCTGATAGTATTCTAACTTGTTGCTCAGATTATTATAGGTCTGCAGTTTTTCCTGATAATTTAAAATCATCTCCTCCAGCTTTGAAAGATAATCTCTAGTTTCACTCAGTTCTTTTTTGATTTCTAATTCTTTAATTTTTAGGTCAATATCTTCCCAGTTTTGAACTGAGCGCTGAAAACGATCTTTAATTTCAGCTGCCTTTTCTTCCAGCTCATTTTCCATTGATTCCAGCTGACCTCTGCGGACTAAAATTTCTTCTTTCAAGCTTTGAGCCTCTTTAGCTTCTTTTTTAAGCTGCTCTTTTATTTCTTCCAGAGCAGTCTTAAGCTGACTTTTATTTTTAAAATCATAGTTTCGCTGCTCCCAGTCAGCTGTGAGCTGATTCAATTCAGCTTTCACCTCATTAATTTCACTTAAAAGCTTCTGCAGTCCTGCTTCTAAATATTTCAACTCAGCTTCTTTTTCTTCCTCTTTTTTCTGCAGAGAAATAATCTCTTCATAATTTTTATAAACCTGATGCTGACGGAAATCATAGAGCCTGGGATGCTGTTTTTGCGGAGCAATATTTAGTTCTTCTTTTTTGAATTCACTTTTAAGCAGAGCTTCTTCTTCACTCAACATTTCATTCAAACTGCTGGTAAATTCTCGGTAAGCCTGGAGCCAGTTTTGATAATCATTTTCCAAGCTCAGCTCTTTTTTCTGGTTTTTTTTCTGCTCTAGCTTTTTTTCTATAAGCAGCTCATCCAGGCGTTCAATCTCAGCAAGTGCTTCTTGATAACGGCTTTCTTTCTGTTCTAAATCTCTGCTGGCCTCGAGATAATCTGAAACCTTTTCTTTATTTTTTGTTAGCTCACTCAACTCTTTTTCTTTTTTTTGATATTCATTATTAAGACCGCTTATTTTTTCGCTATTATTTTTAATTTTCTGCTCATATTTTTTTATTTTAAGCTGCAGAGCTTCTAATTCAGCCTCTTCTTTTTCGATTTTAGTCTTTATTTCAGCTGCTGACTCTTCTGCCAGCATAGTTTCTGCCTGATAATTAAGCTGGTTTAGATTTTTAAGCTTACGCTCCAAAATCGAGATTGTTTGACTGATCTCAGCCTCTTTATTTTTTAAACCACTAAACCACTGCTTAAAATCACTTTTAGATTCAGTGAAATTCTTTTCTTTACCAGTCAGCAGTTTAAAAGGAAGTTCTGAGTCACTGCCGTCCAGCTGATGATTAATAAAAATTGGAACTGCAAAATGTGAAATTTCATCTAGAGTAATATTAGCTTTAATTTTTTCCCAATCTGACTCATAAACTACAACCAGTCCGTATGGCAGTAAGGGATAGTCATTTAAATATTTTTCGCGGTCATCAACCAGCTCAAACAAAAATTCACTGCCGTAATAGACGCGGATATCCAGCTTCTTAATCATCTGATAGAGCCTTTTCTGCTCTAAACTGGCCACCCAGTATTCTCGATCATTTAAATTCAAATCCAGCTGAAGCTCAAACTTATTTGCATTCAGCTCCTGCAGGCTCTCTTGTTTATCATTAATTAGTTTTAAAAGCTCATTTTTCTGCTGCTGCAGCCACTGCTTGCTGTAAAATTCTTCAAACTTATCTAGATTTAAGCTTTTAATGAATTGAGAAAAAAGTTTATCTTCAGCCTGCTTTTGTTTTTTAAGCCCTGCTTTTAAATTTTCAAGCTTAGTCTCCTGAGCCGCAGCCTGAACAGCGAGCTGCTGTTTCTTGTCCTCAAGTTTTTCCTGCTGCTCCTGCTGCTTTTTTAAATTTTCTTCTAAGTTTTCCAGTTTAGAATTTATCTGATCTATATCATTTTCAAGATTCTGCAGCAGATACTCCGGAGTCTCCAGCTCTAGTGGATTGCAAAAGTGAGCCAGTTCTTTTTTTTCAGCTTTCACCTTTTTTTCATGGTGTTCATATTCTAACTGAAGCTGCTGCTCATTTCTAATCGTTTGCTCTATGTTTTTTTCCTGTTCTTCCAGCTGCTTAAGATTCTGTTCTAAATATTTCTGATAAGAATAGTAGCCGCCTGAGGATTGTTTAATCTCAGTATTTAGATCTGCTATTTTGGCGGCTGTTTCTTTTTTTAGCTGCCTGATTTCTGCTTCCAGTTCTTTAAATTCTGTCTTTTCTTTAAGAATATTAATTTTTTCTCTTTTAGTCGCAGCTTCTACCTCCAGCGCCTCTAATTTAAGATATTTTTGATTCAGCTTCAGCTGCAGTTCTTCTGCTTCCAGCTGTTTTAGCTGTTCTGCTAATTCTTGATGCTCCTGTTCTGCCTTTTTCTGCTTCAACTGCAGCTGATTTAAGGAACGCATTTTTTTAACATATTTCAAGTTTTCAGATTCAAAATTAAGTTCTTTGATTCTGCCTTCAGTTTTTTTCTTTTCTCGCTGACTGCGGCGGAGTTCATTTTCTAAAAAAGTTTTACGGTCTGCAATACCCCGTAGATAATTATTTCCCCGCTCTCTGATCATTTCTCTAGTCTCTTTAAGCCGCAGACCCTGCTCGGCATCACTTAAAAGAGGTTCAACCATCTGAGCTAAAGTTTTTAAATCTTCTCTTCTAGATAACAGCTCAGGTAGATTGCGGGCTATTTTTACATTATCCACAAAAATATTGAGCAGAGAATTTTTCTCTCGCTCATTGTAATAGCTGATGCTCTCACTAACAGCAGGAATAATCAGCTGGTCAAAAAGCGCCTTATTATCTTTGGCCTGGGAGAAATATTTTTCAAGACCTCCCTCACTGCGGTTAATATTTTTCATAATTTCCCACTCAGAGCGGTAAATGCCGTGGCTGCTTAGATACTGATAGTATTCTGAGTTAAGACTGGAAACAGCTGTTTTTGAATATCTGATAAAATCAGCCCGGTTCTGATCGACAAATTCTTCCATCCGTTCATATTCCAACACCTGATCACTGCTTTTAGTATATAAGGGAAGATTAGTCAGACTAAAGCGGCTGTCACCCTGATACTGATGGGTATAGAGAAAATATTTCAAACCCACCTTACCTGTTTCATCATTAGTACTCTGCTGTTTATGAGCGGAAATACAGATTCCTGTTAAAAGTTTTTTATCCTCGTTTCCATCAAGCCTCCACTCCAGCACTACATGAAAGCTATAAGGCTGAAAAACCTGATAGCGGTCATAAAACATTCCTTCCAGCTTATTTCCATTGCGCTTGCCCCAGGCTGTTCCGGGAAGTAAGAGTTGAGATATCAGCTGCAGCATTACTCCCTTACCACTCCCATTCTGTAGGGTAAAGAGACTGTGGTCTGACTCTAAATCAAAAATTGAATTACGGTGCTGTTTCTGAAAACCATCATACTTATTGCCTGTAATTCGAACTTTACTCAGTCTGGGCATTCGATTTTTCCTCCTCTAAATCTTTTCTGCTTTCTAAAATTAATTCCATAAATTTATTGTAACGCTTTTGGCTGTGATAAAGCTCATCCAGGCGTTCATATAACTCTGCCTTTGGAATCAGTTTCAACTCATCACTCTGGTCAATGATCAAGCCCTGTTCAGTTAGTGGTTTAAGAGCTGTGTTAATAAAGGAAAGCCGGTTACCCTTGGTTCTGGTCACATCTATCTTTTCCTCTTTATTCAATCTGTATTCGCTAAATTCTGTCAGCCAGAGATCTGCCACTTCTTCAACTGCAATTGACCAGTTTTGACTAAAACTCTCATCTTCTTTTTTGCGCTCCAGCCAACTCTCTAAGGTTGCTGTGACCAGATCAGAAAGTCGGTGATAGGAAATCCCCTCTTCCTCCCAGCGAATCCGAACATGACTTTCTTTATCAACCTCAGCCAGAAAGATAGAAATAATAATATTTGCCAGATAAAAGTACCGCTTACGCTTTAAACCGGAATAATTCTGTTTCATTTGAGTATAGGAATTAGCAAAACTTGAGCCCCGTGCTTTGGAGACTAGATGTACATTTTTTGCTGTAGAAAAAACTCTAAGTCCTGCCTCAGCTGCCATAGTATTAACTATATTATGAATTTCACTGTTTGTTCTATATTTTTCCGCCAGTTGATCAGAAACTGAGATGATCTGCTCTTCTAATAATTTGAAAAATAAAGCGGCTCCACTTTCCAATTCTTCCTGTTTAAATGCCATTTTAATCTTCCTCCAAATATATTTTATAAGGTGAGATAATAAACTGATTAAGTAGATTTACTTTTTGGCTGCTTTCAGTAAGTTCTGCTGAAAGTTTCCGACCATCCAGTTCAGCTAAATCAGGTTCAGCTTCTACCAATTTATTAAATAAGAGCAGTCGCTCATCCAAACCAGGATATTCTTCCACAATTTTAAGTCTAATATCAGTAATGATAAACATCATAAACAATTCCAGATTCAGCTGCTGACTCAACCACTTTTCTTTCTGTACTGTATCCAGTTGATTTAATTCTATCAGTTCAAATTCTCCTTTTTTCTTCAATTTAAGAAACACTTCCCGCCAGAGCTCAGCTGCCAAATCCCAATCTATTTCGCGCTCTGGTGCTGATTCAATTTCTACTGTTTCAATTTCTCCCTCACTTTCTTCAAGATAGCTGTAAAGCTGCTGTTCTGACCAGGCCCAATCTAAGGGAAAGATAAAGTCCTGCTCAGCTGAAAAAAGTGGATTTAACATTTTTTCTAAATCATCAATTTGGGGCAGGCCAGATTTGAGCACTGTATTCTGCCAAAAATCTTTTTTGAAACTAAGACGAGAAGTCTGCCAGAAAATATCAGGGTTTTCTCTTCTCAACTGCAGCTCTAAAGATAAATTGGAAACTGTAAGTTCTGCCAGATAATCATGGAGAGCTCTTGCCCGCTCAAGTTCTTCAAATAAGAGCTCCCCTTCTTTTTGATCGGCATTTTCAAATGTATCCAGTCTATCTCTCCAGACAAAAATATCGCTAAATACCTTTTTCTCTTCTTTGAACTGTTCTCTGACCTCGGCTTCTGTCCGCCGTCGACGTTCTTTATAGGCTGAAAAGATCAGACCCGGATTGCGCAATATATCTTCCCGCCAATCCTTTTCTTTTTTGATTAAGTTACGAACTCTAGCAATTAAGTTGCTGACACTACCTTTAGCTTCTTTAAAGTTACCATTTTTAATCAGCTGTAAAGTGTAAAACTGCTCTAAGTCAAAACCGAATTCCTGCAGGATCTCGCGAGTAATAAAAATTATCTCCTGCGAAATCTCTGAAAGTCTGTAGACTGTGCTTCCACCCTCCTGCCAGTTGGAAGCTTCTCGATCCGGAATTAAATAACGGTATTTAAAATCTTTAAAATTTCCGCTTGTTTCATCATAAATTTTGACATGGAAATATGACTGCTGTTTGGGATCCCCTGAATAGAGAACTCCATCCACCAGCCTTTCGACTTCTTCTATATATATTTCTAACTTCATTTCTTTTAAAATTTCAACAGTCAGCTGAATTAAATCGCTGCGGCTTCGCTGTTGATTATTATTTATTTCTCTTTTGAAAATTTTTAACAGCAGATAAAGAGAAATCTGATGAGAATATTCGTTTAAGTTCCCAGCATCCATTCCCTGGCCCAGTTCTGCTATTGCTTTTGTCTTTTTTAAGCGCTCATTTAAACCAGTATTTGCTCGATCCATAAAACCCTCTCCAACTTTAATTTATCTATTGTTAAAATTACTTTCATTAATATTATTCTATTTAGAAGAGGGTCTTCCTGCTTTTAGGCTCCGGATAATTTAAAAAATTTATATTATAAATTCATTGGTAAAATATTAAAATAAAAGCAGGAATTTTGAGTTTTATATTTAAATATAAATATAGAAATAAATTAAAATATTTACATTTATTAAAATTTAATATAGGCAAGATAATCGAAAGATTATTACGCAAAGATCTGAGTCTAAAGATTTTAATCTAAGACTGTCAGATTTGCCTCTGGTATAAAAACCAAAGTGAGAATTAGATTAGGAAGATCATCTTATACAGGGGGTAAAAATATGGATATTTTTAACTTTTTAAAAAGAAAGAAGAATCAGGAAATTACTTTCATTAAAGAAAATGAACTGCAGGACTGGTGGGAGCAGAGTTTTACTGAGAGAGAAAAGAAAAAGATTATTTCTGAAGGCTCAAATCTGCTTAATAATTCAAATCAAAACAGAACAGCAGCCAGAACCTTATATCTGCTGGCAGGAAATGTTATCACAAAATTTCATAATAATTATCCAGAGGTCATTATCCGGCTTCTCAAAAAATCAGCAGAGCTCTCAGAAGAAACTGAGGAGCGCTTTGAAATTTATTCTCAGCTGGTAAAAATGCTGAATCAGCAGGAAAGAAAAGAAGAAGCCCTTAATTTAATCAGACGGGCTGAAGAT
>JBNJFG010000070.1:0-10998 GCA_051746665.1 Bacillota bacterium
AACTAATAATTTTTTCATTTTTTTTCCTCCTAATTTGTTTTTGCCTTTAATCTGGCCGGTTTCACCCTGGCTTACCATCATTCTATAGGTGACCAGTTCAAAATGATGGGTCACAGCCTCCAAATTAGAAAAGTTTGAATTTAAACTAATAACCACTTACATTGTGGCACAGAGAGTTTTCCCCTTCCAGTAAGTTTTAAGTTAATTAAATATAATTTTACCAATCACTCCCCTCTAAAAAATTAAACTTGAACATCTTTCAGAAGTAATTAACTTCTGAATATCTATTAATAAACGGAATTACTCCGTTAATTATTATAATAGCTCAACTTGTCAGTCTTTATTCGCTGCCATCATTTACAGCAGATACAGTATAAATAATCTTGCCTGTATATTCTCCTGCAGTAATCTCACTCCAGCTGCTCTCTTTAGCCCAGTAGTATTGAACAATGATATCAAAATCATAAATACCGGGTTGGAGATTGTATCCCTGACTGCTCTGGAGTGTCTTTCCCTCTTTTACAACAGAAGTTAAAAAAGAGTTATTATCTTTTTTCTCTCCTTTAGCTGACTTTCTAGTCTGAAGACTAGCTGTATCAATTAAAAACGTGTTGAGACCAAAAGGCTGATCTGCTGCTTTTACTGTCTCTCCTCGAACTAATCGTTCAATAAATTCTGTCGGTATTCCAAGTGGTAATGATCTTCCTCTTTTTTCATTCTTCAGTTCAGTTGTCTCCCAGCTCAATTCTACCTCAGTATTAGTTTTAAGATAAAGTTTAGAGCTAGCTTCTCGTATTTCTCCTCCCTGCCAGGGTTGATCTACAGATATATTGATATCTTCTCCAATCTCTAAATCTATATAGGGTTTGATATCAATCAGCATATTTAAACTTTTTTCTTGAGATTCAGCAAAAACATTCCCCGAAAAAATTAAAAGAAAAATTATAACAATTAATCCCACTACAATTTTTTTCATAAGTCATCACTCCGCCATGAATTATTATCTTGCAAAGTTTTAAGAGTAAAAATGATATCTCCACTATAAATCCCTGCCGGCTGCACAGAATTATTAGCTCCAGTTAAATCCACTCCAAACCGAATAGCTGTTAATCCTTTTTGATAATCACTACCGTTTATTATTGTAATAACTCCATCTTCCGTAAGGTTTTTAAACTGCTCCTGTTTCAGCTCATTTAAATCATATTTTTGATCTGTTCTTTCCAGTCGGTAATATAAATTATCTGGACTTAACAAGTTACCCTGCTGATTAATAAAAGCCTCCTGCTTCAACGCCGCCTGAATTTCCCAGTCAGTATGATTAGACCTCACATCTAACTCAAATAAATCTGGTACAATAAAAAAATCAGTTTGAGAAGCATCAGTGATTTCAAATTTAAATCTATCCTCGTTTAATTGGAGAGAGATAAAGGGATTAATCAAAACCTTAATATCAATTTCCCAGTCAAGTTCATCAATATTTATTTTTCCTTCATATTTTCCTGGTTCGAGATAGGCAGCCTGGCTCGATAAAGATATTTTAAACCAGCTTTTATCCCGCTCATTTTTCATTAATAAAAAACGGTGGCGTTTATCTAGAGTTTCATTAAAATAGGGTGTTTCTATTTTTATATACTGAGACGGTATTTCCTCTCCATCTGAGTTTTGTAAAACAAAGGTATCAATATATATATTATTGTTTTTAAGCTCAGCTTCTGTTTCAGCCTTAGCATTAATATTTATAGGATCGGAGGTTACTTTCTGAGAATAATCAATAATCATTTTAATTTCATATTCAGAAGCAGTTAAATAACTGGCTGCAGCTAAATTTATATTCATAACAAAGAATAATAGGATAATAAATAGTGCAGCAAAAAATCTAACTTTACCAGCCATTATTATTCCTCCATTTCTTTATCATATTATTATAAATATTAAGAATATAATTATTCAAAAAAATATCCCGTTTTCATAAACTATTTAAAGTCGGGGACTAGATAATTTTAAGTCCCCGCTTTGTAGTGGAAAAGTGTTAGTTTAATTTAGTAACACTTAAACTGCTAACGAACTTAATTACCTTCAGATCATCATATACATAAAAAGGAAAATTATAAGGAATATAATAAAAATAAATTTTATTTTCATATGTTTCCCAATTCATCATTTCTAAATAAATAATAACAATTTAGTCTAAGAAAATTCTATAAAAAATCTCTAAAAATTATCGAAAAAGAGTTAAACTTAAAAAAATTTATAATATAATATCAGGATATTAGCAAAAAAGCCTCAGATGTATATACATCCGGTTTTCTGATTCTCACATAAACAAACCCCGGATTTTAAAACCGGAGCTAAATAATCTCCTGTGATGATCATACTTTTTAATTCGGGGGCCATAATTTTCAGCCCCCGCCTTGTAGTGGAAAAGTGTTAGTTTAATTTAGTAACACTTAAACTGCTGATTGAGTTTAACCCTTTCAGATTAAACCAACGAAAAGATTTTAAATGAAACAATAAAATAATTATAAGTTTTATATTTCTCATCTCTTCTTACTTATAATAATAACATTTCAATCCCCAAAAAAACTTATTTTCATCTTGAAAAAAAAACGAATCCAGGTAAAAATTAAGTTTTTTTAAATTAAACTAAAATAATTGTAAAAAACAACTTCTAAATTAAAATAATTAAGAATATATTCAATAGATTTTTCTTCTAACACTCCAGCTGCTGAAACTACTGAGGCCGAAAGATAAAAGACTAGTAAAATAAGAATAAAACTTATTAAAAATCTCAACAAATTATTTTTCCCACTCTTCATTATTAACCCTCCGTTCAACCTTATTTTTGTTTCTAGAATTATATAATAATCATCATACTAATAAATAATTTGTTAATAAAAATCATCAAAAGATAAATTTTAATTTAAGTTTTTATTAATCTAATGGACTACTTTTATATCTAATGAGGGTCTTTTATCTAAATCAAGATCTTTATATAGATTGTTAAATCTTTGCATAATTAATCCACTATTTTCAAGACCAATTTCTTTTAAAATAATATAAACTTTTTGATTACAGTAACAGATTACATCTACTTTTCTTAATGCTTCAGCAATTTTATTAATCAATAGTTCAGAATTTACTTCTTCAGAATCTAAAACTGATAAATCAAGAGAAATTAACACAAATTCCTTATTCAAACGCTTAACATGGCGCATCTCAAGCTCATAAATTTTTTGAAAAACTTCCACATCACAGAACATAGCTCCACTATTTATCTCAGGCTTACTATCAAACTTCTGTTTAACTTTTTCGCTAATTTCTCTACTAATTTTTATTCTTTGATATTCATTTTTTAGTTCATGACCTGGTGGTACATTTAATTCTTCTTTTAAAATTCTTTCACATTTTTTATAACTGTTTATTGCCTCTGCTATTCTTCCCAATTTTACAGACGCTTTGATATAGAGCAGATAAAAACTTTCTCGATAGGGATCATATTCTATCCCTTTGTGCAGATAATTTAATGTCTCTCTGTAATTTTCTTGATTATAAAGTTTTTCAGTTATTTTTTCTATCAATATTAAGTAGTATTCTCTCATCTTTTCTCGATTTAAATCTGTCCATTCTTCATATTTTAATGAACTAAAATAATCTCCCCTGTAGAGTTCTAATATAGATTTTAATTCTTCTATACTGAATTCTTTCCCAGAAAGCAAATTATTAACATTTTCTTTGAAATAGTCCCAGTCAGTCCATATTGTATAGCTGCTGCTGATATTATAAGCTCCATTTACAGATTCTATAATATCTTTAGGAACTTCATTCTTTTTTAATGATTTTCTCAGCAAATAAATGGTATTATATAATTTGTTTTTACCATCTTCAAGCTCTGATTCAGGCCAGAATACATCCACTAATTCTTCAACAGTTATCCTGTTTTTCTTTTCCTGAACCAGATACATTAATATACAAAGAGCTTTTTTTGAAACCCAATTACTACCGTTGATCATTTTATCTCTGTATTCAAAATAAAAAGATCCCAGTCCATAAAATTTAAAATCTGCATCAACCAATTTAAACACCCCCAATTAATACTTATTCCTGATCAACATTTCTAATAATGTAATAGGCCCCGATTTTTAAACCGGGGCTAAACAGGGCAGCTGCCCTGGGATAGTCTAATCTCCATAAACTATTGGAATTTCAATACCTTGGTGATCAAGTTTATCCTCTGTTATATTAATATCCTGACTGTATCCATTAAGTGGTTTTGTTCCAGATGGCAAAGATTCTTTTAAAACCACTAATGTATGCTCTCCAAGAGGAACATTCTGGAAATAAAATTCACCTCTTTTGTCAGTATAATCTTTTTTATTTAATCCTTCTATTTCCATTCCAACCCATGTTAAATAATCTTCATTCTCATCTTTTTTACCATTTGCATTTTTATCAATAAATATTCTGCCGCTGACTGTTCCATTAATAGTAACTCCAAAGTTCTGACTGATATTTTGATTATCTTTTACTCTAACCATTATACTATCAGTTACAGGTGTATAATCTGCAGTTAAATTACTGTAGTCAAAATTTAACTGATAAACATCTCTAAAATATGGTTTAAAAATAAAGAAACCATTTTCATCAGTAAAAGTCATCATACTTCCTAAACGCATTGGAATATCTGCCAGCTTTTTTTCTCCTTCATCCATTTTTCCATTATAATTTTCATCAAGATAAGCATAACCAGCCACTATAGGCCTGGGCTCAAAATCAGTGAAACGAGTTTTTTTCTGTTGATCTCCCATAAAAGAAATTGCATGGGAATAAGAAATTGAGGCAAAGTTTTCGTAATCATTTTCATTTATAGATTCAGCATACTCTCTTCTTAGTTCAATTTTAATCTGGCTTTCATCATCTCTAACAATATCGTAAGTAGCACCAAAAGAAGTTCCTGGATCTCCTTCGTCAGGAACAATATACTCCGCAAATAATCTTAAATACCCGGGATTATCACCAAAATAATAATTACCAGATAGATTCAGTGACCGATAATCCCTTGCAAATTCAGAATGATAGTCTGTTAATTCTCCAGTTAAACTAAATTCTCTGTTAAAATTATAATTTAAGCGCAGAAAACTTTCCTCTTCGATTCTGTTTTCTGATTCTTCCTCTCTTCTTGATGAACCTAAAGTCAAAGAGGTACGATTAGTCGTTGAAAACCTCAATTGACCATTATAATTTCTATCATAATATCTTAACCCATTATTATCTCGCCGCTGCTCACCATCATAATTTAAGGAAAGCAGTAAATTACTGCCAACTCTTTTGTATAAATCTAATTCTGCTTCATAATCTTGATAATTATCACTTCTAAAATCTGCAATTTTTAGATCATTATCATAATAAGCAAGGTCGCTTGAGACTCTAAATGTATCTCCATAAATATCATTTTCTAATCTAACTCCTTTACGTATCCTATCACCAATAAAAGTAAATATTTGATCATTTTGATCACTGAAATAATAATCAGCCCTGTTATCTTCATAATTTAGTGAAAGAGCATTATAGTTTCTCCAGCCTGGATTATAGATTATTTTAAAATTATAATAATTTGTTTCATCTATTCTATCTTCAAGTGTATTTCGCTGCCCAACAGTAGGATTAAGACTGATATCATTCGACAAATCAAGTCTAAAACTAATGGATTTATCTTCTCCTTCATCTTTTTCCATATATTCTGCTGTTTCAGGTGGAATATATAGATAAATTCCTCTGATATACCCCCGTAAAAATGAATAAATCAGTTCTGCCTGAGCTCCAGTTTCTAAATTATCAAATTCACCAGCAATCAGCCAATCTAAATTAATAACGGCTGAATCAGAAGCCCTTAAAGAGAGCCCGATAATTGAAGAAAGTATCTCATCTTCAAAACTACTTTCAGGATTTAAACTCTGATTATAAATTGCTGTTTCCAGATGAGCTGAAATATTTTCTGTTACTGCATAGCTGGATTTTAAAGCTCCAAAATATCCCGTCCAATCCTCTTCAGAATAACTACCATCACTATAACGTCCTGCCATTAATTCTACTTCTCTAACCTGGGGTCTCAAAATATCACTTGAACCTGCCAGATAACGAACAGTTCTTTCTTCTTCCCCATCTGAATTAATTTTTATGACTTCAATTTTATTTAAATATCTGGATCTTAACTCAATATTTTTAAATGTAAATTCTCTATCATCTTTAATGTTTTGTTTCTTAATTAGGTTTCCATTGACAAATAAGTTAAGCTGATCTCCCTCAGCTGCTTCAATTTTTAGATCAGTATAAGGAATTAATTTATAAGCTAAACTATCAGGCATTGAAAAATATATACCCTGCATTTTATTGGTATTCATAGTATCAGTTAGTTTAATATTATGATCACCAGCAATTACTAATATATTATTTTCCTGATATTTTAATTTTATCCTCTCAAGGTTATAATCTATTTCTTCATTATCTAAATTATAGCTTAGATCATTATTTAAATAATAAGCCCAGTCTCCAACCCTGCCGTAAAAATTTAAATCACCATTAATCATTTTATTTAAATTTCCAAATACTCTGTCTTCCAGATTTAACTCCATTCTGTAATGTACTGAGCTTAACTGAAAAAATGGCCTTTCATCTCCAAGGATTTCTTCTTGCCGATAAGCTTTTTCTTCTGTTTCCTGATCAGCAGTATCTTCCTGATCAGTGGTATCTTCCTGAGATGACTCTTCTATAAATTCTCCTTCAATATAAAGTTCCTGCCTTGCATTATTCCAGCTTATTTTGTAATCAGTTAAATATTCAAAAACTTCCGCTGCCAGATAAAACTCTCCACCAGAGATTACCGGTGGTTTATCATTCCACTCCTGATGTTCAAGATATTCTTTTTCATTTAAATCTATTTGAATTTCTCGATCTCCTTTTTCCATTGTTAATAAAGATAGTTCTCTGTTAAAATTTATATCCACTTCAAGGTAAGGTGCTATCAAATTAGTCGGTATCAAAACATAGTCCTGATCACTAAAATAGAAAATTTCAAAAAAATCGTCTTCCTCATAAACCCGCTCTTCATTACTGTCAAAAAGAGTTAATAAAACAATACTGGTTTCGATGCCTGGATTGTCTTCTACAAGCTCCTGTGCAGAAAGCAAACCCGAAAGTAGAAAAACAATGGAAAATATGAGAATAAAAAATATTCTTTTTTTCATTTTTTCACCAGCCTACTCTATAGTAATTGGGATCTGATATTCAGGATTTTTATTAATATTAAATAAATCAAATTCCAATAAAACTTTATAATCACCTGGCTCTAACCTTTCTTCTAAACGAAATGAAATTTGTCTTTGGTCACCAGGTAAAATTACTAATTCATTAAAGTTATTTTCCATTACAACTTTATTTTCGCTATCTACAATTTTATATTCTGGGTAATATCTGATATGAGCCTCACCATTATTTTCCAGCCTGATAACTAGTCCCTGTGGTTCTGGCTCAGGACTTTTATAAACTCGTAAACCTGTGAATTTAAAATTATATTTTACGCCTGCAGGAACCTGATAAATAACAGTTCCTATTTGAGTTATTATTCTGGATCCCATTTCTGCATTTATGTCATCGTTTTCATGCTCAAAAAAAACTATACCTCTTTTTTCTCTTATGACCTCCTCCTCTTCCGCTGTATTAACGGTAAATCTAACAATTTGTTTTTCTCCGGCCGGCAGCATGAATTCTTTGGGATTAAATTTTATTAACCCATCCAGAGAATATTCAGTTTCTCCGGGATCAAAATACAGCAGATTGTCTTCTTCATTTAAACTCCAATCATATAATGATGCTGTAATCTTTAAATCTTCTTCACCACTATTAAAAACTTCTATTACTCCTGTTCTATCATTTTCTTCTAAAGAATTAATAATAATCCGAGCTGGCTGAACTCTGATAACTGCAAAAACAGACCCCGAAATACCTATTAAGGTCAGCAATAAAACAAAAATTATCATCCATATTTTTTTATTCATAAAAACAACTCCTTTCTAATTGGTCAGGGGCTGAAATTTCAGCCCCTGCCTTGTAGTGGAAAAATTATTTAATACAATTTTTTATATATTATATTGTAGCTGCTCTAAAATAAACCGCACCATTATATTCACCGTGTGTAGATGTTGGCTCAAATGGAACTTTAAAATCATGGATGAATAATGATTCTGTTCCAGCTGCAATATTTTCCATAGAATATTCTTCTTCTACATTATTTCCAGTAAATACAGCTTCATTTGGTAACCAGTTACCAGATGAACCTACCTGTGTTCTCATATACATATCTAACTTAGAACCGCCAGGTCCAGTTAAAGCACTACCAGATACAGCATATCTATAGTCAGCATTAGATGCTACTTCTACTGCAAAGATATCGCAACCTCTAATAAAGGCATTAAGCTCTTCCTGTAAATTAAACTCAACATTCTGTCCATAACCTAATGAATTCCATTCTTCATCTACAAAGCCGCCAACTTCATTATCAAAGGTCAAGTTATACTCCTTAGGACTATCAGGAGAGCCAGTAGCAAATTCGCCTTCTTCTTGTGGACCAAAACTTGCTACAGATGTTGTCAGAAGATTACCTGTTACTTTAATTTCTAAGAAGCATGGAATATAAGCATAAGCAGGTAACTCAACTTCTACGCCCTGATAATTTGGTGCTGCACCAAATTTACCATTTTGTGCACCATCTAAAGTAACTCGCTCGCGATTAATATCTTTAAGGTTAACATACTCGTCACCAACGTCATGGAAATAAACTATTCCATCATCATCGCTTTCAAAATAACCCTGGTAGTAGTCAATATCAGGATTTAAACCAGCTTCTGAATCGAATACCATATCAAAATAACCAGTATATTCCATTTCATCACCGTTGCCATTACCATTTCCATTGCCATTATCTCCATTTTGTGCCATAGCAAATCCTGTAAAAACCAGCATTAAAGCAACCATTAAAACAAATACTTTCCTCATTATTAAATAACCCCCTTTAATTTTTTTGAAGCTTTTCTCCCACTTCCACAACACACATCATTTATATAAAGATATTAGCAGAGCTAATATCAATTAGCCTTTTCTAAAATAAAATTGAGTAAATAATTTTTTTCACCGGCATTAATTTTTCTAAAATTATCAATTTTAAGCTGATAATAAATTTCTGCCTGACCTGAATTTAATTCTGTAGTCTTTATTCCACTAGCTATTTCTGATTCTTTTGATGAAAGATTAATAAATTCTTTTTGATAATCCACTACTTTGCTGCTTTCGGAATCAGAACCAATTTTAATTGACAGATTATCCTTGGAATCCTGACTAATCAAAACTTTTAGTTTCCAGTCTGTATTACTTCTAATAATAATTTTCTGCTGTCCGGAACTAAAAAGCTCTTTATGGTTGACATCCTGTCGATCTATAACCGGTTTATATTTGCTCCCATCCAAAATTTCCATCCATGGTTTAATTTCAAAAACAATCTCTAATTCTGATTTAAAATTTCCACTATTTAAATGAATAATATTTTTATATAAACCAGGTTCATATTCTGATTGCAGTTCCAATTGAAAAAAAATATTTTGGTTTCTTGAAATTAAATCTTTTTCTAAATTAATCCGCCTGCCTGTTAAAGAAATACTTTCTTCCTGATTAATTAATTTAAGATTTTTAGAGCTAATCTTTTTATTATTTGATCTAAAATAATCATCTTCAGCATAAATGCTAATTATATCTCCTTCTAGATCTGGAAGTGGAACTGAGAAAGTAAAGTTTTCATCAGTCTGAGGAGTAAAACTACCAAGATAAACCGCCGCCGCTTGAGTCTGAAACTGGAAAAATAAAACTATTATAAAAAGAAAAATGATTGCCTTTAACTTCATACTTTCTCACCTCCCTTTAATCTCTAAATTAATAATAACAGTCCTATCTCCTAAAAAAGTGTAATAAAAAGCGAAAAAATCTCTAAATAGTGTAATTCAAGCTTAAAAATAAAATATTCTTTTACAGTTAATTAATAATTATAAAAAAATATATTTCCATCAATATAGAAATCACACTTTCTTTGCGTAAAAAAAAGAGGCATAATTTCGCCTCCCTTTTGTAGTAAAATAATTTAAGTATTATTTATATTGGCAGACTGATTAATCAGCTTTAGAAATATCAAACCAGATTTCTCTGTTAAATACTCCATAAGGTTCATCTAATATATCTGCTGGATATGCTGCATAACCAGAGACTGTTGACTCTACGTTTAAATCAGTATATAAGTCATTATCTATACCACTCAGAAGATTATCATAGGAAACTTCAGTTTTAGAAATTGCATCAAAAGCATCTAAACTTAATGAAAATGAAGACGATTCTTTTTCTATACTTTCTAATGTAACATTATATTCTACCAAAATATATTCTTCCCCAAGTTTTGGTGTAAATTTATCTTTTCTTTTAATTATTACATCCTTTGCTTGATCCCCATCTATAATTTTAGTTATCTCTAAAGTTAAAATAACTTCTCCATAATCTATACCCTCAAAGGAATAATTGAAGGAATAATTAACTTCTTCACCAATTTGAGCAGGTAAGTATATTGAGCCTTTTACCGGATCCATTACTTCAACCTTTGTTTCTAAAGTAATATTATCTGGATTTTTATATTTTGAATTTGATAAATCAAAAGCCCCTAAAAACTCATATGTTCCTGTCTGATGACCGTTATAAATAGGGGTTCCATCGTTCCAATCGACTGGAACTTCAACTTCCTTTCCACTACGTAATTCAACAGTTACTTCCTGCGGCAAAATATTTGATTTCGGTGTTCCATATGCGACTTCAATAACTTTATTAGAACTAAAACTTTTAACAGCTGCAATGTTTGAGTCACTGCTTAAACTACTACCCGTATTACTGTTTCCACACCCGCTCAATATAACA
>JBNJFG010000071.1:0-10929 GCA_051746665.1 Bacillota bacterium
ATCCAATTTAGCTAATGCATCTTTAAAACTAGCTAAATCTGTTGGAGGTTCAACATTATTTTCTGCAAGTACTTCTTTATTATAGAATGTAGCATTTGAACGGTGAACATTAACAGGAATAGAATAATATTCGCCTTCATAAGAAGACATTTCTAAAATCTGTTTATTAAATTTGTCTTTTACTCCCCATTCTTCCAGCAGGCCAGTAATCGGCTGCATCAAACCAGTTTTAACATAGGTGTCAACTAACTCTGCACCACCATGTACCTGGAATGAATCTGGAGGATTTCCACCAACCATTCTGGTTTTAAGTACGGCCTTAGCGTTAGAACCTGCACCACCAGCTACTGTTGCATTAATAACTTCAACATCAGGATATTCTTCATTGAAAATTTCAATTAAAGCATTTAGACCTTCTTCTTCTCCACCACCGGTCCACCAACTAAAAATTTCAACTTCCTCATCTTGAGCCATAACTGAAAAACTTGAGACAAAAAGCAAAGCCATCACTAATAGAACACTTAACAACATTCTCTTTTTAAATAACATTTTTTTGTCCTCCTTATTTTTTTATTCAGACTTCAATAAATGTTTAAATAAAACTCTGATTTTGACTACCACCTCCAATAAGCAAATTTTCTGACTTTTAAAAATTCACTAGATAAAACACAATTCAAATTAAAATCTTCAATCCACTTATCATTATATCATATCTGTTAAAAATTAAAAGATTATTTTGGAAATTATGAATAATCAGTGGTAGATTAGCTTATTATAAAATTTACTTAAATAATTAAATCTCCTGCCGATAGACAGATTTTGCTGCTCAGTCTATCTAATGACAGGAGATCATATTAATTTTAAAAATATAAATTTTATTAAGTTTTTAATTAAAAATTATTGACTTCTGCTTCTGCTTTTTTCATTGCATCAATGATCATCTCTTCAGTTATTTTTAGCGGCATTTTAAGCATTACTGTATCATTGACCGATTTAGCTGCTGTCTTTACTAAATTACTTTCAGTAAAGGGAAGTCCGAGCCCCTTAAAGGAAGGTACCAATCCGAGCTGATTGAAAAAATCTACTACATCAGCTATATAGTCCTTAGATTTTTCTTCCAGATAAAGCTGTACAATAATTCCATAACCAACCTTTACACCATGTAAAAGCTGATGTGATTCCGCAATGGCAGTCATTCCATTATGGATACCGTGGGCTGCTGCGCCTCGGGAAGTGTTCTGACCCAGACTCTGGATTATTGTGGTCAAATAAATATTTAAATCAATAACTTCTTTTAATTCTTTTCCAAGCTCATTATTTTCACACTGCTCAACAGCTATAATCGCTTCATTTCTCATCTTATTATATAATATCTCAGCCAAATTCATAGCTACAACTGTCTCCAGACTGGGATCAGCTATTCCACTAGCTACTGCATTACCCTCATACCATTTAGCAAGGGAATCTAAAATTCCAGATTTTAAATATTTAGCAGGTGCTGCAGCAATAATTTCAGGATCAACCATTACCAGGCGCGGGTTCTGAGTCATGAAATAATCTCTTTCAAACTGGCCGTCTTCAGTGTAAACCACAGCAAAAGCTGAGCCAGCTGCACAGGTAGCTGCAATTGTAGGAACTGCCGCAACAGGAAGCTGCAAATCCTCGGCGGCTGCCTTGGCAGTGTCAATTGCCTTGCCTCCACCAACTCCAATTATTAGATCAGCATTCATTTTTTCTGCCTTTGCTTTAATCAAATCAATATTTGACTTTGAAACTTCTCCCTTGAAAATATTTTTCTCCCAATAAATTTCATATTTATCTAAAGACTCAGTCAAATCTTTTTCGGCAGACTTAAGTGCTCTCACACCACCACTGATTAAAACTCTTGCTCCCCATTCACTTACATAAGCCCCAGCTTTTTTCAAAATATCTTTTTCATTAATGTATTGAGCCGGAGCTGCCTGTAGATAAGCAGTCTGAGGATTTAAATAACCTTTTTTAACCATTTTTTCACCTCATATCAAAAGACTTACAATATATTTACTGAATTTAATGAAAAACTTTAACCCATGCCTATATAGGCACCTTTAGCAGCTGGAACAGCATGACGGACGTAAAGACCCAAAGTCCCACTGTTAAATTTAAATTCTGGTTTAACCCATTTTTCTTTTCTTGCATCCAAAATCTTTTCGATTTCTACCTCTGATTTTTTTTCACCAGCTATGCCAACAATATTTAATTTGCGGGCTGGAATATCAATTTCTATCAGATCATCATTTTCAACTAAAGCAATTGGTCCACCATCTACTGCCTCTGGAGAAACATGTCCGATTGCAGGACCGCGAGTAGCACCTGAATAACGACCATCTGTAATTAAGGCGGTCGAAGTATTTAAAACCTCATCAGAAGCGATTGCCTCACTGGTATAAAACATCTCAGGCATGCCAGTTCCTTTAGGACCCTCATAACGAATTATAACTGCATCACCAGAAACAATATCACCTGAAAGCACAGCTTTCAAAGCCTCTTCTTCTGTATCATAAGCCTTTACTTTTCCTATAAATTGATGCATCTCCGGCTCAACTGCAGAATGTTTAATTACTGCTCCCATTGGAGCGAGATTCCCTTTTAGGACTGCCAGAGAACCTTCATCATTAATTGGTTCAGCTGTCGGATAAATCACATCATCCGGTAGATTGGCTGGTGCTTCACTTTCCATATATTCTAAATAGCTGAATTTATCCAGTTCCTCTAAATTTTCTCCCAGTGTCTTACCTGTAACAGTCATCTGATCTAAATGTAAATAATCCTTAAGTTCCTTCATTACTGCCGGTAGTCCACCTGCATACCAGAAATAATGGGTTGGATACTTACCACTGGTTTTAACATTAACTATAAAAGGTATTTTGCGATGAATCTGATCAAACTCATTCAAGTCAATTTCAATTCCAAACTCATGCGCAATTGCCGGAATATGTAAGAGGGCATTTGTTGAACCACCGATTGCAGCATGTATCATCATCGCGTTTTCAAATGACTTACGGGTAATAATATCAGAAGGCTTAAGTCCTTTTTTAACTAAATCTACTAAATAATGACCAGCTTCTTTTGTCATCTCTGCCAGAGCAGGACTGGTTGACGGAATTAAAGCTGCTCCTGGTAAAGTCAGACCCAGTGCTTCCGCCATCAGCTGCATTGTTGAAGCTGTACCCATAAACTGACAGGCACCACAACTTGGACAGGCTGAATACTGATATTCTTTAAATTGATCTTCTGTAATCTCACCCCGCTGCAGTTTAGCAGAATAGGTTCCTATCATTTCCAGTGTTAAACCATCTGGACCCGGAGCCATTGATCCACCTGGAATATGAACTGCCGGTAAATCAAGGCGCATAATTGACATTAAGTGTGCCGGCACAGATTTATCACAGCTGGAAAAAAGAGCCATCCCGTCATAGGGAGCTGCCATCGCCTGAATTTCAACCATATTTGCAATCATTTCTCTAGAAACCAGAGAATAATTCATTCCATCATGACCCTGAGCAATTCCATCACAGATATCAGAAGTTGTCATTCGACTTCCCATAACATTAATATCTTTTAATTCATTTTTCAGTAGTGTAACATATTTATCTAAATGAAAACTTCCTGGATGACCATTACCATAAGTATTGGCAATGACAATCTGCATTTTATCTAAATCTTCAGCTTTCCAGTCCATTCCCATCCTCAAAGCATCAATTTCTGCTCCCTGTTTTCTGATTTTTTGACTTCTAAGCAATAAAATCATCTCCTAATTATTTAAAATTAATATCTAAGTGAAATTCAACTTATAATTTATTTAAGCAAAAGTATTTGGAATAAACATTACTAACTGTGGAAAAGCAATTAAAAGTGCCAGCACTGCCAGTAAGGTAAATAAAAACGGTAATATTGATTTAACAAGTTCTTCTAAAGTAATATTTGCTACTCCTGTTGCTACATAAAGCACTGTTCCAACTGGAGGTGTGATAAGTCCAATCCCAAGGTTGATCGACATAATAACTCCAAAATAAACTGGATCAATACCAACTGATTTCATAACAGGAAGCAGAATTGGAGCCAAAATTAACATTGCAGGAGTTAAATCCATTACAAAACCAACCAGAAATAGTAAAACATTTGCTATTAATAAAACACCAATTGGACTGCTGGTAATAGAAGTCAACAAATTAGCCAGGGTAAAGGGAACTCTAGCCATAGTTAGAAGCCAGGCTGTTACCATTGCCATACCACATAAAAATAAGACTATTGCAGTTGTTTTTGCTGTTGCTAAAAGTATATCAGGTAAATCTTTAAGAGTAATTTCTCTATAGGCAAATAAACCGAGTAATAAAGCTACAAAGGCCGCTACAACTCCAGCTTCAGTTGCAGTAAAAATACCACCTAAAATACCACCAACAACTAAAACAGGTATAGTCAGGGCCAGCCAGGCTTTTTTGAAAGTCTTCCATAAACGACCCAGGCTGAATTCTGCAGGTTGTTCAGTCCCTTCAACATGACCGTAGCCGTGCTTTTTAGTTGTGATATAGGTTGTGACCATTAAAGCCAGCCCTACAATAATTCCAGGAATAATCCCCGCTAAAAAAAGCTGTGCAATTGAAGTGTTTGTAATGATTCCATAAAGAATAAAAGGGATACTTGGAGGAATAATAATTCCAATTACAGCTGAAGAAGCAGTAATCGCCGCTGAATAATCTGCCGGATAATCCTGTTCAATCATCGGAGGAATTAAGAGGCCACCGATGGCTGCTGTATCAGCAATTGCAGAACCAGAAATACCACCAAAAAACATACTAGCCAGAATATTAACATGGCCCAGACCACCTGTAATATGGCCAACTATCGCATCGGCAAAGTCAACCAGACGCTTGGCAATTCCACCTCTGTTCATTACTTCACCTACAAACATAAAAAATGGGATAGCTAAAAGTGGAAAACTATTCATACCTGAAATCATTTTTGAAGGCAGTACCATAAACGGCAGATCCATTGCCTGCATAATTGCAATATTTGATAAACCAAGGCTAAACACAACCGGAATTCCAGCTAAAACAAATGTAAAAAGAGTTCCTAAAAAAAGCCAGAGCATTATTCAACACCTCCAATATCTTTCATAACATCGAACTTTTCTTTTTCATCTTTAATATATAACTCTATATGCTTTTTGATTTTCATCAAATTAATAATAATCATCATCAGACCACTGACTGGAACCACAGAATAAACCAAACTCATTGGAATATAGAGCGCCGGTGAAACATTTGTAGCAGAAATAGCCACAATATATCCATAATATGTTATAAAACCTACCACAAGTAAAATTAATAAATCAGAAATTATATTAACTATGTTCTGTGCTTTAGCAGATTTAATTTTTGCTACAACAAAATTCAAACCAACATGATCATCCGTAGTATAGGCAAAAACTGCCCCCAAAAATGAAATCCAAATAAAAATAAATCTTGCCAGCTCATCTGCCCACCCCAAAGAACTGTTTAAAATAAAACGAGCAAAAACATTAGCCCCAACAATAATAAACATTATTAAAGTTAATAAAATAAGAATATATTTATAAATGCTAGCAAAAAGTGAAATAAAACTTTTATCTTTCATAAACCACACCCCTTTAAAACTCTACTAAAATAATATATTTTCAAAACAATTTTAATAAAACTATAGGGGGAGTATACTCCCCCTATAATTACAGCCTAGATCTTAATTTATTATGTTAATTACTGCTGTGCCTGAAATTCTTCTACCTGTGCCTGCACATCTTTAATTAATTCCGCACCAATTTCATCTTCAAACTGTTCGTAAACAGGCTGAACTGCTTCCTGGAATGCTGCTTTTTGTTCTGGAGTTAAGATTGTAACAGTCATAACTTCTTTTAAATCTTCTAAATAAGCGGCATTCATTTCTCTATTGCTTTTTCTGTTATGAAACTTAGCTTCTTCAGCTGCATCTCTAACTACATGCTGTAGGTCTCCAGGTAACTTATCATAGAACTGCTTGGACATCATAAGTACAAAGGGAGAATAAACATGGCCTGTATCTGTTGTATATTCCTGAACTTCATAGAAATTCTGAAGATAAATTGTACCCCATGGGTTTTCTTGACCATCAACAACACCCTGCTGCATAGCTGAGAATAATTCACCAAATGCCATAGGTGTAGGGTTAGCTCCCATTTCTCTCCAGGCTGCTAAGTGCATTGGATTTTCCATAGTTCTAACTTTTAAACCTTCTACATCTTCTGGACTTTCAACAGCATTTCTGCTATTTGTTAACTGACGGTATCCATTTTCCCAGAAAGCAAGACCAATTAAGCCTTCATCTTCTAACTGTTTAAGTAAATCCTGACCAACAGGTCCATCAAGTACATAGTCTGCTGCTTCATTTGTTGGGAATAAGAAAGGAAGATCAAATACTTTAAATCCATTGACAAAAGGAGCGATTGGAGCTGTTGAAGGACAGGTCATTTCCTGTACACCCATCTGTAAAGCTTCCATCATTTCTCTATCATCACCAAGCTGACTGGAGTGATATAAGTTAACTTCAATCTCTCCGTCACTGTTTTCTTCAACTAATTCCTTGAAAAACTCTAAAGATTCATACTGAGCTGATTTATCGTTAAGTCCGATACCAGCATTAATAGTGTATTCAGCCGCCATTGATGATACAGAAAAGGTTAAGACTAATAAAAGAGCAAGTGATAAGTTAATAATTAATTTTTTATTCAAGATAATTTCCTCCTGTAAGGTTAATTTAATTTTTTTAAGTAACTAATAAAGGTCTTTAAAATAAGCACAAAAAACATTTTTAAACTTTAATTTTCATGACCACCTCCAGCACATTAATTTTTAAAGGGCTTATAGGATTATAAACTTGCTCCTGATTTACTTATTTATCTTGATATACCAATAAGCCAGTAGTAGGATTATCGATATAAAAGATCTCTTCTCTATCTACAATAGACATTCTAGTTCTACCATTCGGCAATTGTACCATCTTGATTACGCCAGACTGGATTTTTCCATTTATGTGATTTATTAGACTCTGACCGAACCAGTTCTTCATCAATTTCTATTCCCAGCCCTGGTGAATCCGGTATTTCTGCATAACCATCTTTATATTTAAAAAGTTCTTTATTAACTAAGTAATCCAGCAGATCATTACCCTGATTATAATGAATTCCGAGACTTTGCTCCTGAATAAACACATTCGGAGTTACTCCATCCAGCTGCAAACTGGCTGCGAGGTTAACTGGTCCCAGGGGTGAATGAGGTGCAACTGCAATATCATAAGCCTCTGCCATAGCTGCAATTTTTCTAACTTCAGAAATTCCGCCTGCATGTGATAAATCAGGCTGAATAATATCAATTTTATTTAGTTCAAAAACTTTTTTGTAATCCCAGCGGCTGAATAACCTCTCACCAAGTGCAATTGGAATTCCAAAAGTGTTCATTGCAGCCAGGGATTCAATATTTTCAGAAAGAACTGGTTCTTCAATAAACATCAGCCTAAAAGGTTCCAATTCTTTAAACAAGATTTTCGCCATTCCTTTGTGAACTCGACCGTGAAAATCAACAGCTATCCCAAAATCTGGACCCAACTGCTCTCTAATAGCTGCGACTCTAGCCACAGCCTGATCAACCTTTTGATAACTATCTATGTAATGTAATTCTTCTGTTCCATTCATTTTAACTGCAGTAAAACCGGCATCTTTTTTCTCCTGTGCTGCTTGGACTACATTGTCAGGACGATCTCCACCTATCCAAGAGTAAACCCTGACTTTATCTCTAACCTTTCCACCCAGAAGCTCATAAACCGGCTGCCCTAAATATTTTCCTTTGATATCCCAGAGAGCCTGGTCAACACCAGCAATGGCACTCATCAAAATTGGTCCCCCTCTGTAAAAAGAACCCCGGTATAGAGTCTGCCAGATATCTTCTATTTGCAAAGGATTTTTTCCAATCAAATAATCTTCCATTTCTTTAACCGCTGCTTTTACTGTATCAGCCTTTCCCTCAACTACTGGTTCTCCCCAACCAGAAAGCCCCTGATCAGTTGATATTTTAAGAAAAAGCCAGCGCGGTGGCAGCTTAAATAATTCTAATTTAGTGATTTTCAAGATTATCAGCTCCTGCTAAAGTTTAAAAATTTAATTCTCTGTATCTTATAAAGTATAAATAATTTCTTATCAATAATTTTTACTGATATTGTTTATCTTTTATTTGATATGTGATATATCACATAAAAGCAAAAAAATAGTTTTTAGTTTCTTATTAATAAATAATCCTGTTTAAGTTTAAATTTTCTTTCTATTTTCAATATTACAACATTTAGCTGTAGATTGCAAATTAAATTTGCAATCTTTTTATGTTTTTTTATTATTTATTTTATTTTCGCATCTTCTGCAATCTGAACTCGATCCAAATGGCGATACAAAATATTTAATGATTTTTCTTTTTCTCCGTTTAATATGGAGTCAATTAAATCTATGTGTTCCCGACGGGAAGTCTCAGAACGCTTATAATTTAAATAACTAAAAAGCATGGTATAATGATTAATCATCTTTAAATAACTGTCAATCAAATAATCATTATTTGAGGAAAAAATAATCTCCTTATGCAGATTGGTGTCATAGCTGCTGAAATATTTCTGATTACCATTTTCAAATTTTTCCTTAAGTTCAACTACTTTTTCTTTATCAATCTGATCAAAATAATTATCAAGACAGTATAACTCATGCATCTTTCTAACTTCTAAAATATTATTAATCTCTGTTTCAGAAAAATTTTTGACAAAAAATCCTACGCGGGGTTTGTTTTCTACAAGTTCTTCATTTGCCAGCCGGCGCAGCGCATCCCTTACAGGCATCAGAGAAATACCATTCTCCTCTGCTATTTTTCTGGTATTAAGCTGTTCACCAAGTTCCAATTCCCTATTTAAAATCTGTTCTTTGATCATTGTATATACCTGATCTGTCAGACTTTGTTTATTAATAGCCATAATAACACTTCCTAATTTTCTTGTGATATATCAGATGCTCTATATTATATATTCAATACTAAAGATAAATCTCCTGCAAGAATTTCAATTTTTTTAATAAGCTCTCATATTTTCTCTTAAATAATCATAAATTTTACGAGCAGTTTTACCACTTATGCCATCTACCTCTTTCAACTGCCAGATCTTAGCCTCCCTAATTTTTGCCAGAGAACCAAAATGCTGGAGCAGAGCATTTCTGCGAGTTTTACCGACACCAGGAATTTCATCAAGCATTGAATGAGTTAATCTGCGCGATCTCAATTTGCGGTGATAACTAACTGCAAAACGATGTGCTTCATCTCTTACCCGCTGCAGCAGCTGCAGAGTTGGCGTATGATGTGGTAATGTTATCGGATCACTCGCTCCAGGTTTGAAAATTTCTTCTTCTCTTTTAGCTAGTCCTATAATTGGCAGATCTTCTATTCCCAAAAGCTCTAAAATTTCATAAGCAGCATTAAGCTGTCCTTTACCACCATCTATTAAGATTAAATCTGGCAGTCTCTTATCTTCATGCAATAAACGAGCATAGCGTCTTTCTACAACTTCTTTCATGCTGGAAAAATCGTCTGGACCTTCTACTGTTTTGATTTTAAAACGCCGATAATCCTGTTTAGAAGGGCGCCCATTTTTAAAAACCACCATTGAAGCTACTGAATCTGTACCCTGGATATTAGAAATATCAAAGCCTTCAATGTGATACGGATCATTTTCCATTTCCAAAATTTCTCCTAATTTTTCTACTGCACCTGAAGTTCTTTTTTCTTCATACTTACTGCGAATATCTTCTTTTTTAAGATTTTGCTCAGCATTACGCTCGGCCATCTGCAGCATCTTCTTTTTATCACCTTTTTGAGGATACTGAATACTTACCTTTTTACCTTTAATATCGGCAAGCCTCTCAGCTAAGAGCTCTTGATAATGAATTTTTGTATTTAATAAAAGTTCATCCGGAATTCCAGCAGCCTGTTCATAATACTGCTGCAAAAATGAAGCCATTGTTTTTTCTGTGCTTTCTTCTTCTGTTCCCTGCAAAATGAAATACTCCTGACCAATGAGCCTGCCATTTCGCACCAGCAGCAGCTGAGCACAGGCTGTATCTTCAGCTCCCTGAACTAAAGCAACTACATCCTGATCAATATTTTTATCTGTCATTACTTTTTGACTTTCACTAAGTTTCTTAAAAGCTTCCAATGCATCCCTAAAACGAGCCGCTTTTTCAAAATTTCTTTCTGCTGCAGCTTCTTTCATCTTTTCTTCAACCTGATGTTTTAATTCTATTTGTCGTCCGGAAAGAAAAAGACATACCTGGTCAATTAATTCATGATAATCTTCTTTACTAACTGCACCAATACAGGGACCAAGACATTTATCTATATGGTAGTTCAGGCAGGGACGGTCCTCAGGATCATCTGCCTTTAGTTCTTTTTTACAGCTTCTGAGTTTAAAGATATCCTTAATGACATCCAGAGTTTTATAAATTGCATCAACATCAGCAAAGGGGCCAAAATATTCAGCTCCATCATTTTTTACTATTCTTGTTTTAAAAACTCTGGGAAAATCAACATTTTTAGTAACTTTAATATAAGGATAACTTTTATCATCTTTAAGCCGAATATTAAATTTTGGCTGGTGCTTTTTGATTAAATTAGCCTCTAAAATATAAGCTTCAACTTCTGTATCAGTCATTATATAATCAAAATCATCGATATATTTAACCAGCATCCTGGTCTTGTATGTCTGATCATTTTTACGAAAATATGATCTGACTCGACTGCGCAAAGATTTGGCCTTACCAACATAAATAATCATTCCAGTTTCATCTTTCATCAGATAAAC
>JBNJFG010000072.1:0-10592 GCA_051746665.1 Bacillota bacterium
TGTACTATTTTTCGTGTTTCCGACTGCACTATTTTCTTAGTCTCAGTAACAATAATATCTCTAATTGCATCAAGGAGCTCCTGATCCAATATTTTCACCACCCTGCTCTTAATAGTTTCCATTAACTATAATTATCGGTTATTAAAATTACATATATTTCCTAAAATTAATTATAGCACTTTAGATTTAAGAATACAAGAAAAAATTAGTAGGTCCTAAATTCAACAATTATCGACATATATCGGGTGGTTCCCGGTGCATGGACATTTTAAGGAATTGTAACTTTTTTCTCCAATCGGTTAAATAAATAAACAAAAATTATAATTACAACTAAGTAAATTAAAGCTACTACGAAATAAACATTAAAAAATTGGTAGTTGCGGCTGGCTATTAATTTACCTTCTGTCATTAATTCCTTAGCACCAATAACATATGCTAGTGAAGAATACTTAATCATATAAATGAATTCATTAGTCCAGGAAGGAATAACACGCCTCAATGCCTGGGGCAAAATCACATGTCGAATCCCCTGTAATTTTGTCATTCCAATTGATTGTGCCGCCTTTAACTGACTACCACTAATTGATTGGATAGATCCTCGCAGATACTCTGCCTGATAAGCCCCACTGTTAATAATAAAACTAATTATTGCTGCTGTAATTGGAGTTAATCTAATACCATAAGAAGGCAGGCCATAATATATAATAAAAAGCTGAACTAAAAGTGGAGTACCTCTAATAATAGAGATAAAAATTCTAGTCATGGCTGATATATATTTATTTCCATAAATTTTACCTAAGGCTAATAAAGTTCCCAGAACAGTTCCTGAAAAACAGGAAATTATTGTTACAAAAACAGTAACTCCAAGCCCTTTTAACAACACGGGATAATACTCCATCAAAATATTCAGCATTAGTTCTCACCCTCACCGTATAAATCAGTCAGCTGAAAAAGAAATTCTCTGGTTCTCTGGTGTTCAGGTTCTGTAAATAATTTCTCTGGATCACCCTGTTCTACAATATTTCCACCTTCCATAAAAATTAATTCATCAGCAACACTGCGGGCAAAGCCCATTTCATGAGTCACAACCAGCATTGTCATTCCATCTTCAGCTAAATTGCGCATAACTTTAAGTACCTCACCAGTAAGTTCAGGATCCAGGGAAGAAGTAGGCTCATCAAATAAAATGAGTTTAGGCTGCATAGCTAATGCTCTGGCAATTCCAACTCGCTGTTTTTGTCCTCCTGATAATTGAGAAGGATAAGAATCAGCATACTCTTTTAGCCCGACTCGATCAAGCTCAAAAATAGCAAGTTCTTCAGCTTCTTTTTTGTTCATCTTTTTAACTTTAGTCAGACCAATCATTACATTCCCTTTGGCAGTAAGATGATTAAATAAGCCAAAATCCTGAAAAACAAATCCGATTTGTTGTCTTATTTCATTGATTTTTTTGGAAGATGTAATCTCAGTATCCTCCAGATAAATTTTACCTTTTTTGGGTGGTACTAAACGAATAATATTATTTAAAATTGTACTTTTACCTGTTCCGCTGGGACCAACAATTACTTTAGTTTCTCCTTTGTCAAGAGAAAATGAGATTCCTTTAAGTACCTCTTCTTCTCCAAAACTGTGGTATAAATCTTCTATTTTCAATAAATGCTTAGTAGGCATCTGAATGTCCTCCTTCAATACCTATCCCTGGAATCTGATATTTTTTCTCAAATAGGGATAGACCTCCGTTGACTATAGTAGTTAAAATAAAATAAATTGCTGCAATGGTTAAATAAATTACCATCGGCTCATTAGAAGTTGCAATAAAATATTCTCCCTGTCTTAAAAGCTCTACAACACCAATTGTAAAGGCAAGTGATGTATCTTTTAGCACAATTGCTGATTCATTAGCAACTGGAGGAATTGCAATTCTAATTGCCTGGGGAGCTATAATATGAAAAAAAGCTCTCATTTTACTCATTCCAAGTGAAAGTGCTGCCTTCATCTGGGAACCTCCAACTGACTGAATAGCACCTCTATAAATTTGAGATTGATAAGCTGCCGATCTAAGTCCAATCCCAACAACTGCAGCTCTAAAAACGGGTATTCTTAAACCTAACATTGGCAGACCATAATTCAAAAGCAAAAGCATAACTAATAATGGAATACTTCTCGCCAATCGTTCATAAACTGCAACAATCCCCCGCACCAATTTGTTTCCGTAAACCTGGGCAAAAGCCACCGGAAGGCCTACTACTATACCAATTAAAAGACTCCAAAAACTTAACTGAACTGTAATCCATGTTCCTTCTAATAGATAAGGTAGTGCTTCTTTAATTAATTCTAATTTATCCATAATCGATCCTTTCTAAATTTTAGTTTTAAAAAAATTAAATAATAATTTCACTCTAAAAAGCTTAATTTTACAGTTGATTATTAAACATTTAAGAGTTGAATTATTTTATTATTAATTTATTCTTAAATTGATTTGTTCCCAAAAACAAAAAGTTAAAAGGCTTCCCTTTATCAATAAAAATAATAAAGGGAAAGCCCAATTATATTTTATTCAAAATATTTTTCGATTAATTCATCCATTGTTCCATTTTCTATTACTTTTGCAAGGCCTGCATTGATTTTTTCCTGCAGCTCTGCATTATTTTTAGAGACTGCAATACCATATTCTTCACCAGTAATTACTTCCGCAACTACTTTAACAGGATTATTTTTGCTGTAAGTTTCTGCAACTGGCTTATCTAAAACTGCTGCATCAATATTTTTATTAGCTAAATCCCGAATAACAAATACATAAGAATCATAGTTTCTGATATCACCTTTTAAAATATCACGATCAATCAGTTTCTCTCTAACCCATGTATCGCCAGTAGTTCCAGTCTGGACACCAATATCATTATCACCAAATAAAACAGTTAGATCCTCTTCTGAATCTTGATGTACTAGAACTGACTGATTTGCTGAATAATATGGATCGGAAAAAGCAACTACTTCTTTTCTTGCATCAGTAATAGTCATTCCTGCTGCAACCATATCAAGACTACCAGAAGCTAAACCAGGAATTAGTGAGTCAAAACTAATATCTCTAAATTCTACTTCAAAACCTTGTAGTTCAGCAATTTCTTTAACTAAATCAATATCAAAACCTACAATTTCACCCTCTTCTACATACTCAAAGGGTGGAAAACTAGCATTTGTTCCTACTATATATCGCTGGGCCATTACACCTGTGCTTAAAGTTAATACTGCCAACAGAACTAAAGTTAATACTAAAATCTTTTTCATTTAATTTTTCCTCCTTTAAATTATAATTCTACCTTCTCGCTACTATTTTTATGCGAAAATGATAAAAAACGTCTTAAAGATTATTATAACACAATCCTTTATCAAGCAAAAGTATTATTTTAATTTGTTAATTTTCAAATATTTGTTTATCTTCTTGAAAATACATCATTTTCATTATATCATAGGAAGTATATTGATTAAAGAAATATAACTACTAAAGCAGGTGCCTATAGATCTATGAAAAACATAAATTTTCGTAATAAGATTCTAATACTAATTTCAACAATTATTGTTGTTTTTACTTTAATAGTCATTATAGCAATCACAAATAGTTTTAACTGGATTTTAGAAGACATAATATTTCAAAATGAAATTAATAATATAGCTCAGAAGTCAGAATTAACAGCCAACTGGTTTAAAGAAAAGAAATCAGATTTAGAAATTTACGCCAATACCCAGGTAGTACAGCACGGCAGCTGGCAGGAAAAATTAAATTATCTGCGGACAGAGTTACAGAAAAGAGAAAGTAATTACTCTTTCTTTTTTATTGCTGATCAGAATGGAAATTATAGTACTACAATCAAAGATAATGCAGGTAATATAAGTGATCGCGATTATTTCCCTAAGGTTTTAAACGGCAAAACTGTGATCTCAGAACCAGTAATTTCTAAATCTACGAATAAACCAATTATTGTTGTTTCTTCTCCAATAGAAGGTAATAATCTTTCTTTGCTGGGTGGAACAATTGAAATCAAAAATTTATCGAGCTATATCAATCGATATACCAATAATCAAGAAGGAATCTATTCATTTTTAATCAACAGCCAGGGAAATATAGTAGCCCATCCAAATCAAAGCAATCTTAGGAGCCATCTTTTTTATAATTACAGCAGCTTTTTTGATTATGAATATGATTTCATTAATGATATTAAAGATAAAGAAAATGGTAATTTAAGCTTTATAAAAAATGAAACTGAAATGCATGCTTTTTATCAGACAATCCCAGAAACTGAAAATTGGAAAATAATAAGTATTTTACCACAAAGTTATCTTCAAAGATCTATCTATAAAGTTAATAAAATTATAATTATTATATCTATCATAACAATTATTTTAGCTTTTATTTTAAGTTTTTACCTTTCAGAGAATATTGCTAAACCAATAATTAAATTGAAAAACACTTTTCAAAAAGGAGCTTCTGGCAACTTAAATATAAGATCTGAAATAAATAGTGATGATGAAATTGGAGAAGCTGCAAAAAGTTTCAATAAAATGATGGATGTGATTAAAAATTTAACTTATAATGATTCACTGACTGGATTACCTAATATTAGTTATTTCAAAAAAGAACTAGAAAATCATTTAGATAAATTAGAAAATGGAAAATTATATCTCTGCGCTGTTGGCATCGATGATTTTAAATCTATAAATGATAGTTTTGGGCATAATATCGGTGACCAAATTTTACAGAAATTAGCAGACAGGCTGTCTAATGAGCTTGAAGCTGAGCAGCTAATTAGTCGAGTTGGCGATGAATTTTACTTTTATATCAAAGAAAAAAATTCAAAAACTATAGTTGAAAAACGACTACATAACATTTTAGGCCATATTAATAGTGATTATTTTATATATGAAAATATTATTTATCTTAAATCAAGTATGGGAGTTTCAGTCTATCCTGATGATAGTAAAAAAGTCGATAAACTACTTAAAAATGCAAGTTTAGCTATGCATTCAGTTAAAAAAAATAGTTCTGACAAAATGGCTTTTTATTCAATAAATGCTGATAAAAATATTTCTGAAAAGAAAAAATTAGAAAATGATCTTGCTGCTGCTCTAAAAAATGAAGAGTTTATATTACATTATCAAAGTTTTAATAATAACCAGGATGAAAGAATTTTAGGTTTTGAAGTATTAATCAGATGGCAGCATCCTACAAAAGGCTTAATCCCACCTGGAGTTTTTATTCCACTTGCAGAAGAAAACGGGTTTATTAAAGAAATTGGTAATTGGGTACTTGAAAAAAGCTGTAGAGAAATAAAAAAACTAAATGATTATTTTGATAGTGATTACTACCTTTCAGTTAATGTAAGTCCTGAGCAGTTTATTGCTAAAGATTTTATTAAAACGGTTGAGAACGTACTTCAAAAAACCAAATTAAAAGCTGAAAATCTTGAATTAGAAATTACGGAAAGAACAACTGTAGAAAATATAGATTATACGATAGATGTTTTAAATAAATTAAATCAAATGGGTGTTAAAACAGCTATTGATGATTTTGGCACAGGTTATTCCTCTTTAAATTATATTAAAAGATTTGCAATCAACACCTTAAAAATAGATAAGTCTTTTATTGATGACTTTATTAATAACAGGAATAATCGTGCTATTGTTAACACAATTATTACTCTGGCCCATAACCTTAATTTAAAAGTAGTTGCTGAGGGAGTCGAAAATAAAGAACAAGCTCAACAATTAAAATTATTCGGCTGTGATATTATACAGGGTTATTATTACTGTCGGCCAATTCCATTAGAAGATATCATTTCTAAATTGAAATCAAATTCTAAATAAAATAATTTTTACTTAGTTCTGCTAAAAAAACCGCTTCGTTAAAGAAGCGGTCTTTATTAATTATTTTCTTTTTCAAATACTGTAATAATACTATCCCAGGCAGCTTTAATATGATCTTCGGCACATTTACGGGCTCTATCAGAGTCACCGCTATTGATTGCATCAGCAAGTTCCATATGTTCTGATAAAAATTCATGCATTCTACCTTTGCGAGAAAAACTGCTGCTTCGAAAACGAGTCGCCTGTTCAAAAAGAGTATCTAGAAATTTTTCTAACCATTTATTGTTAGATGCTTCTTTAATTATTCTATGAAAAGCAATATCCACTCTAATACATCCACGTTGATCATTATTTTTAATACATTCTTCAAGTTCTTTTGTATATTCTTTTAATGAAGCTTTTTGTTCCTCACTTATTTTTTCAGCAGCAAGGTAAGCTGCCAGACCTTCTAATTCTGCTCGAAGTTGGAAAATATCATCAATTTCTTTTTCAGTCTCTACACCAGCCACAAAAACACCCTGCTGTGGAATAATATTAATTAATTCTTCCTGCTCAAGCATTCTAAAAGCTTCTCTAACTGGAGTTCTACTAACACTGAGTTCATCTGCAATTTCCATTTCCGTAATTTTTTCCCCAATCATTAGCTCACCTTTTAATATTGCCTCCCGCAGAACCTTATAAACTTGTTTTCTTAATGGTTCATAGCTATAAGAATCAATAGCATTTAAGTTAAATTTACTCATAATCTAACACTTCCTTTGTGGTTATAGTTTTGTTTTTTCTATTCCTAAACTTTGTAGGAACCTTTCAAAACCCTTATAGCCAACAGAATCATTTTTATAGACTCCAGCATCTTCTAAAACTTGACTAAATTTATTAGCTGTTTCAATTTCTACAACTCTCTCAGCTTCTTCTTCACTTAAATTTTTACCAAATTCATTCTCTAATTCAGTTATCCAATCCAAGTGTTTTTCCAGTCCATTTTTTTGCTTAAGCTCGTCCCACTCAAGCTCTCCACTCAAATAACTGGAGATACAGTTCAATTCTTTTTTCAAACGTCCTGGTAAAATAGCTCGCCCCATTACTTCAATCAACCCTATATTTTCTTTTTTGATATGATGTAATTCTTGATGTGGATGAAAAATACCATCTGGATATTTCTCACTTTTGCGGTTGTTTCTTAAAACTAGATCTAATTCGTAATGATCATCTTTTTTTCTAGCTATCGGTGTTATAGTATTATGCGGCTTCTGCTTACCATCTACCTGACTAAAAGCTAAAATATCTAATTCCGGATCAGAATATTGACGCCAGTTATCCAAAATTTTAGCTGCTAAATTTATAATATCCTCTCTTACTTCTGCTTTTAACCTGATCACAGACATTGGCCATTTAATCCGACTAATTTCTACATCTGGAAAAGTTGGATGCTGATAAAATACTTCTGAATCTGCTTCCTCCATCGGGAATATATGCCTTCCTCCTTGATAGTGATCATGATTTAAGATTGAACCACCAACAAGAGGCAAATCAGCATTAGAGCCAATAAAATAATGAGGGATTTGATCAATGAAATCCATTAAAACTGCAAATGTTTTTTTATCAATCTGCATTGGAATATGTTTTTTATTAAATACTATACAGTGCTCATTATAATAAACATAAGGTGAATACTGCAAAAACCAGTCTTCATTCTGTAATTTCAAAGGTACTACCCGATGGTTCTGGCGAGCGGGGTGATTAAAGCTTCCGGGAAAGCCAACATTTTCGAGGCATAAATAACATTTAGGATAATTACTCTGTGGTTCTTGTCTAGCCTTGGCTATTTCGTCTGGATCTTTTTCCGGTTTAGAAAGATTAATAGTAATCTCAATTTGACCATAATCACTTTCTGCCTTCCAATTTAAATCTCTAGCAATTCTAGCCTGACGAATATAATTACTGGCCTGAGCAAAATGATAATACTGATCAGTAGCCCTTTTAATACCTTCTTCTTCAGCTGTTTTATAAAACCGGCTGGCAATTTCTGATTCTCGGGGAGTCATCGCTCCCATTATTTTTGTATCTAAGAGATCTCTTTCTGTAACTTGATCATTAATTAAATCTTTTTCTACTGCAAAATCTAACAGCTGATCCAACAAATCCTGTGGTTCTGCTGGAACATTAAATTCTTCTGCTGTTAAAGCTTCAGCTGGACTTCCATTTATCTCAAGAATATCTCTAATTTCATTTCTAGCTGCAACCTTATCCCACTGTCCCAATAAATTATTAACTTCTCCATAAACCAATATCTTTTCTATTACCTGATTAATTTCTGCTGCTTCCATAATTTAGCCTCCTGTCAAAATCATCATCAGAGCTGTCTGAGATTATTAATTTCATTTTTAATAATTTTTATTTTAAAAAATCATATAAGTTTATCTTAAAATTTATCTTAGTTAACATTCTATTTGATTTAGATCTAAAAATCCAGCAAAATTAAGATTTTATGTGAAAAAAATTAATTCAATTTAACAATAATATCTTCTGCTGCTGATTTTCGCATTGCATCCATTACCTCAAGGTTAGCATAAGTTTCTTCTTCAACTCTTAAAGGAACTTCCTTATCATTGATTACTGAATCTGCAAAAGCTTCAACTTCTAACTGGTATTGAGGACCAGTTTCAGCATCTTTTTTTTCTACTTCTCCATCTTTTTCTATCAAGAAATAATTATCTTCATTCCAGGAAAAAAATTCAGGAATACGGATAACACCAGCTGTACCAATAACTTCAAGATCCTGTTCCTTGTAAGAATTAATACTATAATATAAACTGGCAAAACGTCCTCCGGCAAAATAAAGAGTTCCGCTGCCGCTTAAATCTACTCCCTCTGCTGTCTCTTTTTGAAAAAAATTAGCAACCTTTGTTGGCATTTCCCCCATTAGATAACGAGAAATATTTACTGTATAACAGCCAATATCATTTAAAGCTCCTCCATCCAGTTCAGCATTGAGGCGGATATCACCTGAGCGATGCGTGATATCAAAGGCAAAATTACTCTTGATTTCTTTAATCTCACCAATCATTCCCTGATCAATCATTTCTTTTAAGCTAATTACAAAAGGCTGAAATCGATACATAAAAGCTTCCATAAGTTTTACATTATTTTTTTTAGCTGCTCTAAACATCTCTTCTGCTTCATTTTTATTCTTTCCCGAAAGAGGCTTCTCACATAAAATATGCTTTCCGGCCTCAGCAGCTTTTATTGTCCATTCTTTGTGCAGGCCATTTGGCAGTGGAATATAAACTGCCTCAACTTTTTCATCAGCAAGCAGTTTATCATAATCATTATAATAGACTGCAGCTCCAAACTCATCTGCAAATTCTTTTGCCCTATCTTCACGGCGGCTTGCCACAGCATAAAGTTCAGAATTGTCTGCTCCTAAAATACCAGGAATAACTGCCTTACGTGCTATATTTGCACAACCTAAAATACCCCACTTAATTTTTTTCATTATTTATTCACTCCTATTGTATTCTTTTAAAAGTCGTAAAATTTAATTTTTATTTATCTTCAATATCTTATTTCTTACTTAATATAAGCATTTCTTTAAAAACAGTTTAAATCCTCTTTATATATTTTGCTTTAATCAAATAGATAAAGATAAAACTCAGCCTATTTTAGACTGAGCATACCCAGAGTTATTTATCTTTTAAATAAGCTATTCAAATAAATTTAATTTTTTAGTCTAATCGGATCTCAAATTAACCTTTAACAGAACCGGCCAGCATACCTTTAATAAAATAACGTCCAAATATAATGTAAACTAAAAGTGTTGGCAGGGCAGTTATAATTGCACCACTCATCTGCACATTCCACTCAACTACCTGGCTTCCGGCAAGATTTGTTAAAGCAACTGTTATCGGCTGACTCTGAGTATCAGTTAAAGTCACAGCAAAAAGAAACTCATTCCAGATATTTGTAAACTGCCAGATAAAGACAACTACAAAAGACGGAATAGAAATCGGGAAAAAGATGTGTCGATAAATACTAAAGATATTAGCACCATCAACTTTGGCTGCTTCTGTCAGTGCATCCGGCACATCCTGATAATAATTTCTAAACATTAGAGTAGTAATTGGCAGTCCATAAACCACATGCACTAAAATCAAACCCGGAATTGAGCCATAAAGTCCAATCGACTGCATAAATTGAACTAAAGGGAATAAAACACTTTGATAAGGAATAAACATTCCAAATAAAATCAGAGCAAAAAGTGTATCCGAACCTTTAAACTTCCAGTGAGATAAAACATAACCGTTCATCGATCCCATAATAGCTGAAAGTAAAGTAGCTGGAATTACCAGATAAAAACTGTTAAGTACATTTGGAGCCAGCTTGAAAAAAGCCTCTATAAATCCTTCAAAAGAAATGGAAGAAGGCAGCTGCCACATTGTATTAATCGATACATCGGCAAATGGTTTTAAACTGGTACTAAGTAAAACATACATTGGAGTTAGAAAAAATATTGCAAAAACTATTAAAATAGTATATCTAATTACTTTTTCTTGAATAGTCATTTTATCATTCATTGGCTAATCCTCCTTAAAGCTGTGAACCAGATACGGAATAATCAGCAGTCCAACCATCATTAAGAGCACAATCGCGATTGCTGAACCTGTAGAATAGCGATTGGATCTAAAGGTGGCCTCAAACATATAGACTGCAGGTATATCTGTAACATTATT
>JBNJFG010000073.1:0-10587 GCA_051746665.1 Bacillota bacterium
TAAATACTTAAGTTGCCACCTGTACCCTTAGTTAGACCAGTATCGACTAATTTCTTGCCAAACTCCATAATTTTCATTCTTTCTAATTCTAATTTCATTATATTCCTCCATTTTATTTTATGTATTTTAAGTTTATATATTCTAAAAAAGCGGCTTTAAATTAAGATATAATTTCTTAAATTTATTATAATTTTCCTGATGATTTTGACTCATTTCTTCTTTATAGTAATCTTTATTTTCTGAGACAAGCATTTCTGATGCCTGTTTCGGAGAATCATAAATCCCTAGTGCTAAACCACACATAATTGAAATTCCTAAGGCTCCAGTTTCAGATCCAATTACGGCTTTAATTTTTTTATTAAGAACACCAGACATTATCTCCATCCAGTTTTTACTTTTACTGCCTCCACCCAAAAATTTCATTTCATTAATTTCAATACCTAGTTCTTCCATCACTTCAAGATTATTTTTAAATGCAAAACTCACCCCTTCCATAATAGCTTTAACAAAATGATATTTCGAATGATTCATCCTCAGACCAAAAAATACTCCTTTTGCATCTGAGTCCCAGATTGGTGATCGTTCTCCCATTAAGTAAGGAAGAAAAATTAAGCCATCACTACCATCTTCAATATCAATTATATTTTTATTATAATTATCAAATGCATTTTTATTATCTTTATCAAAATTATTTTTAAACCAATTTAGAGCAGCTCCTGCAGTCTGCATTGGAGCTAAATTAACCCATTTATCTTCTAAACAATAATTCCAGCAAAATATTCTATCATCTGGATCTCCAATTCTCCTGTCAGAAACTACCGAAATAACACCGGCTGTTCCAAGTATGGCTGCTACTTCTCCAGAATCTGTAACTCCAGCTCCTAAAGCTGCCGCTGCATGATCTGCAGAACCGTTAATTACTGGAATTCCTGCTGGAATGCCTGTAATTTCTGCAGCTTTTTCACCTATTTTACCAATCACTGCTGCAGAAGGAGCTAATGAAGGCATTAATGACTTATCAATTTGATAAAGTTCAAATAAATCATCCGACCACTCAAGCTTTTTAGTGTCAAATAACAGTGTACCAGCAGCATCAGAATAATCGGTTACCATTTCTCCAGTCAGCTTAAATTTAATATAATCTTTTGCAAGTAATATTTTTTCTGTTTCAGCATAAATTTCAGGTTGATTTTCTCTGACCCAAATAATATTTGGCGCTGTATAGGTCGGGGTCAAAAAATTAGCAGTTATTTCAAAAATTAATTCTTTATTCTCTTTTTGACTGTTTATCCTCTCAACAATAGGCTGACTTCTTTGATCCATCCAGGTTATTGCATTTCTTAAAAGATTATTGTCCTTGTCCAGATAAACATGGGTATGCATCTGGCCGGCAATTCCAACGGCAGCGATTGAATTTTTAAGTTCAGGCTTATCTTTAAAAATTTTATTTGTTAGAGCTTTAACAGCATTCCACCAGTCATTAGGATTTTGTTCTGCAAACTGCTGCTCAGGATTCAAAATTTGATACTCAGCCGAAGCAGATGTTATTAATTCTCCTTTGTAATTCATAGCAACTATTTTAGTTCCAGTTGTACCAAGATCGATTCCTAAAAATATGTTTTTATCCATCTTTAATCCTGCCTCCAAATTAATACCTCTCTTTTTACAATTGATTAGATCATGACTAACTAAGGGGATTTAAAATTTGATACATTTCTTTAATATGTTATTATTTAAATTCTATTTATACTTCTTTCTTCTACTTGATAGTCTAATTCTTTAATCTATATAATTATCAAGATAATCCATCATATCTTCAACATTTTCCTGAGTTATTGGTGCTGTTACTGTGCTTTCATTATCTTTTAAGGCAATTTTTTCACCATTTATTATTTGCATTGCTGCATCGATTCCCCGTTTACCCATTTCTGCAGGGAACTGAGCAATTGTTGCATACAATTCTCCCTCTCTAACACTTTCCAGTGCCGCTGGAACTGCATCATAACCAATTACATAAACTTCATCTTCTTTACCTGCTTCAAGTACAGCTCGATAAGCACCGATGGCCATCCCATCATTACTACCAAAGATTAAATCTAATTCTGGATTTGCCTGCATAATATTTTGAGCAGCATTATAACCTTTTTCTACTTCCCAATCAGCTGTTTGAGTTGCAATAACTTCTAATTTACCCTCCATACCATCTATAAAACCTTCTTTTCTATCATAAGTGTTCTGCTGACCAGAAATACCTTCTAAGATTGCTACCTGACCCTCTCCATCAAGAAGTTTAAGTGCTAATTTACCTGCATCTAGAGCACCAATATAGTTATCTGTTCCAATAAAAGGTATTGGAGCAACTCCTGCATCTGCAAGTGTTTCTTCATTAAACTTAGTATCCAGGTTGATCACTGGAATACCAGCTTCTTCTGCTTTTAATAAAGCAGGTGCCAGTGCTTCAGAACTACTTGGAACAATTACTATTGCATCTACTCCTCTGGAAATCATATTCTCCATTTGCTCCAGCTGTGCCAATGCATCTGCATGAGTTTGTGGACCCTGAACTGTTAAATCTACATCATATAATTCAGCTCTCTGCTCTGCACCATTAATTAAAGCTATAAAATATTCATTACTTAAAGTCATTGGAATTAAACCGATATTAATTTCTTCCTGCGCTGCTGCTGCAAAAGAAAAACTGGCCAGTAATAAAATAACCATCGAGATAACTAATAATTTTTTCATTTTTAACATTAATATGACCCCCTAATTTAATATAAAGATTGTTTCACCCTTTATCTTACTTTTAAATCCCCTTAAACCTAGTTAGTAATATAATATATAATTTAATACATATATTATCGAAATAATAAAGCTGAAAACAAATTAATCCTAATCTCTTTTTAACTTATCAAAAAAGACTGCGACTATAATTACAACACCAATAATTATCTGCTGATAAAAACCCGGAACATTTAAAATAGATAAACCATTTCTTAAGGTACCTAAAATTAATGCTCCAACTAAGGTCCCTAATATACTTCCCTGACCTCCTGATAATGCAGTTCCCCCAATTACTACTGCAGCAATTGCATCTAGTTCAAATCCACTACCTGAAGTAGGTGAAGCATAATTTAATCTGGCTGTTAGCATTATTCCACCCATGGCAGCAAATAAACCACTAAAAATATAGGCTGAAGTCTTAACTGCTTTAACCTTAATTCCGGATAATCTAGAAGCTTCACTATTATCACCAATTGCATATATATAACGTCCTAGCTTATGTTTTGTTAATAAAAAGTACATTAAAGTATAGAATACAGCCACATAAAAAATAAATATAGGTATTCCAAATACAGAGGCTGAAGATATTACTCCAAAAGATCTCGGCAGCATGGAAACAGGTCTACCACCATTAATTGCTAGTGCCCCACCTCTGGCAATACTCATCATTCCCAGTGTTGTAATAAATGCTGGTACTTTACCATATGAAATAACAAAACCATTGATAAATCCTATTACTGAACCCATTAAAACACTCAAAAATAGAGCAAGCGGAACCGAAATACCCAGATCAACCATCATTATCCCCAGCGCAATACTGATAAATGCTGCTATCGATCCAACACTTAAATCTATACCCTCAGTCAAAATAACTACAGTCTGTCCAATTGCTATTATAGCTATTATTGAAGACTGAATAATAATATTCGAAACATTTGACACTGTAAAAAAAGATGAACTAACTACAGAGAAAATTGCGAATATTATTAAAAACCCTAAGTAAATACCGTAATCACTGAAATAATCCAGGACAGTCTTATCATTAGCTAAAAAACCACCATTCATAGTTTTAGTATTATCTAGCGTAGACATTATTTTTTTCCTCCCCCAACTGCTGCAGATAATATTTTCTGCTGGCTTAAATTATTATTATTCTTAAATGTATCCACTAATTTGCCGTCTGCCATCACCATTATTCTGTCTGAAATCCTCAATAATTCTGGTAAATCTGAGGAAATCATAATTATTGAAGAACCATCCTCGATTAATTTATCCATGATTTCATAAATTTCTTCTTTAGCTCCGACATCAATACCACGGGTCGGTTCATCAAAAATGTAGATCTGAGCCTGCCGGCATAAACCTTTTGCAATAACTACTTTTTGCTGATTTCCACCGCTTAATGTTAAAGCTTCAGTATGCATACTAGGAGTCTTAATATTTAGACTTTTAATTAAGTCTTCACAAATTTGTTTTTCATGTTTATTTTTCAATACACCCCTGTTTGTAACTCTTTTTAGAGAAGATATCGTTATATTATTTCTGATACTGTGTCCTAAAAATAATCCTTCGTCTTTTCTATCTTCACTTAGATAAAATATATTGTTTTTTATTGCATCAGCTGGAGATTTAAATTCTATTTCCTTATTATTTAAATGAATTTTTCCAGAATCTTTCGAATATTCACCTATTAATGTTTTTACTAATTCAGTTCTACCTGCTCCAACAAGTCCTGAAACTCCTAGTATTTCTTTTTCACAAAGATGAAAAGATACTTCTTTAACTTTATCCTGATAACTTAAACTTTCTGCCTTCAGTATTACTTTATCTGGAGAACAAATATCACAGCGTTTTTTATCTCTGTCAATTTTTCTGCCTGTCATCAAATTAACCAATTCTTCTTTGGAAGTTTCATTTAATTCGACTGTGTCTATATATTTGCCATCTCTTAAAATAGTACATCTTTCTCCTACTTCTTTGAATTCTTCAAGTCTATGTGATATGTAGATAATTCCAATTCCCTGTTTTTCAAGCTGATGAATAATTTCAAATAATCTTTTAGTTTCTTTATCTGTTAGGGTAGCCGTTGGTTCATCAAATACTATAATATTAGAATCAAAAACTAGTGCTTTAGTAATTTCAACCATTTGTTTTTCAGCAATTGTTAAATTTTTGACCAGCGTACCTGGTGGAAGATCCAATCCAACAAAATCCATCATTTCTCTAGTTTTAACAATAGTTTTTCTTTTATTTATAAAGTTAAAAGAGTTCGTTAATTCTCTACCGAGAAAAATATTTTCATATATAGTTAGATTAGGTGCCAATTGAAATTCTTGATATATAACACTAATTCCGTACTGAAAGGCATCAGAAGGTGCTCCTATTACAGCTTTTTCACCCTTTATACATATTTCTCCTTCTTCTGGTTGATGCGCTCCAGACAAGACTTTGATTAAAGTTGATTTACCTGCTCCATTTTCTCCAAGCAAAATATGAGTCTTTCCCGCTCTCAAACTTAGATTAACTTTATCAAGAGCTTTTACACCAGGAAAAACTTTTGTAATATTTTTCATTTCTAAAAGCTGGCTCACTTATTTTTCCTCCCCACTTTTTATTCTTCTACAAGTTTCGCCAATTAAAAATTCTCCTGAAATTTCTTTAACTTTATTTTCTTTTTCACCTCCTTCAATCATTGACACTAAACCATTTATTGAACTTTTAGCAATTCCATGAATATTTTGTTTGATTGTAGTTAATGGTTTATAAAGTGCTTCAGATACACCATCAAATCCTATTAGAGATAAATCATTTGGAATATCTATATTTAAGGATAATGCTCTTGATAATAAACCTTCAGCCATCAAATCATTACTGCAAAAAACTGCTGAAGGTACATCACTTAATGAAAGAAAATAATCAAGTGCTTTTGAGCCACTTTCTCTTTTGAAATCACCTTGATATATATAATCATTATCTACAGGAAGCTTATATTTTTTTACAGTATCAAGATAACCTCTTTCCCTTTCAATTGATGTTTTCACATCTTTAGGACCGCTTACAAATGCAATTTTTTTATGATTTAAGTTCACTAAATATTCAACAGCTTTTGCTACACTTTCTCGGTTATTAGTTGTTACTCTTAAATATGGTATTTCACAATCAATATCTCTATCTATACATACCAGATACATATTGTTATTTAATTTATTAAAATGATCTGTTGATATACCTTCTGTCATTATAAGACCCTCAATCTTATTTTGATTAATATAATTAATATACTCTAATTCTCGATCTTTATTATTTTCTGTATCACAAATAATGAGGGTATAATCTTTATCAAAAGCCATTTTATTTAATTCTTTGATTAATCTTGCATAAAAAGGGTTATCTATATCATAAATAAATAGGGCTAAGGTTTTGCTTTTTTTGGTTCTAAAACTTTGAGCAAGTCCGCTGGGCTGATAATTGTGTTTTTCAATTACCTCCATTACTTTCTTGCGTGTTGAGTCAGCAACTTTTTCAGGAGAATTAATAACTCTAGATACTGTAGCAGTTGAAACTTCACTTAATTTAGCTATATCACTGATTGTCAATGCCATTACATCCACCTCTTTATAATATTTATTTTTTTATTTTGCCTACACCTACGACTCTTTGATTATATAGGATTTAAGTTGATGTTGTAAAATACTTATTTACTGTCAATACGAACTTTAATCCCAATTTCTTTACCTAAGTCAACCAAATAATTCAGGTCTTTTTTTTCTACGGGCATTATATCTTTCAAATCATAATTTATCCCCAGACCTTCGTATTTTGCAGCGCCTAAGCGGTGATATGGCATTATTTCTACCCACTTTATTTTATCAAACTGCTTTAAGTATTTATAAATTTTCTCCTGTGTTTCTAATGCAGAATTATGTTCTGGAATAAATGGAATTCTAATTATTATTTTTTTTTCTTCTAAATTATTATTTAACCAAATAAGATTTTCTTTAATAATTTTATTACTTACTCCTGTAAACTGTCGATGTTTATTTTCATCAATATGTTTAAAATCATAAAATATAAGGTCTAAATAATTTGCGGCAGCTTTCAAACATTCTCTTGATGTGTAACCAGTTGTTTCAATTGCTGTATTGATATTTTCTCTTTTAAAAGCTTTTAATAATTCTACAGCGAATTCACATTGAAATAGTGGTTCTCCCCCAGTTAATGTAATCCCCCCACCAGAATTATCATAAAAACTTCTATCTTTTCTAATTAAATTTAGTACATCCTTTATAGTCTTTTCTTCCCCAACAATTTCTCTGGCATCATGTAAACAGGCTGCTGCACAATCTCCACAATTAACACATTTTTCTTGATCAGTAATCAGGCCAAAAATTTCATCCTGCTTAATTGCATCATTTTGACAGCTTTCAATACATTTACCACAACCCACACAGTTATTTTTATAATAAATTATTTCAGATCGGAGTTTTTGCGATTCTGGATTTGCACACCATTTACAGCTGAGGGGACAGCCTTTAAGAAAGATTAAACCTCTAATTCCTGGTCCATCTCCTGTTGCAAATCTTTTAATATCAAATATCATACCCTTTAAATTTTTAATTTCATCTATTTTGCTATCATTTTTTTTCTGGATAATGTTATTCCGATCTGAAATTTCCATATTAGATCTCCTCACCTTAAATCTGGATTTGTAATTTAAGCAGTTTCTTCTTCAAATTTAGTTCTCTGTATTATATCTTCCTGAAGTTCATCATTAAGTGGAGCAAAAAAAGCACTATAACCTGCTACCCTTACCATTAAATCTCTATAATTTTCAGGATTTTTTTGGGCATCAAGCAGAGTTTCTGTTCCTACTACATTAAACTGAACATGATACTGTTTGTTTTGGAATAAAGTTTTGACAAGTGCATAGACTCTTTTTTTACCTTCAACTGTTTTTAAAGTGCTTGGACTTAACCGTATATTAAATATTGCACCTTTTTGGAACCAGATGCTGGGCAGTTTACTAACTGAATTAATTGCTGCTACTGCACCATTTCTTTCGGCTCCAGTTGAGGGTGAAACACCATTGTTGATTGGTTTTTTTGCTTTACGACCATTTGGTAAAGCACCCACAAAATTACCAAAGGCAACATTTCCAGTTACTGAACTCTGACTGAGTGAATAAGTTCCAGGTACTGGACCCTCACCATAACGAGAATTTTTATATTCATTATGCATAGTAGATCCCATAAAATCATTAATTTCAACTGTCCATTTATCAGCTTTATCATTATCATTTCCAAATTTAGGTGTTTTGTTTTTTAATAATTCCTGTATTTCAGGTCCTGTAGGAGTTGTCTTTATATCTTCAAAATTAGTTTCTAGGGCATGTTCCAGTTCTTCTAAAGTAATCCAATTATTATCAAAAACAGCTGTTTCGATTGCTGCAAGTGAATCTCCAGCACTCATTGCTCCAACGGTTGGACCTCCATCTGCAGAATAAATTGAGCCTCCTTCAATAAGTGATTTAGCTCTGCCAATACAATCTTCGATTAATGATGATCGAAAAGCATTAATATCATGTTGTTTATGGACTTCATCATTCATGTGCTCTACTTCTACAGCCAGATCCATATAATAGTGCAATTGTTTTTTAAAAGCTTTCATAATTTCATTCATATTTTTAAAATCACTAAGTTTGCCTTCACCTTTTAGAATTTGAATTCCACTTTCTGGATCTTTACCATTATTAATAGTTAGTTCAAATATTTTTGCTGTATTAATCCAGGCTCCTTTAGCAGCAAAATCCCACTTGCCCGGTATTGAAGCTTCTATACACCCAACAGGTGCCCAGTTATGAAGATCGTCATCTTTGATTCCCATATTTTTAAGAATTCTCATTACACCAAGATCATTATATAGAGCGGGTTGTCCACCTGAATGATTATCTACAACTTCTAAAGCTCTGTGCATAAATTCTTCATCTGTACCTTCAAACCATTTTAGTGAGACTGATGGTTTTGGTAATCCCATTTCTTCTGTGGCGTTTAATACTAAATATGTTAATTCATTGACTGCATCTTTTCCATCAATAGTCTGACCGCCTATAGCTAGATTTTCTGCCATATGATAACCAGGGAAAAATTTAGCTCCACCCCAGGGTCTCAGCTTATTAACTTCATTTGCTTTAATGAAAAATGATTCAATAATTTCTTGAGCTTTTTCGGCAGTGATTCTACCAGCTTTTAAATCAGCCTGGTAATATGGATAAAGATATTGATCAAATCTACCCAAAGATATTGCATGCCCATTAGTTTCTATCTGAATTGCAAGATGTACAAACCAAACTGCCTGTACTGCCTGCCAAAAAGTTTTTGGTTTCTCGGCCGGGACAACTCTACAATTTTCAACCATTTCTAAGAGCTCTGTTTTTCTATGCTGATCGTTAACTTCAGCACTTAAATTTTCAAGTTTTTCAGCAAATCTATGAGAGAAGTCTATTACAGCTTTATTTGTTTTAATAACGGAATCTAAAAACCACTTTTTCTTAACTGCACCTGGTTCTTTTAAATCTAATTTTGATAATTCATTTTCTGCTTTTTTAATATACCCGTTCAATCCATTTTCCAGTACAATTTCATAATCTGGAAGTATATTACCAAGACCACCTTCAGAAACCCAGCCTTCATCAATTGCTCCCATATCCCAGGCTTTTTTTGCCTCATCAGATATCAAGTTTTTTAAATTTTTTAGAACAGTTTTACCCTGCCAGTAATCAATTATTTCTCTTAATTCATTTTCAGTTTTTTTAGTATAATTAAAATCATCATTTGGGCGTTCATTAAAGTAATAAGGTTCACCATTTAATTCTTCTTCAATCCATTCTACAGAATATTCTGGAAAAACTGGTGCTGATCTAGGACTGCTCGCCTGATTACCAACAATAAGTTCTCCCGGGCGAATATATATACTCATATTTTCTAAAACTTCTTTGAATGATTCAGCCCTCCTCAATACTATAGGACTACCTTCACTTTTTTTCATAGACTCAGTAAAATATCTGGCTCTTTCTGTACATATTTCTGGTGTAGTATCTAATAATTCATTTCTAAGCCTTTGAGTTCTTTTTGTCATTTTCTTTTCCTCCTTAACTTTATAAGATCTAGTTTTTTAGTATAAATGTAATTGATTACATTTGAATCAAAAAAATATAAATATAGCTATATCTATATTTATCTTAAAACTATTCGAACTTTTAAAATTAGTTAAATAACAAATTTGAATTGCCAAATATAAGCATTTATAGGATATTTGTTAAGAATTAAAAAATATTTAAAATTATCTGTCAGTTGATGTAATTGATTACATTTAGAATTATAAACTAAATTTTTTTAATTGTCAAGTAATTTTCTAAATAATTTAAAAAATCACATTTTATGCCCCCGGCTAACAATTATAATTTTATTTGAGAGACATAAAATGTGTTGTGCTAGATTTACTTTTTAGATATTAATTCTAGGGTGATTAATTATCTAGCCTGTCCGTAATGTTTGAATTTTTCCTGCATTTTTACCATTTCCTGATCATCTAAAATTACTGGTTCACCAATTGCTCTGGCTCGATAATATGTTTCTGCTACATATTCTAATTCTTCAGCTGTGTTAAATGCATTTTCTATGCAGTCTGCTCCAGTTAAGAGTCCATCTGTAATTTAACTTTCATAAACAGGCGAAAATTTGGATTCAATAAACTCAGAAAAAGTGCTTTTTGAATAAAAAGCAATCAAAATACTAAAAAAGGCTG
>JBNJFG010000074.1:0-6741 GCA_051746665.1 Bacillota bacterium
GGAGGTGTGTTTTATTTTATAATAGCCCTACCTCTCGGAATTGTAATTGGGTATTTAATTCGAAAATATATTGCGAAAGCACGTATGCAGTCTGCAGAACAAGAAGCAGAGAAGATACTCCAAGATGCAGAAAGAGACGCCAAGGCAAAGAAAAAAGAGATTACTCTTGAAGCTAAAGAAGATGCTCATCAAATTCGCGAAGAAGCAAACAAAGAAAGTCAAAAAAGAAGAGATGAGCTGCAGAAGTTAGAAAATAGACTGATGCATAAAGAAGAAAATCTTGATCGTAAATCTGAAAATCTAGAACGAAAAGAACAAAGCATTAAAGATCGGGATAAGAATTTAACTAAGGCTGAAGAGGAAGTTGAAGAAATACGGAAAGAACAAAAAGAAAAGTTAGAAATGATTTCCAGTTTCTCAGAAGGTGAAGCCAGAGACTATCTTTTAAATAAGGTTGAATCTGAACTTGATCATGAATATGCTAAAATGATTAAAGAAAAAGAAGCAGAAGCTAAAGAAGAATCTGAGAAAAAAGCTAGAGAAATAATATCTCTTGCAATACAGAGATCCGCAGCTGATCATGTAACAGAATCAACTGTATCTGTTGTTAATCTTCCAAATGATGATATGAAAGGTAGAATTATAGGTCGTGAAGGAAGAAACATCAGAACTTTAGAAAGCTTAACAGGAATTGATTTGATTATTGATGATACTCCTGAAGCAGTTGTTATTTCTGGCTTTGATCCAATCAGACGTGAAATTGCAAGAATTGCTTTAGAAAAACTAATTGTTGATGGTCGAATTCATCCAGCTAGAATTGAAGAAATGGTTGAAAAAGCTGAGAAGGAATTAGATCAGCATATTAAAGAAATTGGTGAACAAGCAACCTTCGATACAGGTGTTCATGGTTTAAATCCTGAACTAGTTAAACTATTAGGAAGATTAAAGTTTAGAACAAGTTATGGGCAAAATGTATTACAACACGCAATTGAGGTATCATATTTAGCAAGCATTATGGCTGCTGAATTAGGTGCAGATGTTACACTTGCAAGACGTGGAGGATTACTCCATGACCTGGGTAAAGCAATAGATCATGATATGGAAGGAACTCATGTTGAACTCGGTGTAGAGACTGCAAGGAAATATGGTGAAAGTGAAAAGGTAATTCATACAATTGAAGCTCATCATAATGATGTTGAATTTAAATCAGTAGAAGCTGTATTAGTTGCAGCAGCTGATGCAATTTCAGCAGCAAGACCTGGAGCTAGAAAAGAAACATTAGAGTCTTATATTAAGAGACTTGAAGATTTAGAAGAAATTGGTGAGTCCTTTGAAGGTGTAGAAAAAGCATATGCAATTCAGGCAGGACGAGAAATTAGAGTTATTGTTGAGCCTGACAAAGTCAATGATATTGCAAGTACAAAGATGGTTAGAGATATTAAGAAAAAAATCGAAAAAAATCTCGACTACCCTGGACAGATCAAAGTTGTTATAATTCGTGAAACTAGAGTAGTAGATTATGCTAAATAAAAATTACTAATTATGAAATTAATGGGCTCCTCTCTGAGGAGCCTTTTATAAATTTTAAATATATTAATTTAGGAGAGTTAAGATGAATATTTTATTTATTGGAGATATTGTTGGACGAGCTGGAAGACGGGCTGTTAGAATATTTTTAGATGAAATTAAAGAAGAATATAATATTGATTTTATCATTTCAAATGGCGAAAATTCTGCCGGTGGATTTGGAATAACTAAAAAAGTAGCTGAAGAGCTGTATGATTATGGTATAAATTTTTTTACAATGGGAAATCATACCTGGGATAATCGCGATATTTTTAACTTTATTGATGATGATCCTAATTTGATTAGACCCTTAAATTTTCCTGAAAATAATCCAGGAAAAGGCTGGCAGACTCTGGAGATTAATTCTAAAAAAGTCACCATTGTTAATTTAATTGGTCAAGTATATATGCAGAGCAATGACTCGCCATATCATAAATTTATGGAATTATATCCCAAAATTAAAGATTCGGATATTATTTTAGTTGATTTTCATGCAGAAGCTACAGGAGAAAAAATAGCATTTGCCAGAGCAGTAGATGGGATGGTCACAGCAGTTATTGGAACCCATACTCATGTCCAGACAAATGATGCACAAATTTTCCCAGAAGGAACTGCTTATATTACTGATGCTGGTTTAACTGGAGCAGTTGATTCTATTTTAGGTATGAAGCCTGATAAAATGGTTGAAAAGATGAAAACTTCTCTACCAGTTAGCTATGAGGTTGGAACTGGTGATGTTAAAATCGAAGGAGTTATAATAAAAATAGATGATAACAATAATTCCGCCAAACAAATAATGGCAATACAAAAAAATAATTTATAATTTTTTATAAAAAAGCAGGAATTTATTTCTTTTATGGCTAATATATTATATAGAGGGAAATAATATTTATCCAATCAAGGAGGTAATAGACGAAGATGGAATTATTAAAAGTATCATCTAATTCTAGCCCTAACAAAGTTGCTGGAGCTTTAGCCGGTGTTTTAAGAGAAGAAGGAAAGGCAGAATTACAGGCTATTGGTGCAGGGGCTCTTAATCAGGGAGTAAAGGCAGTAGCAATTGCAAGAGGATTCGTAGCTCCGAGTGGAATTGATTTAATATGTATTCCTGCTTTCACAGACATAGAAATTGATGGTGAAGAAAGAACTGCTATCAAATTAATTGTACAGCCACGATAAATTAATTATCTGTTTGCCATATTGGCAGACAGATTTTTTTTAATCTTATTTTAACTTGTGTTATGCGGGGTATAAGTTATATAATAGATAATAGTTAGGGATTTTCACTTATTATAAAATTTCAAGGATATTTTGGGGTGTCAAGATGGAAAAAATATTAGTTGTAGAAGATGAAGCTAAAATTAGAAAAATTATAAAAAGTTATTTAAAAGATGACTATACTATTTTGGAGGCAGAAGATGGAAAAAAAGCCTTAGAGATTTTCAAAAATAATGAGGTTGATTTAATTATTTTAGACTTGATGCTGCCTAAAATAAGTGGAGAAGAAGTCTGTCAAAAAATCAGACAAATTTCGAATGTAGCAATTATTATGTTAACTGCTAAAAGCAGCGAGGAAGATAAAATTGATGGATTTAATTATGGAGCAGATGATTATTTAAGTAAACCATTTAGTCCCAGGGAATTACTTGTGCGGGTCAAAGCTATTTTAAGACGCAGTAACGATAAAGAAAAGGCCAGTATTATTGCTTTAAATGAGGGACAATACAAAATATATCCTGAAGAAATGGTTGTCAAAAAAAATGCTAAGAATTGTGAATTAACAACTACAGAATTTAAAATATTAATGACATTAATTAATAATTCTGAGCAGGTTTTAAGTCGAGAGCAGCTAGCAGATAATGTTATGGGATTAGAATTTAGTGGTTTTGATAGAACAATTGATGCTCATATAAAAAACATTAGGAAAAAGCTAGGATTAGAAAAAGACCAATATATCGTCACCGTTTATGGAGCCGGATACAAGTTCATAGGTGATATTTAATGTCTAAGCTTGGGAAAAAGTTATTTATTATATTTTTAATTCTGGTGATTTTATCCTTGTTATTAGTTGGTATTTTTATAAATTTTTCTATAGGAGAAAGATTTGATGATTTTATCAACTTACAGCGTCAAGAAAACATTGATGAACTCGCTGAAATGATAAGTGAAAATTATGATGAAAATAATTTTAGCAGTATTAGATCTTTGATTGAAAATTTTAGCCGCACCAATAAAATTCCGATTTGGGTTGAGGATAATAGAGGAGAATTTATATATTTCCCGGCTCAAAATAGTCAAATGTCTAATATGATGAGACGGATGGGAATGAACAACAATGGAATGAATCATATGAATATGATGAGACAGCTTCCAAGTGATTTTCCCGGCCAAAATAAAGTGAAAGAAATTTATGCTAATGGTGAAAAGATATTAAGCTTACACTGGAAGCAGGTCAATGGAGAGAATCAGCTTGATTCAGAACTATATAATTATTTTAAGAATAATATTTATAGAGCAATTGTTTTAAGTGCTCTACTTGTTACTTTTTTAATAGTAGTTCTTTCCTTTATTTTATCAAAAAAGATTACCCGCCCCATAATTGAAATTAAAAATGCAGCTCTGGATGTAGCACAAGGTAATTATCAGCAGAATATTAAGAGTAAAGGAGATGACGAGTTAACAGAGTTAATAGAGGCCTTTAACTTAATGAGTAGAAAACTGCTTAAATTAGAAAAGATAAGAAAAGAATCCACTTCAGATTTAGCTCATGAATTAAGAACACCTTTAACAACTATCAAAGGATATTTAGAAGCATTAGAAGATGGTAAAATGAAGGCTGATCAACAAACCATTAAAGAAATGCAGGAAGAAAGCCAGAGAATGGCTATTTTAGTTGAAAAATTAAATGAATTTGCTAATGCTCAAAATAAAATATTTAATTTAAATGAAGAAAAATTAAATTTAACACCAATTATTAAAAAGATAATTAAGCAGCAAAATAGTCATATTAATGAAAAAAATATAGATTTAAAATTAGAACTTGAGCCAGAAATTTATGTTAATGGAGACAAAGATAGTTTATTTCAAATTTTTAGTAACATTATTGAAAATGCAATAAAATATAATAAAAACAATGGAAAAATTGAAATTAGTAATACTACAGACCAAGATGATTTAATTATTCAAATTAAAGACAGTGGAGTTGGAATTAGTAAAGAAGATCTGCCGTATATTTTTGAAAGATTTTATCGTGCTGATAAATCTAGAAATTCTAAAAATCAAGGTACTGGTATTGGTCTGGCAGTGGTCAAAGAACTGATGGATGCTCACCAAGGAAAAGTAGAGGTTGAGAGTGGTGAAAATGGAACTATATTTGAACTGATTTTTCCGCAAATATAGATTAGATTAAAGGATTTTTATTTTTAATATTGAATTTAAAAGTTAGTGCAGAATTAATTATCATATTATTGATTTAAGAGGAGTGATTGGATTGGATTTTAACCGTATTTGGAATATATTAACACTGGGTGGACCAATGACTATACCACTTTTAATTGCATCGGTATTTAGTCTTGCAGTAATAATTGAAAAAGCAATTTTCTTTTACAAAAACAATGATAACAATGTTAGGTTGATTAAAAGAATAGAGATTTTGGTTGAAGAAGGCGATATTTTAAGTGCATTAAATGAATTAAAAGGTAAAAAAGGTACCAATGCTAAACTACTTTCAGCAGCTTTAGCTCACAATAGTGAAAATTCATCTCGTTTACGAGAAGTTTTACAGGCTGTTGGTGAAGATGAAATCAAAAAAATGGAAAGACATTTACCAATTTTAGATGTTATAGCAATGATTTCACCTTTGCTTGGTCTTTTAGGTACTGTAATAGGAATTATTAGCAGCTTTAATATCCTTGGTACAGCAGCAGGAGCTGCAAATCCAGCTCAAATTAGTTCTGGTATAGCAGCAGCATTAATTAGTACTGCACTTGGATTAATTATTGCTATTCCAACTGCTATTTTCTATTCATATTTTGCCCATAAAGTAGAAAGAAGAGCTCATCAAATGAACTTAAATATGGTAGAAATTGTTGATGTGGTAAGTAGTAATAGAGGTGAAAGTGATGTTCAAAACTACTCTTAAGAAAAAAAGTACAATAAATATAATTCCAATGATTGATGTTATATTTTTTCTTTTAGTATTTTTTATGCTTTTTACTACGTTTAGAACTACACCGGAAGGAATTGAAATGCAGCTTCCAAAAGCTGTAACTGCTACAGAACAGAATACTGAAAATTTTATTGTTCAGATTGATTCTGAAGGTAATTATTATTATGACGATCAATCTTTAACCTTAAATCAGATAATTTCTGAAGCAGAAGTTTCGAATAATGAAAATAATAACCTAACAATTGTAATTAGTGCTGATAAAAACACACGTTATGAAAATGTAGTTTCGCTAATGGATGGTATGCGGAATGTCGGCATAACCAGATTGGCATTAGCAGCAGATAAAGAAGGTAGTTAATAGGATGGTGAATTTATGCCTAATAATAATGATGACAGGAAATTACTGCTTTATGTAAGTATATCAATAATTTTACATCTTTTAATCCTCTATTTTCTTCCGATAGGTTTTCTGCATGGTAGTGCTCAGAGTGAAAGTGACTTAAATGATTACGGCTATGTACAGCTGGTCGATTATCAGCCAGCACCAGTTGAGGAAGAAACTGCAGAGGAAGAAGCAGAATTAACTGAAGATCCGGATGAAGAAGAAATTGAAGAAATTGAAGAAATTGAAGAAGAAGTTGAAGAACCGGAAGAAGACCCAATTCCAGAAGAGCCAGTTGAGGAAGAAATAACTGAGCCAGAACCTGAACCAGAAATTATTGAAGAGGATATAGAGGCAGAAATAGAAGAATCGGAACCAGTTGAGGAACCTGAGCCGGAAGTTATTGAAGAGCCCGAGCCAGAACCAGAGCTGGAGCCTGAACCAGAAATTGTCGAAGAACCAGAACTGACTCCTGAGCCAGAACCTGAAGCTGAAGTTGAAGAAACTGAGGAAGAAGTTATGGCCAGTGAAGAAAGTGAAAGTGAAGTTGAAGTAGTTCAGGAAGAAGAAACTTCAGAATCTGAAGTTGTTGAAGAAAATACTGATTCAGCTGCAGAAGAGGAAA
>JBNJFG010000074.1:6841-10378 GCA_051746665.1 Bacillota bacterium
TGCAGAAGAGGAAAATGTAGAAACTGAGACAGAAACAGTAGAAGAAGATAATGTGGAAAATAATGAAGGTGAGACAGCAGAACAGGAAGAAGAAACTGCACCCCCACCACCTCCACCAACCTCAGGTGACTTAATTGGTTTGATAGAACCCCCAACATTTCCTAAGGATTTAGTTGGTAGTCGATCTCAAGGTACAGTAAGTCTAATGGTTGAAATATCACCAGGAGGTAATGTTGAAAACATTGAAATCATCGAATCTTCAGGTTATGATTCGATGGATAGAGTTGCTCAGCTAACTTTAGAACACGGCTGGGAGTTTAAGGAATATCAGCAGGCATATAAAATACCTGTTTCAGTTAAATATTATATAGATCAGTCAGATAACAGTCAGGTAGAAGTAGATATAGGACAAGTTGATTTTATTTCCGGAGGTGAGTAATTGTTAATGGATAAATATAGATATATAAGTGTAGCTTTTATTTCACTGCTCTTAATTTTAACTCTAGGCTTTAATGCAGCAGCACAGGATAATTTCTTTCAAAATGAAGATGAACATAATAATCTTCGTTTTGGTAATGAATATATAGTGATTGTGGTTAACCAGAATGAAAATTCGAAGGGTAGATTTGCTGTCGAAACTACTGGAGGTGCTCCTGCAAGAGAAAACGATGATAATAAACCTTTAATTTATGGACGTCCAAATCCCTGGACTTCTTATACATCACTTTGGATTAATGACCAAAAATATGTTTTTGGTGGTAAGACTGAACGAAGAGCTGGTGATAACGCTAAATATGGTGAAGTTATTCAGGAGCCAACTGTTCAGGACAATCAAATAATAACTAAAACACGTTTTGATGATATTGTAGTTGAGCAAATTTTAAAGATAGTAAAAAGTTCAACCACTGGACTTGCAGATAGTGCACAAATTCAATATAGAATTATCAATGAAGGTGATCAGCAAGAAAAGATTGGCCTAAGAATAATGCTTGATACAATGTTAGGAGAAAATGACGGAGCACCATTTAGATTAGGTGAGGATACAATTGCAGCTGATAAATTATATTATGATAAACAGCTTGATGACTTCTGGCAGGCTTTTGATAGTGTGTCTAATCCCCAGGTTACTTCTCAGGGTTCGTTTATCGGACCTGATGTCAGCACGCCAGATAGAGTTTATTTTTCTGATTGGGGAAGTCTGGCAGATGGTGTCTGGGATTTTGATTTTAATCCTGGTCAGGAATTCATTCGTAAAGGTGAATACGAGATTGATAGTGCAGTAGCTATGTACTGGGTTCCAGAAATAATTGAACCAGGTGAAAGCAAAACATATATTACTAAATATGGACTTGGTGGAATTACAATTGTTCCCGGTATTTTATCTTTAGGTGTTACTTCACCTGCTGAAGTTACTTTAGATGATAATAATCGGAGTTTTCCTGTAGTTGCATATTTAGAAAACACATCAGAAATTAATGCTCGTAATGTTTCCTTAAACATTGAACTTCCTGATAACTTTAGTGCTGATGAAGGAAATAGAAATCTTGGCGATATGGCATCAGGAGATATATCCCAAATAACCTGGAATGTTAGTGCTAAAAACAGAAATAATATTCCAGAATCTATGACTTATAGAGTCATTGTTGATGCAGATAATACTGATTCAAACGAAGTCGAAAGAAGAGTTAAGTTTTTAGGACCACCAGAATTAAATGCTAAGATTAATCTAATGGAAGATGTTCAATCAGTCGATGGTAGATTAGAACCTAATCCATTTAGAATACAGGTTGAAATTAGTAATTCTGGAGAAACATCTTTATATGGTGTCCAAACAGAATTAATCTTACCACCTGGTTTAGTTGCAGCCAGTAGTGAAAAGAGTAAAAAGCACTTAGGAATGTTAAGAGATGGAGAAAATATTAATATTAACTGGGCGATTGAAGCTTTAAGAGTAGATGGAACTTTACCTTTTGCCTTAAAAGTGACAGGTATAAACAACTATCAAAAAACTATAGTTGAAGAAATCAATTTACCACAATTAAGGCCTTTAATTCTCCTTAAAGCAACTGAAGGACAGCGCGATGAAGATTATTTTGCAGTTGATATTATAGCTGCAAATATAGCAGAAGCGGAAAAAATAGCTTTTGAACTGGATTATAATAATGATAATTTGTTGTTAACTCATATTTCTAGAGGAGATTTCTTTGTTGGAGATAATAATTTATTACCATTTAACAGACCAGATAAGTCTGAGCCAGGAAAAGTTATTTTTAACCAGGAGTTTCCTTTTAATAAAGCAAATGGTGTGATAGCAACTCTTCATTTCAAGCTAAAAAATGATAATCCTGGCAGTATTAATATCAATAATTTAGAAGCAGTAAATGGATCTGGAGATTTATTTGAAATTGAACAAAGAAATATTATAGAGGAGGAAAATTAGATGTTTAATTACAAAAAAGTAATTTCTTTAACAGTATTATTAATTTTAATTTTTAGTGTAGGTGCATTTGCACAACAATTTGATGATGTTCCACGTGATCACTGGGCTTATGATAGTGTTCAGACACTATCTGAGCGGGGATATTTAAGCCTTTATTCCGGAGAAGACTTTAATGGTGAAGAAGCATTAACAAGATATGAAATGGCAGAAATCATTGCTAATGTTTTAGAAAATACTGTTGGTGGTACAAGCTCACAAAATTTAAGTGAAGAAGATGTAGATGTTATTCGTGAACTATCATTAGAATTTAGAGATGAATTAGTTAAAGTTGCTGAGAGACAAAAGGATTTTGAAGAAAGACTAAATAATTTAGAAGATACAAATCAAATTCAAAATGAAGATATTTCAAATATCAATGTTGAACTTGCAGAAATGAATGAAGATGTTCAAAAGGTGTCAAATTTAGAAGCAAGTGTTAGTGAGATAGATACCCAAATTAATGCTCTAGAAAATGAGTTAGCAGCATTAAAAGAAGAAGGAGTTTCTGGACAAAAATTACAGGAACTTGAAGATACCCAGAGTGTAAATATGACCAGAATAGAAGAATTAGAAAATAGAATAGCAGTTTTAGAAGGAGATCAAACAGCTGAAAAGTCTGATAGTGGCGATTCGATGAGAACTGGTTATATAATTGGTGGCCTGGCATTGCTGGCATTATTACTTTAAAGTAAATTAATATCTTTAGAGAATAAAATTTGATTAAGGAGAATGGTTATGGATAAGATTCATATAAAAAAAGTTATAGTTATTTTGACTATGATTTTATTATTAAATACAGTATTTATCCCATTTCTGATGCCTGCAGCTGAAGTAAAGGCTTCTTCAATTGAAAAAGAAGATATTTATACTGGGCTGGGTTTAATGTTTTTAATGGTAGTACTGGGCAGTGGAAATGATAAGAATCAAGAAGCTGCCTCTGATGATTTTTATAATTATAAAAACTTTAATGCTGAGGAAATGGAAATACTGGCGAGTATAATTAATGCAGAAGCAAGAGGAGAAAGTTATGAGGGAAAAGTGGCTGTAGGTGCTGTTAT
>JBNJFG010000075.1:0-10028 GCA_051746665.1 Bacillota bacterium
GTTTTACTTACTCATAATAGACGCGATCTGAATCTGCATTTTCTGGATTATCAAAATAATGACCGACCCCATTTTCTACAATTTCTGAATACTTTGGCACATTTTCTATTATTACCTCCTTTCCGGGGTTCATTTGATTCCAGATCTGTGCAACCATCAAGGTACTAGAACAGTGTCTTCCAACTCTAACTTCAATTGGCCAGCCGTCTTCATCAATAGTTTCATAGAGCAGGCCAAATTCTCCAGCTCGTTGTACAAAAGGATCTTTACCTTCTAAAAGTAGTTTTTCATCTGTTACACCACGAACTCTATCTAAAAATGGCTCTGGAGTTTCAAATAAAAGTGAGACAGCATCAGAATTATCTCCCACTTCACGGTGTGATAGGCCGTGCAAAGATTTAGGAGAATATTCCATGCTAATTGGCTTTTCAAATTCCATATCGGTTAAAGTCATAGAAGCCATAGCAGCAATATCTCTTCCAGATTCATGAGCTACAATTGTGCTTATTACAGGATATTCTAATTCTGCTTCATGATAATCAATGAACAAATCAACATTTTCTTTGTCGATTACCTGCATAAAAGCATAATTAACCTGCTCTGTAAAAGAACCATCTTTTTTACCTGGCCAGGTTCTATTAAAGTTTCTGATATCCATATAGGCTAACATTTGCTCACTTGGATAATGGACATAAACTTCTGGATCAGGCCAAGAATCTAATGGGTTTGTCCATCGGTCACCCATTCTATATTTTTTCTCTCCCCAATCAGTTTCTATAGTGTAAAATTGAGGATAAGCATCACCAGGACGAGTTACAGTTGAAGCACTTCTATTAGCTCTAATGGCAATAATTAACTTCCCTTTTTCTAAAACAGCATTTTCTGCAAAGATTTCTGCACTTAAATTTGCTGCTGGTTCTTCTGGGTGTGATCCACCTATGACAAAAAAGGTAGAACCAGGTTTTCCACTATCTAAAATGTAGATATTACAATCTGCAACAGTATCTTTTAAGGGTTGATAATAATCACCCAAGGTTTTAACCTCAGTTACAGATGGTCCTGCGATCACCGCTTCTTTATAATTTCTATGTTCAATAAAAGCTTTACCTGATATAACTAAAGCAGTTATTACAATAACCGCAGTTATTACTTTAATTAAAATTAAATTTTTGCTAGACATCTTTATTCACCTCATTTAATCCTCAATATTCTAAGAATAAAGGGGATTATTATTACTGAATAGAGTACAGCTTCCTGAGCATCTTTGGTTTTAATAATTTCTCTCAGGAGTACAAAGGCAATAAAAGCACTGATAAGGTAATAACTGAACTCTACAATTGAATTTATAATACCCATAAAATAACCTCCTGAATTATTATCCTCCGACTAAAAATGACAATTGATTGCTGAAAACAAGAAATATTGTACATAAAGCTAAAATAAATGCCATGGGAATTAAACATGTTTTAAGAAAATCTTTATAATATCTTCCCTGATAATTCAATTCTATTACTGTTGCTCTACCAACGACAGCGGTCGGGGGTAAAATATCACCAAGCGGCCACATAACTGCCATTGCAGAAAGAATTATAACTGGATTAAAACCTTTCATGTTGAATAAGAAAATCAAAGGTACTCCAAGTAGAGGAGCCACAGCATACTGCAGTAATCCTTCTGAGACTGGTAATATAATAAAAAGTGAAGCAAATAAAAACCAGACTGGCAAAGTCACTACAGCTAGTGATATTAATCCTCTAGCACCACTTAAAGCCATAATTTGAATCAAGATTCCGACTACAATCATTATTCCAACAAGTGGAATCAGAGATCTTATTGTTTTTCCAGCAACATCAAGAATATTTAGTTTTTTTGGACTGAGTAAAAACATTGCTAGAGCTGCAATTAAGAACATCAGTGGAAGTCCTAAGATTGGCATTTTAAAAGGAAATAGTCTTCCAGCAATAATTAATAGAATTAGAATAAAAAATGGAGTTCCAACTCTTAACCAATTCATTTCAGCTGGTGGTTCAGGTAATTCTTCTAAGATTTTCTCTAATTCTGGATTTTCTCCTTTTGCGCCCAGAAAAAACATTGTAAATATTGCTCCAGTAATTGTGATTACAAATAAAGGCTGCATAAAACCAACATAAGGCATATTAGCTCCAGCAGCAGCCATCATAGCCCACAAATTGATTGGTGGAGCAGCAGCACTCATAGAAGCGCAAAGAAAAATAATTGCAGCAGTTTTTGTTTCAGAAATCCCCATATACATTAAAACTGTACCTACAAGTGTACCTACAGTTAAAACTGTTGCAGCTCCTGCACCTGTTAGGGCTCCTGGGATCATCAGTATAAATGTTAAAAATAAAAGAGTTAAATAGCGGTGTTCATGGAATCTAATAATTATTTTTCTGACCATAAAGACTATACCGCCAGATTCTTTGACAAGATTAATAAAGAGGGTTGCAGTTATAAATATTAATGATACATCATAATATGTAAATGCGCCCTCTACTAAATGCCTGACCGGGATACCACCGGTATGATAAATAGCAGCAGCAAAAGCTGACAGGAGCATAGCCAGCTCTGTTCCAAGTTTAAAGTAAGTTCCAATGGCAAAAGTTACTGCTATTATGATTAGTACAATTCCAGCATGTAAAAACATTAAATACACCTCATTTCAGTAACAGTTAAACTTTTATTGAATATCAAATAGTTTTTTGATTGCTTCTCCCATTTCATTGTTTTTATCAAAGAATATAGCTGGGATATTTAATTCTTCACTTTTTTCTGTAAAAAATCCATCCTGATTGCTTGCATCTTTAATAATCAGTGCATCACTTTGGTGCATAACAATTTCAATTGATTTTGCATCATTATCATCAGCTCGTCTTGACATACCTTCAATATGAGCACCTAAGACCTGCAGACCATTTTCTTTTGCAGTTGTAATTAAATTATTAATTCTTTCTGCCTCCTGATCCATGTTAGTTCCTGCAGCTCCCATACCTTTACCACTGGTTCCCATTGTCACAATTAAAGTTTTGTAATCACTTCCTTCTAAAGCTTCAGCAGTTAGTAGATCATTTTGTGTGATATCAATACCAACCTGCTGAGAAATCATTTTAACCATTAAAGCACCTGGACTTTGACCACAGGTTGTAACTACAACGGGCTGTTCAAAAACAGGCATTGCAGCAGAAGTAATAAAACTTAAAGCAAATAATGAGATTACTGTAAATAATAAAGCTTTTTTAATCATAATAATTCCCTCCTTTTTAGATTTAGATATTTTCTTCACATAACTATATTTCAACTATAATTATAATATTCCTACTTTTTCTCTTATTTCTCTCAAAAAGAAAAATAAAACCACCAATTATGAACAGCTCAAGCTGCATAATTGATGGTTTAGAATTGATAAGATATTTTTTATTAGAACTCAAAAATAATAAGTCTGTAATATTATTTCAATTTGTAGCGATGGATAGGTCTGCCTACCTTTCCGTAATTAAGCTTTACTTCTACTAAATCTTCTTCAGCAATATAATTCAAATAGCGATGTACTGTTTGATAGGCAAGATTTGTACCTTTAGAAATTTCTTCAATAGTTTCCGGTTTTTTAATTTCCGTTAAATAGTCATAGATTATAGCAAGAGTTCTTTGGGTCATTCCCTTTGGTATATTTAATTCATTAATTTTTTCAGCAGTATTGTTTGAGCTTTCGTTAAAATTTAGATGAAGATTAATTCTAGAAATCAAATCTGCAGTTTTAATCGGCTTATTAGCAAAATCATCTGCCCCCGCCTTTAAAAATTTTTCTGCTAGATCCATTGATTCGTCTACTGTTAAAACAAGAATTGGAATGTTTTTATCTATTTTTCTTATTTCCTTAACTAGTTTTAGACCATTGATATCAGGCATATGATAATCAACTAATAACAGATTAAAATTATTGTTTTTTATGTAGTCTAAAGCTTTTAGACCTCGAGAAGTAGTTGTCATATTTAAATCTGCAACCTCAGCAACAGCTTCTAAAGTAAATAGAATATCTTTTTCATCATCAACTGCTAGTATTTTTTTCAAATTTTGACACCTCCGGTAATAAAATTTTTGCTTTTGTTCCCTGTTCTAATTTGCTTTCGATACTTATTTTTCCGCCATGGCTCTCAATCACTTCTTTAACAAAATGAAGTCCTAAGCCAGTATTTTCAATACCTGTTGTATAGCCAATCTCCCAGATGTTATTAATTTTATCTGGCGGAATTCCTTTGCCATTATCTTTGATTAATATTTTAATTTTATTATTTAATTTTTCAGCTTTAATATTAATTTTGCCTTTTTTAAAATTGATGGCCTTGAGAGCATTATCTATTAAATTGATTAAGGCGCGAGATAATCTAACTTTATTGGCCTCAATTATTAAATTCGCATCATAATCAAAAGAGATATGATCATCGATTTCTTCTAAAGCGAGCTGGATTTTAAGGAAATTAAATAATTCTTCCAATGATATTTTTCTTTTTTTATCTTCATACAGTATTTCAGAAATCATCTGACCCATTTTGTCTGCTGAACTGCTGATTTTTTCAGTATACTTATGAATTTTTTTATTATTTATCTTCAGATCAATTACCCCACTCAGTCCTTGAATGGTAACCAGTGGTGTTTTCAAATCATGAACCAGATGCTTTATTTCACTGAAATATCTCGATTTTACAGCCTCCAGCTCTAGTTCTCTAATTTTTTCTTCTTTTTCTCGACTTTCTTCAAGCAGCTTTAAATTATTATAATAGTAGATAACAACTCTAGTTAAAATTAAGGCATTGATCATAATAATTATAGAAAATGTGAACCCAAAAAAGTTCATTATATATTCTGCTCCGATAAATTCTGTAACTTCCCTAATAGAAACGATTATTTCTCCCCGGCCAAAGCCGTAATTGCTTAAAAATGGAATAATATCAAGCCAGTCTATACTGAACAAGAAAAGAGAGATAATAATAGTTTTAATAAAAATATGATGGATATCTTTAGTTAGATAATGAAGGATAAAAATTATTAAAATTGTTAGATAGGATGGACCAGCAAAAACAAAGTCTATATCATAAAGCATACTAATGAGCTGATATATTACAGGAATTATAATTAGTGTAACTAAAAATGTGAAATTTTTAAAAGGACCAAAATTTTCAAGACTTTCTGCTAAAATGAAGGCACCTAAATAAATGGGAAGATGCCTTAAAGTATTAAGTATAACCAATTTTGTTGAAACTAAAAGCAGTAAGCCGCTATCCTGGGCTGATATACTTTGATAGAGCTGCTGTAAGAGATTATATTGAGGTTCTTTAGTAAAAGATGGTAAAACTAGCGCAGAGACAATGATGATCAAAGAAGTTAATAGTTTATTTTTATCTATTTTTTTAAAATCAATATTTATGGCCACCTCAGCTCAACTCCATTTATTTTAAGTAATAAAGTTATAAGTTCTATCTGATAATCAATTCTTTTTTTCAGTTCTAATTTTTTACAGGTTTCTAAAGTAAAAGCTGGAACATTTAAATGTTTACCAACAGCCTGTGTCAGACTCCCTATTTTTGGTGGAGTTATAAGTACAAATTTTTCAATATTTTTATCAATTTCCTCATTAATTAATTCAACTGCTTCAGCTGCCTGCCAGATAGATTCATCATCAGGATAAGCAATTATAGATTGACCGACAAAGTTTTTGTTAACACTATTAAAATCTTCGGATTCATGCAGATCAAGTACTAAATCAGGTGAAAATTTTTCGATAAGATTAAATATTTCTGCAGCTCTATTTTCTGCAGCAGAGGCACCGATTTTGCCGGGGAAAGAGCGATTTAAAAACTCATCAGCTGGATGATTTCTTTTTCCAGCAGCTATTGCCTTTGGATTAGCACGAGGAATTATTACTAATCTAGCGCCATCCACTTCTGCCTGTTTCAGCCTTAAGGCTGCTAATTGAGAAGCAATTTCATTTCCGTGGATACCAGCATTTATTATGATTGTTTTATCACTCTGACTGCCATTCACGAAATATTCTACAGTTTCAGATTTGCTGTTAAAAAGTTCTCTTATTATTGGTTTGATTTGTGAAAGATTGTCTGCTACCTCTAGCGGAATATTATATTTCACAGCCATTTCAGAAAAGTAATTATCAAAATTACTGCTTTTTGAAATGATCATATAATCAGCATAGGGAGCTGCTATATTAAGTAATTTATCAGATTTCTCTTCGCGGCGGTTTTCACCTCCAAAATGAGTTAAAATTATAAATTTGTTTTTAGCTCTTGCTTTTTCAATTAAATCTTTGCTTCGCTGCAGCTCTGTTTCAAAATCAATTCCAGCAGCTCCGACACCTTTACAGCTGTGGCCGATTGAAATAAAAATAGTGGGGTAATTTTCTAAATTTTCAGCCTCTAAAAAGGGATGATAAAAGAAATCAATATTTTCTTTGTCCAGTACAACTTTGACCATTAAACCATCGGGGTTCTGGCCCGGACAGGTTATAGCAACAGGTTGAGCTGGATAATATTTTATATTTTCTGCATTGGCAAATGAACTAAAAATTATGACAATTAAAATGCAGATTAAAGATAGTTTTAAGAAATGGGACTTCATTATTTAACCTCCTTATCATTCAGAAAAAACTTTTGCATAAAATAGAGGGAAAGTCATTAATATTAGCAGCAGTAAGATTAGAATTTTATTATGATCAACGATGTAATAAACATCAGCTTTACCTGGCTCAGGTAGAGGAACAGGATCGACTTTTATACCACTTTTTCGGGCTAGATTTTCAATATTTAAAAGATGAATAACTGGTATATTTTTGGAAAGAAAATATGACAGCAAACCATTTTCTGTATACTCTGTATTTAATTTTCCGGGAATAGTCAAACCGTTTTCAAATTTTACTGAAGAAGCTGTATTACCAAAGTTGGCAGAAGCGCCACCAATATTGATAAAAGTTTTAATCTTCTTATTTTGCGAGCTGTTTCTAAAGATTTCAATTCTTTGCTCAACACTTTCATTAAGTGTTTTTTCGTAAATTAAGGGAATTTTTGATTTTTGAGAGATTTCAAAAAAACTATTTTTGTTTTCTATAAAAAAAAGATTATCTGCTCGATCATTATCACCGCCAAAAGAAATAGCAGTAATTTCAGTGTTTAAGATATTATTTTTTTGCAGCTGTTTAAGCATTTCAATAAAAGTGAAGTCCGGAATATTAGCACCATACATTGAAGCTCCAATTGAATAGATGAGTTCTACATCTAGATCAATTGTTTCTGCAGCAGAAATTACTGCTAGAATCAAGCCTGGAAAAGAACCACTTGCACCTACAGCGATTTTATCGCCTTTTTTCAAATTAAGTTGATCAAAGTATCTTATAATAAGGGCTGCAAAATCTGGATTGGTAGCAGTTCTTTTAGCTTTTAAATTGCCCAAAGTTGTTGTAATAGGAGTATATTCTTTACCAATTAAAGCAGTTTTATTAGGATCTAAAGCAGTATCTATTTGATAACCCTGATCAATTTTAGCCTGATAAATTATTTCTTCAGCCTCGCTCATTTTTAGAGCAGCTTCGACCTGCTCTTTAAAAGCTGGGTGTTCTGTTCTAGAACTGCTGACTGAAAGAAACAGAAGAGAAGAAAGTGCAATTACAGCAGAAATAATTATTATTTTTATATTTATTTTTCCTTTAACCCACTTTGTAAACATTTATTTGGCTCCTTTAAATAAATAAAAGCATTAACAATCTTAAAAATATAGATACAACAGCCAGCGAAGAGATAGTAGCAGTAATTCCCTGTCTCAGCATATCATTGGCGATTAAACCGGGTATAATATAACCAATGACTCTTAAGTCTTCGGTAATTGGAAAATATTCAATAAAAAGTGATCTATAAAACCAGCCAATTAGGTAAGCAATTATTACACAGGCTGTAAACCGTCTTCTGCTGTACATTATAACATAATTTGATAAAGATTTCACAACAATATAAGTTAACATCGCTGTTGATACAGTAGCCAAAATCCGGTAGGGTTCCTGCCAAAAGAAAGCAAGATAACCAGGAACAATAATTCCACCTGCATAAAAACCTGTTATTTCTGTGTAAATAAAACTGACTAAAATTCCTATTCCAACTGATTCTATTAACATTTAATTTCAACCCCAGATTCTGCGAAAAATTTAGAAATTATTTCTGCATCTCCGTGAATATTACCACAGCCAAATATTATTAGATCTTTATTGCTTTCTAAATTATTAAAATAATTAGATAGTTTATTGAATTTATTTAGCACAAAAATAGATAAATTTAAATTTAAAATATTTTTTTGAGAATTTAAATTTTTCTTTAATAATCTCCGCTGCCTAAATTTAAGTGCACCACTCAGCAGATAAGCATTAAACCTATTTTTTTTAGTTAAAAATTCGGCAAATTCTTTTAGCCTAAAACCTCTATCACTGCGGTGATTTATCAAAGCATAAATGCTTGCATTTTCAACAGGCAAATTATCAAAATTTTTAGAAACTCGATTCCAGATTATTTCTGTTGAATCACGATCATTAGCAGCAAAGGCATTAATGAAAATAATATTTCTGTTTTTTTCTTTTAAGAGATAATATTTTAAGCTGCCTGGATCTTCAGTGACTGAAAACATTCCTTTTAAAGCGGTTTTTCTATCAATGTTAAAATACTGAGCTGTTTTAATTGCACAGGCAATATTATCTGCAAAAACTTCTTTTTCAAACAGCTGCAGTTCTTCTTTGCTAATGGTTATATTATTTGTAGATGAATATTGATTGTTTCTCATTTCTGATTTTTCTTTAATAAAGCTCGCTAATTTTTTTTCAGAAGATATAACATTTGAATTATAAGGTAAGCTTAAAGAAATTGTTTCTGCAATTTCGAGTAAATTATTTCCCATCTTGTCGAGATGATCATTTCGGACATTGGTAATGATCATATAATCTGCATTTAAAAATAAATTTTCACTGCTCCATTGAATTTCTGGGGAAACAGCCATACATTCTATTACCAACACATCTACTTCTTCTTCAACTGCTAATTGAACTATTTTTTTCTGTTCAGAAATACTTGGCGGTCCATGTCTGATTATTTCTTTTTCACTTTGATCAGGATAGATAATTCGAGCTGCAGAGCCCGTTGTTTTCGCAAGAACTTTGAGTCCGCCTGCTCTCAAAGCTGCAGAAATAAGTCGAGTAGTTGATGATTTACCTCTTATTCCATTGACATGTATTATTGAAGGAATATGATTCAAATTTTTATTATGTTTTTTTCTTTCAAAGATACCAATGATGATTATAATTAAAGCCATCAGAGCTATTATCTTCATGTATTTTTCCTTTCTAAGGATATATTTTACTTTTGTATATATTATTTCTTCACTTTCAGTTTACTACAAAGATTCAGAGATATCAATTAAATTTCAATGTAATCTCTTCATTATATAATATTCAAAAATAAAATTAAGATAGCTTTTTCGGGAATAAAAGCCCTAAAAGAATCAAATAAAATCAAAAAACAGAAAATTATAAAAAAAGCAGTAAAAAATATCACAATCATGATTGACATATAATCATGATTATGGTATTATAAAATTGTGAAAATGACGAAAATAAAAATATAAGGGAGGTGTTACTCATGTTAGAAGGTAAAAAGATTGCTATTTTAGGTGATCGTGATGGTATCCCTGGACCAGCCATTGAAGAATGTATGGAAACAACTGGTGCAGATGAAGTTGTATTTACTACAACTGAGTGCTTTGTCTGAACAAGCGCAGGAGCTATGGACCTGGAAAATCAGCAGAGAATAAAAGATCTTGCTGATAAACACGGTGCGGAGAATCTAGTTGTTATCTTAGGTGGTGCAGAAGCTGAAGCTTCTGGATTAGCTTGTGAAACAGTAACAAATGGAGATCCAACCTTTGCAGGACCATTAGCAGGAGTTCCGTTGGGACTCGCGTGTTATCATGTC
>JBNJFG010000076.1:0-9833 GCA_051746665.1 Bacillota bacterium
ATTAAAGCTGCAGTTGATATTATCTCAACTGATGACTATATAAGACTTCCGGATGACTATGAAATTGATGACTATAGCATTATGGAAGATTTTTGCTATACAATCGAAGATGAAGAACTGAGAGAGGAACTTCTTTATGCTATTCGAGGAAATGGTGCTTTTAGAATGTTTAAAGATAAGATTTATCAATATGATCTAGAAGATCAATGGTATGATTTTAAAGATAAGAGATATAGGAAAATAGCAATTGAGTGGTGTGAAGAAAACAATATTGAGTATCGAGAAAATTAATTATAATATTAAGGTGATAAAATGGCTGCAAAAAAGATTGATCTAATCACAATTAAAAATAGTGAACTTTCTTTAAATATCAAGGGTAAGCCTCTTCATCCTGACCATGAAAAAGAATTTCCGGAGGCGAATAAGGCTCAGGCTGCTTTAAGCTTAAGTTCAACCTTAGAAGAGAGCTTTGATTTTAAATATTATGATCCGGAAATTGATCAGCTAAAATTGAGCCAGTTTAACTCCATTAAGAGCTATCCCCTCTTTTTTGAATATCAAAATTATGATTTTTACATAGAAGCTGAGATGCCGATTGAACTCTACCACCCAAACCGCGAAATTAGGGAATCTCTGTCACATCCCAATGATAATCCCAATGTGCTTTACGGCAGTATCAACTTCGGCAGTGATATCGGTTATTCTGAATTTGAAATTCGCAGTAACTCTCAGGTGATTTTAACACTCAAACTGGAAGTCTTTCCGAGTAAGATTGACTACCAAAAAGACTATAACCAGCTTTTAGAAGAGGTAAATAAGGAAGTATATAATTTAGCCTATGATTTTTTGCGAAAAACCTATCAGGAAATGAAGATTTCTGAAAAGCAGAATATTACCGAAGCTGAATTTTTTGTGATTATTGAAAATATTTTTGAAGATTTATTTAAAGCCTTAAAAAGAGTAGAAGAGTCACCACATCACAGAATTATTAGAAAGCGAAATGTTAGACCTGCCTCCAGAGTCAAAAAAGTGGGCCGCCAGAGCCTCAAGTGGCTGAATAAAAACAGCCGCCACTATGATAAAGAGTTAAAGCTGCCGGAAAAGATGCTGGCAGTGGAGAAAAAGCTGAGCTATGATAATTTTGAAAATAAATTTATTAAATGGAGTTTTTCAGAACTGATCAAAAGACTCAAACATTTTAAAGCAAACTACTGCAGTTCAAAATTAAATCCAGATCAGGATTTGATTACAAAAATTGATAAAATGATCAGGAAGCTTAAATTAAAACTCAAGCATTCATTTCTGGCTGAGGTGGGTGCGCTGCAGAAAATTGATTCAATTTCTCTGGTACTGCAGATGGCGCCCGGCTACAAGGAATTATATAAATATTACCTGATGCTTTTAAAGGGCCTTTCTCTCAATGGAGATATCTTCAGGCTTTCAATCAAGGAACTCTGGCAACTCTATGAATACTGGACCTTTCTCAAGTTAAACAGCCTGCTCCAGGATAAATATAAGCTGGTCAAAAATAATATTATTGACTTAGATTACAGCGGCATCAATGTTACCCTCTCACAGGGAGCATCAGCAGAGGTCGAATATCAGAACCCAATTACCGGTGAGATATTTACTCTAAGCTACAACAGGTCAAGTGGAGAGGGAATTACCACCAACCAGAAGCCGGATAATATTTTATCCTTGAACAAAAATGATTCTGAGCATCAATATAAATTTATCTTTGATGCCAAATACAGGCTCAATAATGCAGAAGAGGGCACCAGATATGGAGAGAGACATAATAATATTCCCGGTCCGGAAGAATCAGATATCAATACCATGCACCGCTATCGGGATGCTGTTGCAGCAGAGATGGGAGAAGATTACCGGCGGACAATGGTTGGAGCCTATGTGCTCTTTCCCTACCATGAGCAGGAAAAATTTAAAAAGCACAAATTCTATCAGAGTATAGATCAGGTCAATATTGGAGCCTTTCCTTTTTTACCAGGCAGCACAGAACTGCTGGCTGACTTTTTAGAAAATATTATCGATGAGTCAGCTCAGAGCAACTTTGAGCGCAACCTGCTGCCGGCAGCTGCAGATGAATTTAGACCAGAGCCCGAATTTAAGGTTGATCTACTGCTGGGATCACTGGGCAGCAAAAAGCAGCTTCAGTATTTACTAGATAATAAACTTTATTATTTGCCGCTGCAGCAGTCAGTTTTAAATCATAATTTAGAATACATAGCAATTTTTCAGAGCAAAGCAAAATTTGGCAAAGAGAGTGGAGTCCGCTATTACAGCAGGATTAAGAATAAAAGAATAGTCAAAAGAAAGGAAATTGACTTTCCTTCCAGCAGCAGAAAAGCTGAACATGATTATCTGCTCTTTGAAGTTGAAAGCTGGCAGCAGCTCGGTAAAAAGATTAAATCCGAGGGCTATGGTGTCAGCGGCAGTCATATTTATTCTAACTTAATGCTGCTCAAAAAAGCTGATACCCTGCCTGAACTGAGCATCCGCTCCTTAAAAGAGTGGCGTCTCTGGCTGGAATTAAAAAGGCTTAAGGAAGATATAAAACTTAATTTGCAGAACAATAATTTAGATCAAAATCAAGAAATTGAAGGGTTTAAGGTGGGAGATCTTGAGATTAAATTTAAGGAAGAGAGTCTGCTGGCAGAATTGAAAGATGAGCAGCTTGAATTTTCTCAGGCAGTATTTTTGCAAAATCCAAGAGCTATTTTAAAGAAGATTATGGGGCTTTTTGAAGATCAAAAAAATAATTAGGTGATATTTTATGAATAAAACAAAACTTTCAAAAACCGTCTCTTATATCCTGCGCCACCAGCCGGAAGACTTTGGTTTAAAACTCAATCCAGATGCTTCAGTTGAAACTGAGAAACTTCTGCAGGCACTAAAAGAAAAGTTTAATGATATCACTAAAAATGATCTGATTCAGCTGGTTAAAAATGATCCTAAGGGTCGCTTTAGCTTTTTAGAGAAGAGAAAAAGAATTAGAGCCAACTACGGCCACAGTATCGATGGAGTTAATCCCGATTATGAAGCAGTTAAACCACCGGAGATTCTTTATCACGGAACAAGACCGGAGGTTAAAGAAGAAATTATAACAGCCGGGCTAAAGCCAATGGGCAGAAATTATGTCCATTTAAGTGTTGGTCTTAAAGAAGCAAAGAAGGTGGCCTTGAGGAGAACAAATCAGCCGCTTATCTTTGAGGTAAAAGCACTTAAAGCTTATCAGGAGGGACAGGACTTTTATAAAACTGCAGAAGATATTTATCTGACTGATCAGCTTTCTGCAGATTATTTATTCTTATTAAAGAATAATTAGGCCTGTATTGTCAATTACTTTTAGCAGTTTTGCAAGAGCTTAAATTTTTAAAATGATTATAAGATAGGAGCTATGATAATAAATGAAAGAAATTTTTGAAAGAAGAAGTATCAGAAAATATACATCTGAAAAAGTAGAAAAAGAAAAAATTAAAAAGATTGTTAAAGCTGGTTTTGCAGCACCTTCCTGTGGAAATCAGCGTATAAGTCATTTTATAATTATTAAAAATAAAGAAATTCTAAACAATATTGCTGATATACATGGTTATGCGGAGGCCCTGAGAGAAGCTGATACTGCCATAGCTGTATGTGCAAATTTAGAAGAAGAAGTTTATGAAGGTTTCTGGGTGCAGGACTGTGCTGCTGCAGCTGAAAATATGCTAACAGAAGCAGTTCATTTAGGTTTAGGAGCGGTCTGGCTTGGAGTTCATCCTAAAGAGAGAATTATAAAGCAGGTAAATTCTATCTTAGAACTTCCTAAAAAAGTAAAAGTCCTTTCTATAATTTCCCTGGGTTATTCAGCAGAAGATAAAGAAGCTTCAGATAGGTATATAGAAGATAAAGTACATTTTGATAAATGGTAGTGTGAGTGTGAATGCCTCAAAATTTTGGAGAGTCCCAACTTTTGGACTTCCAGAAAGCAGAATACTTAAACTTACAGACAATGGTGAAAATATTATCTGCGCAAGAAATTGAAAGGTGATAGAAATGAAATTAAGAGTTTTAGTGGAAAATAATACTTTAATTGACCGCTACTTTAGAGGAGAACCAGGTGTTTCCTATTATTTAGAGGCTGATGGTAAAAAAATATTATTCGACACCGGTTATTCTGATCTTTTTATTGAAAATGCAAAAAAGATGGATCTCAATTTACTTGATTTAGATTTTATTGTGCTCTCCCACAGCCATCTCGACCACAGCTGGGGCCTGCAGCATTTAATTCAGCTCTATACCGAAGCTGAAATTGAAGGCAAAGATTATAAAAAACCAGAATTAGTAACTCATCCTGAAACATTTGCTTCCAGAAGCATAGGAAGAATTGATCAGATCGGATCTTTGATCTCTAAGAAAAGAGCTTCACGACACTTTGATTTTAATTTAAGCAGAGAGCATTTTAAGCTGACAGAGAATCTTGTCTTTTTAGGTCAAATAGAGCGAAAAAACGATTTTGAGGCTCAAAAACCGATCGGAAAAGTCATTAAAAATGGTAAAGAAGAGCCTGACTATATAATCGAAGATTCAGCTTTAGCTTATCAAACTTCTAAGGGATTGTTAATTATCACCGGCTGCTCTCATGCAGGAATCTGCAATATAATTGAACAGGCAAAAGTAATCTTCAAAGATGATAGAATTATTGATGTGATTGGCGGTTTTCACCTCCAGAATCCTTCCCAAAAGCAAATGAAGAGAACAAAATCCTATTTTCAAAAAATTAAGCCGGGAGTAGTTCATGCCTCTCACTGCACTGATCTTCAGTCTAAAATTGAACTGGCTGAGGTAGTCAATCTCAATGAAGTTGGAGTCGGGCTGGAGCTTAATTATTAAAATAAAATGGTATGTGTTATAATTAATTTAAAGCTAAGAAGCAAATAATAAAAAATATTTACTTAACAAATTTAGCTGAGAAAACCTCGCTTATGCGAATGGGCGGGAAGGATGTCAATGGGTTTTAAAAGAAATAAAAATTGATCTTTAGGAGGTTTTCAGAATGCCGAAAAAAACTTTCGCTGAATACAGAAAGAATAAAAAAAATAAACAGTCCCAAATGAGAAAGCTGAGAAATTATTTAAATTCAACTAATAAAAAATCCTCAGAAAATAATTTATCTGATATAAAGGATGATTCTAATTATCGAGTTGGATCCAGAAACAGAAATCCTCAGAAAGAAATTCTTCTATTTAAAATGATGATTAGGTCCAGAAAAAATAAACTTAAAAAAATAGGGGAGAGAAAATATAAACTAAAAAATTGAGGTGTTTTAATTGGATTATAAAAAAGAAATAGAAAGCATTTTGAATGAAGAAATTGACGATTTTTCTAAAAAGATTAAGATAATAGCAGTTTTAACGTCAGCGCTCAAAGAAAATTTAAATGTAACTCCAGTAGTTGTTGGTGGGCAGGCTGTCGAATTCTATACAGGTGGTGGCTATGCTACTATGGATGTTGATATAATTTGTGAGGCATCTACAAAAAAAATTGGAGAAATACTAGAAAATCTGGGTTTTTATCGAGAAAATAAATACTGGATTCTTGATTCAAATAAGATTGATTTAGCAGTTGAAACTCCATCTGGACCACTTGCAGGAGCAAATGATAAATTAACGGAGCTCGAAATCGGCCAGCATACCGCCTATTTTATTGGGATTGAAGATATAATAATTGATAGATTAAACGCATATGTACACTGGAACGAAAAATGGCAGGAAGAATGGATTCTTGGTATGATGGTAACTAATTATGAAGATATAGACTGGGAATATCTTAAGAAAAGGTCAAGTCAGGAAGGTGTTAATGATTCATTAAAAAGAATGGTTGTTAAAGCAGAAGAAATTATTAAAGCTATCTAAAATTAAATTTATTAACTTTAATTTTAGTCTGATCAATCTTAATAATTAGAATAACTCTCCAGGAGGAATAAAATGGCTTGTGAATGGTATCCAGTTTGTCCTATGAAAAGATATTATGACAGTAGGAATACATAAAAATCGATTTACCGTAATTCAATCTCAGTAATTTCAAATAAAGCTTCGTCAAATTCTGATTCAGCTTCTTCTAGAGTCAAATCACTAAAACTTACGGTGTGTCAGCCATAGCTGCAGGAATTCTTTGATTAACGATTAATAATTTCAGATCTTAAACTAATCAGAATTTAAATTGACTGAAAATTTTATATTCCACTCATTTTCAATTATAATAAAGCTGTGGACTGATAAGTGGTAAAATAAAGGAGTGGTTTGATGCTTATTGGAATCGATGTTGGAGGAACCCATACTGATGGAGTTTTAATAAGAAAAGAAGATAGTAATTATAAAATAGATTCAACAGCAAAAGTAACAACCGATCATGATAATTTAAAAAGCTCAATCCTTGCAGTTTTAGATAGTCTGACAGCAGAAATAGACAATCAAAAAATTGAGCGATTTGTCTTAAGCACAACTCTGGTCACAAATGTTATTTATCAGGAAAAATATAAGCCGGTGGGACTAGTCTTGATTCCAGGTCCAGGCCTTAATCCCAAACATTTAAAATATGGGGAAGAAAATTTAATTTTAGAAGGCTCTATAAACCACAGAGGTAAGGCAGTTAAGTCTGTTTCTACTCAAAAAATTAAAAATGGGCTGGCCAGATTTAAAGAAAAAAAGATAAAAAATGTTGCTGTTGTGGGCAAGTTTTCTGTTCGGAATCCCGGCCAGGAAGAAAAAGTAAAAGAAATAATTGAAAATGGAGATTATGACTTTGAGAATATAACTTTAGGCCATCAGTTATCAGGAAATTTAAATTATCACCGACGAATATTAACAGCTTATTATAATACTGCAGTCAGCAGTGTTCATCAAAATTTTATAAATTCTATTGAAACTTCTCTTAAAGAGAGAAATATCGAGGCTGAACTTTATTTGCTTAAATCTGATGGAGGAACTGCTGCTTTAGAAAGTTCTCGTGAAATTCCAATCAAAACAGTTAACTCTGGTCCTGCAGCCAGTATTATGGGCAGCATGCTTTTAAATCAAGGTTCTGAAACAGGAATTGCCCTGGATATTGGGGGTACAACAACTGATTTTGGCTTTTTTATTAAGGGAGAAGCTGTATTTAAACCCAGAGGACTTGCAATTGATTCTCACCCGACTTTAATTAGGGGACTCTACAGTCACTCCATTCCTCTGGGAGGAGATAGTGCAGTTCGGGTTGAAGATGGTGAAATAAAAATTGGACCTGAACGTCAGGGACTAGCAGCTGCCCTTGGTGGACCTGTTTCTACACCGACTGATGCTCTCTTAGTCTTAGATCAGATTAAAAAAGAGGAAGGAAGTCAGCTTAACTTTGATCTTCAAAAAGCAGAAAATGCACTTTCAAAGTTAAAAGAAAATCTCGATCACAGCCTATATTCAGATTATCTGGAAACTGATGATTCTAAGCTAGAGATTACAACTATTGCCAGAATCATTATCGACCAGATGGCAGCAGAGATCAAAGAAACTATTGAAAATATCTTAGAAAATATTAAAAACCAGCCGGTTTACACGATTAATGAGTTACTGCAGTCACCGGAAATTAAGCCGGAATACATAATCGGAATTGGAGGTCCAGCTGCTTCACTAACTGAAATTTTAGCTGCTGAGATGAACTTAAGAGCTAAAGTTCCCCGCTTTTCAAAAGTAGCAAATGCTCTGGGAGCAGCTTTTTCTCATCCCACAATAGAGACAACTGTTAGAGCAGATACTGCCAGAGGTCAGTTAGATATAGTTGAAGCTGGTATTCACCGAAAAATAAAGAAAAAGAGTTTTGATATCAAAGATGCAGAAAAACTGGCAGAGGAATGGACCCGAAAAAGATTTAATCAGGAAAAATATCCTGTTGAAATTACCAGCAGAGAAAGTTTTAATCTGATCAGAAATTCCAGAACAATAGGTCAGATAATAGAGGTTAAGGCCCAGATCAAACCGGGGCTAATTGCCGAGGTAAAAGGAGGAGACCTGATAAGATGAGAACTCCAGAGAAATTAAAGGCTAAAAACAAAGTAGGACTAATTTTCTTTCCTGCTTTTGACTGGGAAATTTCTCCAACACATCCAGAAAGAAAAGAGAGACTTTTATATACCAGAGACCAGGTTTTTGAAGAAGGTTTAATGGATATTGAAGGAATAGAAGAATACAATCCTGAAATTGCTACTGACAGAGAAATTAAAAGGGCTCATATCTGTGTACCAGATGTTGACAGTGTTGCCTCTGAACCTCATAAAATTTCTGCAGGAGGTGCTGTCAAAGCAGCAGATCTTGTTTTAAATGGAACAGTTGATAAAGCTTTTGCACTTGTTCGACCACCGGGCCACCACGCCCACAGAGTTGTTCATGGCGCCCGTGGATTCTGCAATATCAATAATGAGGCAATTATGGTTGAGTCAATCCGCAGGCGATATCCCGAAAAAAAGATTGCTTTTGTTGACACAGATGCTCACCATGCAGATGGGACCCAGGAAATATTCTATCATGATCCCAATGTGCTTCATATTTCTCTGCATCAGAATGGAAGAACTCTCTTTCCCGGCACAGGTTTTGTCAATGAATTTGGAGGACCAACAGCCTATGCTAGAACTTTAAATATACCACTACCTCCGGGATGCTCTGATCAGGGGCTGCTTTATGTAATTAATGACTTTGTATTAGCTGTTTTAAATGATTTTCAGCCTGATTTAGTTATTAATGCAGCCGGCCAGGACAATCATTACTCTGATCCCCTGACCAATATGAATATTTCAGCCAGGGGGTATGCAGAAATGAATGAACTCTTGGATCCAGATCTATCTATACTGCAGGGAGGTTATTCAATAGAAAGTGCACTTCCCTATATCAATGTTGGTTTAATACTGGCTATGGCCGGACTTGATTACAGTTTTGTAGAGGAACCTGATTATGATCCAGAACTTTTAAAAGAAGATCCGAGTCTGACCTCTGAGATAAAGGAGACTGTGGCTCAGTTAAAGAAAATCTGGGAAAATAGAGAAAGTAGAGATCTAAAAGAAGTCTATGGTGATTTTTCTAAATTTTACAGCAGAGAAAAAAACATCTTTTATGATACAGCAGGGATCAATGAAAGCCAGACCGAAAAAGTTCGAGTCTGTCCTGACTGTCAGGGCTATCTAATTATTGAATCAAAGGCAGCTAAAAGTCGGTTTAGCAGCAGTCAGATTATGGCCGTTTCTATACCTAAACTGGCCTGTGATCACTGCCACCAGGAAGCCAGAGAAAAATATAAAAAGCTAAAAGAGGAACATAATAATGTCTATCTCCAGGATTTAAAAGAAGACGAGTATTTCAGCAGCTAGACTGAGCTTTTGTTATAATTATATTTCGGAGGTCATGTGGAAGAAGATGAAATTATTAAAGCTGTCTAAAATTATTACATTCATCATTCAGAAGATTGAAAATCTGCTGAGCTAACCAATAAGCTCAATTTTTTTGAAATCAATTTCAAAATCTTGATTAACATATTCTTCATCAGCCTGAATATTAACGATTTTACCTGCAAACATTTCGTGAGATCCAGGTTTAATTGAATCAACGACTTCACATTCGATATTTACGGGAAAATCAGTTAAAATTGGAGCATCGATTTTACTAGCATCTTCATAATTTAAGTCTAATTCTTTAAACTTATCTGTGTCTCGGCCGCTATTATTACCTAGATACCAGAATTCTCTTTTGTTTTCTGTGGAAACTAAATTAACAACAAAAACTCCTGTATCTTTTATCATCTGATAAGAATATCTATCT
>JBNJFG010000077.1:0-9802 GCA_051746665.1 Bacillota bacterium
AGTTAGAGCGGGTATGGCTTATGCTTCTTTAATCTCAGGTATTACCCTGGCTAATGCCGGTCTGGGTATTGTTCATGGTCTTGCTTCAGCAGTTGGAGGGTATTTTGATATCCCCCACGGTGTAGTCTGCGGAACTTTACTTGCTGAGGCAGCTAAATTAAATATTAAATTATTAAGAGAAAATAATAATGATTTTTATTTAAAAAAATATGCTAAAGCAGCTGAGGTCCTCTCAGGTGAAAATAGTCTGGATATTAATAGTCCCCACAGCATCGACCGCTACTGTGACTTATTAATCGATATACTTGCAGACTGGACTGCTAAATTAAATATTTCTCGTCTGGGCAAGTATGGAGTTAGAGAAGATGACTTAGATAAGATAGCTCAAAAAGCCGGCAATAAAAATAACCCTGTTCAGCTGGATAATGAACAGATTAAACAATTAGTTAGAGCAAGATTATAAAGATATTTAAGCAGATAAATCTAATTATATTTTTTGACTACTTTTTATTAATTTATTTTATATAAATTTTTAGTAGTATTTTCTAATTTAATATTAAATAACCCCCAAGTTTAACCTTTTAATTAAGGTTTCCTGGGGGTTTTTAATATCGATTTTCAAGAATTCCAGATTTCTGGAAGTGCAATAATAATTCTTCAATTCGACTATATATTTATCAAGAGTTGTTTCAGATTAAGATCATTATTAGATTTAAAGAAACTATTTTAATTTAACTCTGAAATATCTATTTTACCCCAGTCAGGAGCACGATCAAGTCCCGAATGCCTTGTTAATCTTGTCTGATTTGAACCATCAGCATCCATTATATAAAGATCACTATTTCCTGTACGATAAGAAGAAAAAATTATTCTATTATCATCTGTCCAGCAGGGATCCAGATCACTTTTATTTGAGGTATTAGTTGTTAAGCGAATATTATTTGAGCCATCTGAATCCATAACAAATATTTCATAACCTCCACCTTCAACATAGCTTGAATAAGCAATTTTGCTGCCATCTGGAGACCAGGCTGGTTCTACTCCTCCTTCTTCCGTTAATTTTATTATTTCTGAACCATCTTCTGCATTTATAGTATAGATTTCTTTTGTACCCTCATGAAATGACATAAAGGCAATTTTTTGACCATCTGGTGACCAGGAAAGTTCTTTTGCAATAAAATATTCTTCAGACAGCTCATGCTGGTTTGTGCCATCTTTGTTAATAATATTTAATCCACCAGGACCTAAAAAAGCCAATTTTTCACCATCTGGTGACCAGACTGGATATGATTCACTATAAATTGTACTGTCTGTTAGCCTTTCTTGATTTGAGCCATCTACATTCATAATAAAAATTCGGCTGTAACCCTCACGATATGATGCATAAGCAATCTGACTGCCATCTGGAGATAAACAGGGACTTGAATCATTATATTCATCATCTGTTATTTGAACTACTTTACTAGCTATATGGGTTAAAATAGGTTCTGAGTTTCCATTTAGAATATAGGCGAAAATATCACTATTATTATTACGAAATGACGAAAAGAAAATAACTTCTTTATCTTCTGTATTTTTTAATTCAGGTAATTTGAAATCTAATTTTTTATCAATATTAAATTTTTCAGCAGCAAATGATATTGTCGACAGTAAAAATAGACTAATAAACAATAATATCAGCACCAACAGGGTTCTTTTTTTCACTATAATCCCTCCTCCTATCAAAATTTAAAGTCATACTCCTCTACAATTATTAATCTCATCAGCCTGACCCATGCTTCCCAGCTTAAAATACAGAGCATCTATTTTGATAGCAGTATTCAAACTGCTAAGTTTTCCTAATTAAAATTATAGAATTATGCTTCATTTTTGTAGTTTCTTATCGATTTTCAGGACATAAAATTTAATATACTTCATAATTCGACAAAATTTGATAATAACCTTTAATAATCATTAATTTTTTATTTAAATTAAAGCTTAATTATGTAAAATAGTATAATTTTATAAATAATTCTAATTAATTATTGCTTAGAAAGACAAAAAAAACTAACCGTTTCTGAAAGAAGCAGTTAGTTGGTAGATAGATTTCTATTTAATTTGTTTTTAAAATATTTTCACTAAACAATAAAATCCAGCTCCTGAACTGAACCAGCAGTTCCATTTTCAGTCAAATAAAGACTCATCTTTTTGTTAACTGCTCTGGACTCATTAAGCTCATTTTTGTAGCTGTATTTTGCATTTATATTTCCTAAATAAAGGGCCCCTATATTTTTATCTGCCAGTGCAAATAACCTATCATTTCCAGACTCATCTTTAGTCCAGATTTTTAGATTATCAAAAATCGAGTCACCACTATCCAACCAGCCATTATTATCTTCATCATATTCTTTCATCTCAGCAAAGCCATCACCTGTTTGAGGTCCAAAAAGCTGAGAGCCATCTTTAATTTCTGAGCCATCATCTGCAAGTACTAAAAAACCACTGCCAGATTTAAGATGTGGAATCTCTTCCTTTACTCCATCTGCATCCAGATCAAACTCATAAGTAGTTTCTTTAAAATCAGCTGCCTGACCTGCATAATTAATTACAACTGGATCTACAGGTTCTCCCTTAGAAATACTTAAATCAATATTTCTGCTTACTGCAAACTCACGACTCATATTTAGCTTTAAATCAACATTAATTTCTTTTCCGTCAGCTGTTTTTACAAAAGCTTTTGCAGAAAAATTAATTTTCTCTTTTTCAACATAGGATTCACTCAAACTATAATTCAGCTGCCAGGAAAGAGCTGTATTTGAGCTATTTGTCTCATTTGATTTATTTTCTCCCTTTTTTCCAGACAATTTAAGAAAAATAGGAAGTTTAATTTTTACTTTTTCCCCTTTGAGTTTTGACAAAAAAGCTTCTAAGAGTAAAATTTTCTGTCTATCTTCTTCACTAAGTTCAAATTTTTCTTCAGCTGATTCAGTTTTTTCTGTCTTATTAGTTTTTAATTCATTTTCCAGTAATTTTTTAGAGTCTGAAGTAATGCTCAGCTGATCTAGTAAAGAATTAGCAGGCCTTTTTATTCTTATTTTTCTCAGATCAATACTCTCTTCTCTTTTGTAAACTGCTTTTTTCTCCCAACTAGAAAACATTTCAATATTATGACCAGTTATCTTAATTTTAATCACCTCCTAATCTGTTTATTAATAATAATATCGTAAACAATTTGCTGATATTAACTTATATTAGAAGGCGTTTAAAGCTCTATCATAGCTTTAAACATCTATTAGAGACAATAAATCATCTAATTTACCAATTAACTCTTTTGATCAAGCAATTAAGGGGTCAGACCCCCGCGAATTTTGCGGACAGCCTATCAGCCCTGTCAAAATAGCATTCGACAAATTACCGCGGGGGTCTGACCCCTTACCTTTACTTACCGTTATTTTCGACTGTACAGCCAGGCAGCAAAAACTGTAGTAATTGGAGCTACTATTACCAAACCTATACTGCCGACAAGTGTCCTCAATATTTCCGAAACTATAATTCTTAAATTAAAGATTCTTCTTAAGGTTGCTGTTCTGGTCATAAAAGCCATCATTAAAGTTAGATACCCACCTGCATAGGCCAAAAGCAGAGTTGTAGTCATTGTTCCAATTACATCACTTCCTACGTTAAAACCGGATCTGATTAAATCTTTCATTTCCATATCAGGTCGCTGTTCTTTTAATTCTTTAATAGTTGTAGCCATATCCATAGCAATATCCATTGCTGCCCCAGAAGCTCCAATGACTACTGCTGCATAAAATATTTCTCTTATATTTAAGTCAAAATAACCAGCAGCCATCATTTCTCCTACATAAGGAGAGGACATTCCATCCAGTGCCAGCTTATTTCCAAAAAAGATTGTTAAAGCAATTGTTATTAAAAGACTAACACTTGTACCAAAAAATGAAGCAAATCCCTTTTTTGTAAAACCTGCAATAGAAAATAATATTAAAGCAGATAAAATTAAAAGCACAAAAGATGTAAAAATTAAAGGATCTAAACCTTTTAATAATCCTGGAATTAATATCTTCCAGATAATAAATATACTGCCGATAAAAGAAAATAAAGCTTTTAATCCTATATAACGTGCATAAAGTATTAATAATATAATAAAAAGTGCAATTAATATTAAAATCCAGCCCTGTCTATAAATATCTAAAGCAACTGCAGCTCTAACCTCACCACTTTCTGTTTCTGAAATTGCAACTAAAATTTCATCACCTTCGTCAAAACGATAATCCCAGCCCAAATTTCCAACTAAATGGTTGGAAGCATTAATAATTTCACCCTTATATTTACCTTCTTTTATTTCAACTCTGACGATCTGTCGACCAATTTTTTGAACACCCGAACCACTAATCTCACTATCATCAACTGTTTTTACTAAGGCTCTAAGTTCTCTGCTGTCATTTTTAAAACTTAAATTATAAAACAAAAATAAAAATGATGCTGTAATAATAACTATTAGAATAATTGCTTTGATTTTTTTACTCTTCATATTTATTCCTCCACACTAAAATTTAAAGAAAGGTGGGGATTAACTCCCCACCTATTAATTAAAGCTTAACTTTTATATATTTATTCTAATTAAGTTCTACGTTTAATAGTTCTGCAGTAATTTTAGCTACATCAGTATTGTCCATTGAATCAGTAAATCTATCTGCACCAACACCATGAGTTCTAATTGGAATAATTTGTCCGGTGTGAGCAGAAGAAGTCCATCCAATTCTAGATCTTCTAGAAGTAATATGAGATATAGTTGATTGTACAGGACTAATCCAGGGTGCCTGAGGCCAATATCCATCAAAATCATCAACATCGGCTCCTTTACCTTCTGCATCCTGAAGATCCATAGCACTTTCTAAAAGTCCCTTTTCTTTATCAGATAATTCTTCTATTCCAAAATCTGCTTTTAGATCGGCATATACCTGTTCTCTATCACCAGTGTACTCAAAACCTTCTTCAATAGAAGCTTTTACCTCGCGAATAGGTGCTAGGTCCATAAAGTAATCATATTCCATACCTTCACTGCTGTTTAAACCAAGACCACCAGTTTCATGGTCACCAGCAACAATAATTAAAGTTTCATTTGGATGTTCTAGATAAAACTTATATGCTGTTTTAACGGCGTCATCAAAGGCTAAAGTATCATGAATTGTTGCAGCTACATCATTATCGTGAGCTGCATGGTCAATACGTCCACCTTCAATCATCATAAAGAATCCGTCATTATCCTGGCTTAATAATTCTACACCTTTTTCTGTCATTTCTGCAATACTTGGTTCTAACTTATCATCTCTGTCAATTTCATAAGAAACATGACTCATAGTTGGTGTATAAATAACCTGGTCTCCAGCCTGAGGATTGTAATCTCTAAATGCAGCGGTTTGCTCACTGGATTCAAATACTTTATAACCTTTGTCTGCAAATTCTTCAAATAGATTTCTGTTATCTTCACGCTTAGAGTTTTCATTATTACCTGGAAGGAAATGTCTTGCTCCACCACCAACAAGATAGTCAATTTCATTTTCTAAGTAGTGTGCTGCTATCTCATTTTCCATTCCTCTATCAGGTACATTAGATCCAAAAGAAGCAGGTGTAGCATGAGTAATTCTGGCAGTTGAGATTAAACCTGTAGCCATGTCCATATCTTTAGCAGCCATTAATAAAGTCTTAAGAGGTTTATCATTAAGATCCAGGGCTATAGTATTTCTATCAGTTTTTTCTCCAGTTGCTAAAGCTGTTGCAGTCTGTGCAGAACCAGGTACTAAAGTAAATGTTCCTGTGGTTCGTGTTGAACCTTCATGATCTAATCTATGCATCATTAATCTGTCACTATGATTTTCCTCTGTATGATCAATAAAGCTTTCTCCATATTCTTCATAATCATGATTAACTTCATCTAAGTTTTCAAATTGATTATAGTATTCTGCCAGTGTTGCATGAGAACTGGCCAGACCATCACCAATCAGAAAGAAAACATATTTCGGATTTTCTGCTTCGGCTCCAGCAGCTAAAACACTACCGGCTAAAAGCATTGTAATCAAAACAGTCATAATCAATCTAGAATAAATTTTTCTTCCATTAATTTTTTTAAACATTTAATATCCCCCTAGTATGATTTAATATCTTTTAATAAAAAATAAATAACCAACCAATAAGCAAAGCAAAAATTACCACTTAATATTCCCTTTTCTTATTCACCCCCAAAGCTAAAATTGTTAATAGTCTCACCTGCCACCTATATTATAATGCAATATTCATACCAAAAGGTTAATATTTAGTAAATTAAAATGAAAAAACATATTTTATTTAAAATTATTAATAATTAATATTGATTAAAGTGACATATATTAGGATTTATATAAATTTACCAATAATTGAGCTTTAATTACTGTTCTTTAAATAAAAAAAATCAGCAAAAATTCTTATTAAAAAGAATTCTTACTGATAAAAAAATATAATATTCTTTATTTTGTGTATTTTTAGTTAACTTCACATTTTAGGTGTGTAAATTACTCAATTAATTCTGCAACTTCTCTATCATCTTTATACTTTTTAATCCAGTTATATAAAGTTTTTCTAGAAATCCCTAAAATTTTAGCTGCTTTTGTTTTATTACCGCTGCTCTTTTTTAATGAACTAATAATTTTTTCCTTTTCACTTAATTTCTCCTGCTCAGCATTAACTTTTTCTACAATCTCCTGAGGCAGATCTTGTACTCTAATCTCATTATTTTTAGAAATAATAATTAGTCTTTCAGTTAAATTTTCTAACTCTCTTATATTTCCAGGCCAGTCATATTTTTTTAATAAATCAACTGCCTTATCAGAAATTCTTTTTTGAGAAACATCTTCTCTGCTAGAAATTTTTTTAATAAAATGATTTATTAAAATCTTGATATCTGATTTTCTTTCTCTAAGAGGAGGAACATTAACTGGAATAACATTTAATCGGTAAAATAGATCACTTCTAAACTTATTTTCCCTAACCATTTTTTTGATATCTCGATTAGTAGTTGCAATTACTCTCACATCAACATTTATACTTTTATTTTCTCCAACTCTTTCAAACTGCTTTTCCTGCAATACCCGCAGTAGTTTAGATTGAGTATCAAGACTAATTTCAGTAATCTCATCTAACATTAAAGTTCCCTGATCTGCAATTTCAAATTTCCCTTTTTTATCTTTAACAGCACCTGTAAATGAACCCTTTTTATGACCAAATAACTCAGATTCTATAATATTATGATTAAGAGCTGCACAATTTACTGCTACAAAGTTATTTTCTCTGCGCTGACTGTGGTAATGTAATGCTCTTGCCACTAATTCTTTTCCAGATCCACTCTCTCCTTTTATTAAAACAGTAGAACTGTAATCAGCAGCCATGTCAATTGTTTCTATCAAATTATATACTGCTCTGCTTTCTCCAATAATATTTTTATATTTTTTTCTCATCTCATCTTTTTTATCAATTTCCGGTTTTCCGATTAAATTACGAATTTTAATTTTTAATTCATCATAATCTAATGGTTTTGTCAGAAATTCTGACGCACCTAATTTCATAGCTTTAACTGCCATTGGAATACTGCCATAGGCGGTCATAAAAATGAATTTGCTTTTAATATTCTTTTCTAACATTGTTTCATAAAACTCAATCCCACTCATTTTGGGCATTCTTATATCAGATATAATTAAGTCAGCATTAAAAGTTTCGGCTTTTTTAACTGCCTCATCTACATCATTTGCATAATCAACTATATAATTTTCAGCTTCCAAAATTGCTTTTAAGACCTTAGAGATATTTTCTCTGTCATCAACTATTAATATTTTTTTCATTGCTGCTATCATCCTTATAGATTGGTAATTTAATTTTAAAAACTGTATTTTCTTCAACATCGGCTTCAATTTTTCCGCCGTGTTTTTCAATAATTTCTTTTGAAATACTTAAACCTATACCACTCCCGCTTTTTTTAGTAGTAAAAAATGGATTAAAAATTTTATCAAAATCTTTACTTTTAATACCACTGCCGTTATCTTCAATGTATATCAAAATAAAATCCTTACTATTTTCAACTTTTATTCTGATATAACCTGTTTTTTTAATTGCTTCAACTGAGTTTAAGATAATATTGGTAAACACACTTTTTATCTTATTAATATCACCTTTTATATACCTTTGCTGGCTGTTAAACTCTTTGATTAAAGTTATATTATTATTTTCAATCATTGCTTCTAATAATTTAGAAATATCATTGAGAAGATTAATTATATCAATTTTTTTAAATTCATATGATTTAATCCTCGCAAAATTTAAGAATTCATCTAAAAAATTATTTAATGTTTCAATCTCCTCATTTATTATTTCAAAAAAACCACTACTGGAGTTTAATTCTTGTTTTAACTTGATTACTTCAACAGCACCAGAAATAGCTTCTAAAGGATTGCGTATTTCATGTGCCAGATAAGCTGACATCTTACCAAGAGTGGCCATCTGTGTTTTTTCAATTAGACTTTTTCTGATAATCAGCATTTCTTCGTACATCCAGATGACAGAATTATAAAGTTCTTTCAATTCAGTAGGAGGATTTTTAGTCTTTAATTTTGAAATATTAAAATCACTTTCCGGAATCTTACGAACAATTTTTGCCAGATTAGTAATTGGTTCTAAAATATAATCAGCTGTAATATGAATTATAAATGTCAGCAGTAAAAACGCTGCTGCTAGAATAATCATCATCATTCTAATCGAATAATTTATCTTATCCTTAAGAGTTTGTTGAGAAAGTGTTATTATTGTCCTGCCGATTACCTCATCATCTACAATAATATCTTTTGTAGATATTAACTTATCATCATCTATATAGCTCTGTTTTTCTTCAAAACTATTTTCAATAAATTCTCCCTCTAAATCTCTATCCAATGCTGCTAAAATTCTGCCATTATTATTTATTATTTTTGCTCCAACAACATCCTGTTCACTGTTAAATGAAGTAACATTTTTAGAAAGAGTGCTAAATTCATAGACCAGCAGGGCTTCTTTGCTGATTTCTGCCAGAGTTCTTGCTAAAAGCACACCTCTTCTCTCAATTTCTTCCTGAAATATTTCCTTCTGCTGAACAATTAAGACATAGGCTACCAGAAGCATTATTATCAAAAATATTAACATTGTATAAGTAATCAATCTTTTTTTTAATGACAAAATTAATCATCCTTATTTTTTTACATTCTTTAACTGATTTTCTACCTTAATTAATAATTATTTATTATAATCATCTAAATAATCTCGAACTATATCATACATCTGATCATTACTAACAGCAAAACCATCAAAACCTGATTTCTGCATAGCCGCTAAACCTTTTGAATCATTATTTAGACTTATAAATGCTTCTCTGAGCCTGTTAATTGTCTCTGGCTTAATATCTTTTCTGGCTGTTATAGAAGATGTAGGTAAATAAGAAGATTCAGTAATAATTTTAATTTCTGAATTATATTTTTTATTAACCTCATCTTCTAAAATAAATAATTTAATTGCACCGGCGTCAACTAAGCCATAACTTACACTTTTTAGAACATTAATGTGTTTACCTGTAAATACAACATCTAAATCATTTTTGTAGTCTATACCATTTCTATTTAAAATAGCTATGGGCAAATAATATCCCGAGGTAGAATCCTTTTCAGCTGTAAGTGCCAATTTTTTTCCTTTTAAATCATCCAGATTTTTAATCTCAGAATCTTTATGAACAATAAATCCACCCTGATAA
>JBNJFG010000078.1:0-9800 GCA_051746665.1 Bacillota bacterium
GTGACACCACCAATTAAAATTAGTAAAGCACTTATTAAATCATCTGTTGGCATTTTACCAGCATTTAGAGTTGAACGAATATTATTGACAACTTGGTAACCCTGTCTTTTAGCAATGCTGACTCCAGCAGCGCCAGTAAAAACAATCACCAATACAGTTGTAAAGACTCCAATAAATTGACTGATTTCTAATAGAAAATATAATTCAATCAGTGGTACTAAAATAAATATCATCAATAATTTAAAAAACATAATTACCTTCCTCAATTAAGATTAATCTCATATTTTTTAAAACCCATTACTCTTGAAAGTCAACATGCCCTAAAAGCTCCAGCTCATTGATTAAAAGTCTAAATCTACAGCCTAAATATTTAGCTGCTTCTTTACACAATTCCATTCTGTATAAATAAATTTCAAAATAATCCATTACCTGACTGATAGAAGAATCATAGTCTATACTTAAAGTAATAGTCTCTTCTTTTGAATTCACAGAAATTTTCGAATCTCTAATTGCAAGATTAACCCGATCGTGAATAAATGTAGAGTCTTTCTTATTCACCCTGGTTCTATGAGCATCACTTTTATCAGCCAGAATTAAAGCAGCTGTAATTGGACTTACTGGCTGTCCAATTTCTACATCATGATTTGCAATTGCTGTTGTGATTTTTGTTATATCTTCCAGCGGTACATCCATCCGTCTTAGTTCTGTATAAACTATATTGGCACCAGAGATACCATGATGTTTGCGATTAAACATATTACCAACATCGTGTAAATAACCTGCAATAGCACCAAGTTCAACTGTCTTTTTATCAAAACCTAAATCTCTCAAAATTCTTTCGGTGGTTTCCGAAACAAAATTAACATGCCTGAATCCATGTTCTGTATATCCTTTTTCTGAAAGATAATGATTGGCTTCTTTTATCATATGCTGAAAATCTAGATTAGCTTTAATTTCTTTTAAAGTCAACATAATATTACCTCCCTTATCTATATCTTAAATAAATTTCTATTTTTTATGAGTATTAATAAATATTATCTAATATTTAAGGAGGTATTGCAAGTAAATGAGATTACAATTTAATTAAAAATTATCACCATCGAGCATATTTCCGATCTGACCTAAAATTGAGCCTTCACCTTTTTGCTTACCGGAAACACGAGGTGCATTTTTTATAATTCTATCAGCAAGTCTAGAAAATGGTAAACTCTGCAAATAAACAGTGCCTTTACCCTCTAGTGTTGCCAAAAACAATCCTTCACCACCAAAAACCATTGACTTTAATTTACCTGCTCTTTCAATATTATAATCAATGCCTGCTGTAAATCCTACTAGACAACCTGTGTCTACTTTTAATTTTTCATTGTTTAATTCTTTTTTGACCACAGTTCCCCCAGCATGAACAAAGGCTCTTCCATCCCCACTTATTTTTTGAAGTATAAAACCTTCACCACCAAATAAACCACTACCAAATCTCTTATTAAAAGTAATATCTAACTTTGTTCCTAAAGCAGCACATAAGAAAGCACTTTTCTGACAGGTGAATTGATTTTGTGGTAGTTCTGAAAGTTCTAAAGCAATTATTTTACCTGGGTATGGTGCAGCAAATGCGATTTTCTTTTTTAAATAATCTTTATTAGTAAAATGAGTCATAAAAATTGATTCACCGGTAATTGCTCTTTTACCTGCTCCAAAAACTTTTCCCAATAAAGATTCATTTAACTCACTGCCATCTCCCATTTTAGTTTCAAAAGATATGCCGTTATCCATCCAATTCATTGCCCCAGCTTCTGCAACTACTGTTTCTTCAGGATCCAATTCCACCTCTACCACCTGCATATCATCACCAATGATTTCGTATTCTATTTCGTGACTTAGCATTTTGTCTCCTCTTTTCTTTTTATTGAATTAAATCTGAAATTTCAGCAGGAGTAATTAATCGATCATCATAAGAAATTATTAATTCTTTTTCTGTAAATTCAACCTCATCCACTATACCATAATATGCTTTAACCCTCTCAATTAATTCTTCTGTCTGACACTCCATTTCTTCTAAACTAATTCTATATTCAACACTAAATTCTCTTTTGTGATTTTCTTTTTCTTCTAATTTTTCTTTTAATTCTTCTTCATTTAAATCATGACTGCCACAATTATTATCGTGAGAGCCACAACCACAATTTCCACATTTTTCTGACATGAAACAACCCCCTATTTTAAAACTTTGTATTTGTATACTCATTTTTTTAAAATATAATTATCTAACATAATAATATATTAGTTTTTAAAGGATTTCAATTAAATTTATAGAAATAGGTAATAATATAGCAATTTTTTAATATTTGAGGAGTGCAGCTAATGAATATGAATGGACTAGCACCAATCAGAAAATTAGATATAGGTATTTTAAGACAAACTCTAAATACAGATAACATTAATACTGATGACAGTCAGATTGAAAATAAAAGTATTGAACTTTTACCAGAAATTTTTCGTCTGATAGCATCTTTAGATGATGATACTCAAAAAATGCTTTTAGATAGTTGGGCTAAAATGGAAATGCCTCTAAATGAAAAAACTGTAGGAAATTTGCTGCAGTATTTAGATAATAATCCGGCTTTAACCACTGAAGATAAGATGGCTGTTATTAAAGCTTTTGCTTTTTTAGAAAGCAATAATCTTCCTTTTTCTGAAAAACTGATAAATGCACTGCGTTCAATTTTTAATAATAATGGCAATTTGAGTTCTACCTTTGAACAATTTATGGCTTCAGAAAATTTTTTAAATAAAGATCAATTAAATAATCTATTTTCAAATCTTAGTCTTGAAGATATTAAAAAATCTCTATTGAAGATTGATGATTTCAGTCGTCAGAATCAAGAAAATGTTTCTTCTAAATCTAACCTTAATAATGAACAGAATAATTCTTCAGCATCTAAAGAGGCTTATCAACAAGAAACAATTAATACCAAAAATATCGATCTTAATTCTCAAACTTTAAATAAGTTCATGCATTTAGATCCAGAATTAAAAAATATTATTTTAAATGATTCAAATAAATTTAATCAAATTTTTGATCAAAACACTATTAAAATTTTAAACAATTACTTATCTAATAACAATGTTGAAGGTATTACTGAAAAAATAGCTCTTTTAAAAGCTTTTGCATTTCTAGAGAATAATCAACTGCCCTTAACTGAAGGTTTAATTAAAGAAACAGCAGCTCATTTTGATAAAAACATTATTCAGTTTACAGATAACTTAACTGATAAGAATCAGCTTTTTGCTAATTTAAATAATACAAAATCTACTCTGATCAGCAAAAATGAAGCTGCGGTTAATTTAGATGTTTCTAAAGCTCAGATTAAAGAGTCTCTTACTGCACAGAGTAAAATTTCTGACCAGATACTTAATTTATTTAATAAAAGCGGTGGAGAAAATGAAGAAAAAATTGCAGATAATCTTTTAGGACAAAAATTAGTTAATCTGCAACAACAGAATCAAAATACTCCTTTAATGCTTGCTCTAGAAATACCTGTTCAAATTCCTGATAACAAACTTTCTTCTCTTCTTTTAAAAATCGAAAAAGAAGAAACTGAGGCTGGTGAAAGTGATAAAAATAAAATGGGATATAACATTTCATTTATTTTAGAATTTGAAAACATCGGCCCCATACAGACAAATGTTAATATTAAGCAAAATAATATTAGCACTACCTTTTTCACAGAAAGCTCTAAAACAGCAAATTTAATAGAAGAAAATTTAGAAAAACTTGATTCATCTTTAGTAAAAGAAGGATTTACTATTGAAAACTTTAGTATTAAGAATTTTGATAATTTAATAGAGAGAAAAAGCCAATTCTTCAATAAATTAATTTTAAGTGAATTAAATAACCAAGATAAAGAAGGAAAATATCAGCATATTGATATTAAAATATAGTAAAGCAATTTAAGAGATATTAATTTCCGCTGAAATGAGGTAATAAAAATGACAGCAGATAAAAATAAAGATAATTTAAAAACTAAAAAAACAGTAGCTTTAAAATATAATCAAAATACTGATCAAGCTCCCAGAATTATTGCCAGTGGTAAGGGAAGTATTGCGGAACAGATAATAAAAAAAGCCAGAGAAGAAAACATCCCTATTAAAGAAGATAAGGATGTTGTTCAAGTTCTGGCTGAACTTAATATTGGTGATGAAATTCCGGAGGAATTATATACTGTTATTGCAGAAATACTTTCTTTCTTTTATGATTTAGAAGATCTGCAGTCTTAACTTTAAGTAGACTCTGCATAGAGTTTACTCTGATCAAAACCTTTCTCCTCTAATAAGCTTCTGGCTGCAGCTTCCATCGGTCCCGGACCACACATATATATTTTATATTCTTCAAGATTATAGTTATCCATTACATCAGTAACAAAGCCTTTTTCTCCTTCCCAATTATCATCAAAAGCAACTACTGGAATAAATTCAAACTTATCAGATTTTTTGGCCATTTCTTCAAAAAACTCTCTGTATAAGAACTGATCTTCTTCATTAACTCCATAAACCAATTTCACATTTTTTATCTGATTATTATTAAGGACAATATCTTCTATAATTGGTATAAAAGGTGTTATTCCAATGCCACCACCAACCAACATTATATTTTCTGTATTTTTATCTACAATTAATTCATGACCCATTGGTCCTTTTAGTTCAATTTCCTGGCCTTCTTTAAATTCTGAAAAAATAATGCTTGTTCCATAACCATCTGTAACTTTCATAACTGTTACTTTAATTAAACTACCTTCATCTTCAATACCAGCAATAGAATAAGCTCTGTACATTTGATGTTTTTCAGAAACCTTAACTAATATAAATTGACCTGCTTCAACATCGATTTTTTTAGGCTCTTTTAATCTAAATGAAAATTCTTTAATATTTTCAGAAAATTTTTCTATGTTTTCAATTTTAGCTTTTATTTTATCTTTTTTATAATAGTCCAAATCCGCTTCTTCCCATACATTAAAATTATCAGCAAAATCAGATTTTATTTCTAATATACCTGCTGGACAATTTTCTACACAGGTGTTACAACGAATACATTTTTCGTTATCCAGCTGTCCATTTTCATTCCACTCTAAATAAGGTTCTAACTGCATTGGACAGACTCTAGCACACATTCCACATTCATGACAAATTTCGGTTGATTCAATTGTTACTTTTTCATCAGTTTTTTCATTAATTCCAATTGTTTTTCCAGCTTTATAACTCAGATGCTGAATAGTTCCCATCGGACAAAATTGACACCAGGTTCTTGGAGAATAAAAAATAGATGTAATTCCACCTAATATTGTAACCATTAAATAACTAGCTACAAAAATAAAACCCAATTTATCAAAAAATGGGGCCTGACCATAAATATTGATTACATTAATCATTTTTCTTCCAATTTGGAAAGAAAAGAAAAGCAAAAAAGAAATTCTTAAAAAATTAGATTTAAAAAATTTGGGTATTGCTCTGTTTTTACTAAATTTAAGTAAAACAGAATCAAATAAGCTTCCATGTGGGCAGATGTTTCCACACCAATATCTTCCTTTTAAAAACGAAGTTAAAGAAAGCCCTGCAATCACTGGTAATACTAAAAGACCTAATTTGGGAAACCACAAACCACCAACAGCAACAGTTAAAGTAAATATCCAAGCATATTTTCTTAATAAAGTAAAAGTTCGATTTGTTTCAATGTGATATAATGATTCAATATTTTCCATTTATATTCCTCCTGATTTTATATTATAATATCTAAATATTACGATATAATATTTATAAACAAATGTCAATAACAAAACAAATATATTTTATTAACTCACCAAATATTTACTTAAAAACTTACTTCCTAAATAAATACCTAAAATAACAAAAGGCAGATATAACCAGCCATTTAATGCTAATGAAGACACGGCACTATAAAAGCCGCCAATATTACAACCAGAAGCTACTCTTGAACCATATCCCATTAGAAAACCACCTATAAGTGCTAAAAATAATTGTTTTTTATCTTTTATTTTTTTGAATTTAAAACGACCTGTCAATAGAATACTAATTAAAGCTCCCAATATTATCCCAAAATTAGACCAAAAAATGAAATGAGAAAAAGGAGATATTATCTTAAAATCTATATTTTTAAAAGTAATTCCTAAAATTGATAAAAACCAAAATATTAAATTCATAAAACCACTACTTATTCTCCAGTAATGACCTGTTGAATAAAAATAAATTATATTAGCTGCCGCAATAATTAATGCACCAATCCAATACGGCCAGATATTATAACTCAGATTTTTAAGCGGATGTAAAATAATATTTTTGATTTTTGATAATAAATTTTTAATATTATTTTTTCTAAAAAAATTATTTAAACCACTAAAAAATAAAGCCAGTGATTTATCTTCTCTGATAATTAATAAAAAGTAAATAATAGCTAAAATGACAAGCTGTAATATTATTCCACTACTCCAACCAAAGATCTTTGGAAAATGAAATACTTTATCAGCAAAAGTTAAACTGCTCCAAAAGCTTTGATCAAGTCCCCCTCTGAGTGAACCAAGCAGAAAACCCACAAAAACAATCTGCTGCATCTGATATCCTTCTCCCAGACGAAAAAGTGTTCCAGAAGCACATCCCCCACTTACTGAGGCTCCAAGACCAAAAATAAAGGCTCCAATTGGAATATAAAAACCTGGAATCAACAGTTTGCCACCTATCGGTAGACCAGACTTAAACTGAAAAAATTGTATGATGCCAAAACCTATAGTTGTAATCATTAATGATAAAACTATGGCTCTACTTAATTTAGTCATGCCAAAAAGAAATGGATCTCTAAATGCTGCTGTAAAGCATATTTTTGATTTTTGCATAACAAAACCAATAATTAAACCAAAAATAAGACTATAAGCTAATATATTATCAACTTTAACTAGAAAAACAAATAAAATAAATACTATAGCAGTAATTATAATTGCCAATTTTTGTTGTCTATTTTTTCGCTGCTGATATAGTTCGTTTTTCAAATTAAATCTCCTCTCTTAATTATTTATTTTCTTTTATTTATATACATTTTTTGATCTGCTTTTTTAAAAATTTCATCTATGCACTGGCTGTTATTTTCCATAACTTCAAATCCTAAAGAAATAGATAAAGTTCTAACTTGATTTCTAGTATTATTAAATTCTGTGATATTTGCTTTTATTCTCTGACAAAAAGCCTGGGCCTCTTCATGATTAGTAGACGGCAAAATAATAGCATATTCATCGCCTCCTATACGAGCAATCACATCTTCTGCCCTAGCAGCTTTTTTTAGAATATCTGCTGTATTGATTATATATTCATCACCTTTTCGATGACCATAATTATCATTTATATATTTAAGTCCATCCAAATCACCAAGTACAATTGTTATTGGATATTTGCGTGAAGAATCTAGTCTCTTAAGTTCATTTTCAAAATATCTTCTGTTATATAAACCAGTCATTTCATCATGAAAAGAAAGATATTCTATCTGTTTTTCTTTCTTTTTTCTTTCAGTTATATCATTATATAAAGCATAAATCCCTATCTGTCCATCTGCTAATTTTATTGGGAAAGCTTGAACAAACAATTCTATTCTTTTACCATTTTTAGCTTTTCTTAATACTTCTGCCTTAACTTCTTCACCTTTTATAACTTTTTCTGTATATTTTTTTCCTTTTTTTAAAGATTCTTCAGGTAAAATAAATTTATCAATATCCTGATTAATCATTTCTGATTCTTTAAATCCAAATAATTGTTCAAATTTTTCATTGGCCTTCATGACCTGATTTTGATTATCTAAAAGAGCTATTGCTTCTGGAGAATTATTAAATAATTGTTCAAAATATGCTTTTTGTTCTTTTAGTTTTTCTTCTTGTTCTTTTCTCTGACTAATATCAATACCTGTACCGACAATATATTTTATTTTATCTTCATTATCTAAAATAACATTATTCGACCAAGAAATTTGCTTTTTTTCACCGGTTTTGGTTAACCAATAATTTTCATACTTGTTGGGATAGTCTTTATTTTTTAATTCATTAAAACCATTTTTGAATTGTTCTTTTTCATACTTTTTTATAAATAAATCCCAAATTTTTTTCCCTTTTACTTCCGCTTCTGAATATCCGGTGAGTTTTTGACAACTTTTATTAAAATAAACAATTTCACCTTTAGAATCTAATAATAAAACCAATCCACTCTGGACTTCTAAAATAGTTGACAAAAAATCTTTTTGTTCCTGTATTTTCTGTTGAGCACTTATTCTATCTAATGCTGCAATGACATGTGAAATCAAAATTTCAGCTAACTCTAAATCACTTTTAAAAAAAGAATTTTTTTCAGCTGCAGCAGCCTGAAAAACTCCTAAACTACCTATAGGAATACTTATCGCCGATTTATAAATGTTTTTTACTTCTGCAGCTTCCATATTATTTTGGAGATCATCGATAATAAAGCTTTTACTTTCATGAAGAGTTTTAGCTGCTATACTTTTTTTAGATATAGAAATTTTTTCTTGTTCAAAATCACCCGATGAAGCATATGATATAAGTTCTTTTCCTTTCAGTAAAACAATATTACAAAGATTAAAATCCAAGATATTTTCAGCTGCTTTTACAGCCTTTTTACATATTTCTCTTTCATTTGTTAGTTCTTTAAAATCTATAGCTATTTTATGTAAATCTCTAATAATTTTTTCTTTTTCATATTGAGCTGTAATATCTTCAGCTGAACAAACCACATATTCTACTTTCCCATCTTGGTCTAATTTAGGATTTTTAGTTATTGCAATTAATCTTGTTTCTCCATCTTTATTTTTTAGCCATTCTTCAGTTATAATTTTTTTCTTTTCTTTAAAAACTTTTTGATTCCCAACAATACAAATATCAAATTCTTTTTCTGAAAGGAATTTAGTTAATTTTTGATTTTCTATATCGGATTTATCTAATCCTATAAAATCAGCATGTGCTTGATTCACCTTACCATAAGTTTCTGAATCTGTTAAATACCATATCTGAGTGTCAATTGTATCCAATATCATTCTTTTTTCTTCGTTGTTTTTAAGCATTTTTTTGTAAATATCAGATTTATATAATGCTAGCTCAACATTATTTTTAAGTTCTTGGCTGCTAAATGGTTTATTTAAATATACTGAAGCTTCAAAATCCTGAATTTCATCTTTTCGAGCAGAAAGAATTATGAAAGGGATATCAGTTTTTGAACTAATTTTTTTAGCTGCTTGGTATCCATTCATAGCACCTTTTAAATTAATATCTATAATTATAAGATCAGGTAAATCATTTCCCGCGAAAATATAATCTACAGCTTTTTCAGCATAGTCAAAAATTGCTGAAACTTCATAACCAAGCTCCAAAATTACATCTTTTATTTTTTTCTGATGCAGCTTTAAATCTTCAATTATCATAATTTTTTTCATGTTTAATCATCTCCGATAAATAAAAGCTTAGAATATTGATTAAATTTCTATTTATATTTATTATAACTTATCTTTTCCAAAAAAGAAAAGATTAGTTTATTCTGCTTTAATTTTTTTCTATCATATCAATAAAAGCAGCTGCTAACTCTGGATCAAATTGATCTCCTGCACACCTTCTAATTTCATCCAAAGCTTCTGTCTTTTTCATGGCTTCACTCATCATTTATTTTTGCTTTTCATGAATAATCGAATATAAATATTCCTTTTCAGCAAAAGGAATTGGCTGGCTGTAAACCTCTACTTTTTTAATTTT
>JBNJFG010000079.1:0-9800 GCA_051746665.1 Bacillota bacterium
ATTAGGATAACCAACTAAGCCTACATCAGCCAGCACTTTAAGTTCAAGTCTAACTTTTTTTAGCTCACCTTTGGCTCCATTTTCAGAAAAACGTGGTGCTTTACGAGTAGATTTTTTAAATCTCGCATTACCTCGACCACCCTTACCGCCTTCTGCAATAACGTATTGGTCTCCTTCTTCTTTTAAATCTGCTAAAAATTGATCAGTATCCTCATCATATACCATTGTTCCGGGTGGTACATCTAAATAAAGATCTTCTCCATTTTTACCATGCATTTTTTTACCCTGACCATTTTGACCACGATCAGCTTTGTAGATATTATTATAGCGGTAATCAGCCAGAGTATTCATTCCCTCATTTACTTTAAGAATAATACTTCCGCCATCTCCGCCATCTCCACCATCAGGACCCCCCTGATCAATATATTTTTCACGGCGAAAACTAACAACTCCATTTCCACCATCACCGGCTTTAACTTTAAATTCTACTTCATCTATAAACATATTTTTCACCCCCATTTGACTCCATTATTATTCTTTTTATTAGTTTTACACAAAATAAATCGACTTTCATTGATTAGCAAATATCCATGCCAGACAAACTCAAAAAACCCTCAGCACCTAAAGCACTGAGGGATATTATACAATAATATTAGTTAGCAATAGCTGCTACCTGATCTTCTGTATACACACTGATTTGACGATTCTTTCTACCTTTTCTTTCAAATTTAACATAACCGTCAACCTTGGAGAATAATGTATCATCATTTCCACGGCCAACATTTAAACCTGGTTTAAACTTAGTACCTCTCTGACGTACTAAAATACTACCAGCTGATACAAATTCACCGTCGAATTCCTTAACACCTAGCCGATTCGATTCACTATCACGACCATTCCGGGAACTACCAACACCCTTCTTCTGGGACATTTAACTCCACCCCCTTAGAAAATAAATTTTTAAAATATTTAAAAGTTAATATTAGCCTTCAGGCTAATATTACTGCTTATTTACCTAATATATTAAATTAAGCATTAATGTCTTCGATTAAAACTCTTGTATAAGGTTGTCTGTGACCAGTTTTCTTACGGTATCTAATTTTTGGTTTATATTTAAAAACAACAATCTTTTTGTTTTTACCTTGATCAATTACTTTTCCTTTTACAGAAGCTCCTTCAATCATTGGAGAACCTGCTTTTAAACCATCATCATCAGATACAGCTAAAATCTGATCAAATTCTACATTTTCGCCTTCCTCAGCAGAAAGCTTTTCAATTTTAATTATTTGACCTTCTTCAACGCGGTACTGTTTACCGCCAGTTTTAATAATAGCGTACATTATATGTTACACCTCCCTTACCTCAGACTCGCCGGATGAGGCACCCTTTATTACAAGAGATTTGTCAGCCTGTACCGTGCGGTTTTGGCACCTTCAAAATGAAGGCTGGATAAATAACTCCAGATATAAATTCTAGCATAAATCAGCTCTATAGTCAAGGAAATGACCGAAATGAGTTAGCTTTTATTATCTGCGATATTTAAAAAGATTTCAAATTTTTATGGAAATTATGCCAGATGTGCTCTAGCGTAAGTTCGATGCATATCATCAATTAAAATTTCAACTTCATTATCAACCATATTCCCTGCACCATTTACAATGATGATATAACCATCAATTCTTGCTATACCTGCCTCTTCGTTACTGGCATGCTGATCCTCAATTTTAACTTTTATTCTATCTCCTGCATCTAAATCTAAAATTTCTGGCTGTAAATCTTCTTTAGTACCTTTTTCGATTATCATATCTTCATATTTTAATTCAGCATTCCCGCTGATAAAAATATCAATACCAAATTTATCCTCAAGTTCCTGCAGTTTTTCTCCTCCAGCCCCAATTAAAACCGCTGCCACTTCTGGATGCAGTTCTAAGGATACAGCTGGATATTTTTTCCTGCTGGTTATCTCATCAATCTTGCGGATTACTTTCATCGCTACTGTTGATTCTGATAAAACTTTACCAGTTCCCCCACAAACTGGACAGTCTTTCTGCATTAATGTGCCAAAACCTTCTCTAACCTTTTTACGAGTCATCTCAAGCAGACCCAGCTTAGTAAAACCTAAAATGGAAGTTTTGGTTCTGTCTTTTGCAAGTTCATTTGCTAATAGATCAGTTACTGACTGCTGATCAGATTGATTATTCATATCTATAAAGTCAATAATAATAATCCCACCGATATCTCTTAACTTTATCTGACGGGCAATTTCGGCAACTGCCTCTTTATTTGTTTTGACTATAGTATCCTGCAGATTCTTTTTACCGGTAAACTTACCTGTGTTAATATCAATTGAGACTAAAGCTTCAGTCTGGTCAATAACTAAATAACCACCTGATTTCAGCCATACTTTTCGCTGCAGCAGACTTTCTATTTCTTTTTCAATATTATATGCTGCTAAAATAGGTACATTACGCTGATAAAGTGCAATTCTATTTTTTAAATCTGGGGCAAAGACTGAAGTCAGATCAATTAGACGCTGATAGTCTTTTTTATCATCTACTACAACACGATCAATATTTTCATCTAAATAGTCTCTAATTAAATTTTTGAGTAAATCTTCTTCCTGATATAAAATATCAATATCATTTTTTTGAAAAAAGTCATTGCGAATTCTTTTCCAGGTTCCTGATAAAAAATTATAATCATTCTGTAATTTTGTATAACTTTCATCGCGGGCATTAGTTCTAATAATCAGGCCCTCACTACCGCTTTTTAAATCCTGACCAATAGATTTTAAACGTCCACGCTCACCATCATCATTGATTCTGCGTGAAATACCAATCTTATTATCAGATGGTATATAAACAAAAAATCGTCCTGGAATAGAAATCTTACAGGTGACTTTTGCTCCTTTCGATCCCATTGGCTCTTTAACTACCTGAACCATTAACCACTGTCCCGGCTGTAATACATGTTTAACATTTAATTCTTTTTTGCTCAACTTCTTTTTCTGCTCATTGTTTAAAATTGGATATAAATCATTTAAGTGAATAAAAGCATTGCGTGATATTCCTATATCAACAAAAGCTGCCTGCATACCTGGAAGCACATCCTGCACTCTTCCTCGATAAACATTCCCGGCAATTTTTTGATAGGTATCTCTTTCAAAAAAGAGATCTTCTAAAGAATTATTATTTAATAAAGCTGCTCTTCTTTCCCTGTATTCCGAATTAATTACTATTTGTCTGCTCATCTATTTCAACTCCCGATGAATTTTTCTGCATAGGGAGGGTTAAATTCTTCTTCATCTCTCACAAAAACTCCCTCTCTAATAACCTGTAGAGGTGAAAATCCCTTAATTTCTGGATACTTTTCTCTTAAAGCCCTGTTTAGTTCTTCAGGTCTCACATTGCCTCTACTGCCTGTTACAACTGCAAATTTCCATTTATTTTTATCTATAATTTCTGCAGAAAATATTCTTTTCTTTAAATCTATTTTCCTGTCTGATTTCTTTCGTCGATGTCTTATTATCATAATTTCATCCTGTGCCATAAATTCTGCTAACATTTCCTTTTCTTCTTCTAAACTTTTTTCAGCAGTATATTCAAAATCAATTGTATAAATAGCAGTATCTAAAAGTGATGATAATGATCTAATATCATCAGGTACTGCAGCTGCCTTTAAAAATCTTAAATCTTTAGGTGAGGCAGCATTTAAAGCCTCAACTAATTTTTCTGGATCCATTTCTTGCTTTAGTTCAAGATCAAAATACTCTCCCTTACTAATTAAACCAACAGCTAATGGTGGTCCAATTGCAAGATTTATCCTTGGATTATATCCCTGAGAAAAAGCTGCAGGCAGTTCTGCCCTTCTAATTATTCTTCTCAAAGTTTTAATAACCTCTAAATGAGAAATATACATTAAATCTTCTAATTTAGCAAATTTAATTCTGTAATTCATTTGTCCTACCACCTACTAACTCTAACTCAACTTCGAAATTTCCGCAAACTCCACAACCATGACAGTCAGCGAATCTGCAGTCATCGATCAATATTTCATTATAAGCGTTTTTATATTCTTTGCTTAAGAAAGATTTAGGAATACCAATATCTAGTTTTTCCCAGGAAAAAATTTCTTCTATCCCTCTTTCTCTTAAATAATCTTCAGGTTGAATATCATTTTCTCTAAAGGCTTCTCCCCAAAGTCTTGGTTCAAAGCATTCATGCCAGCCTTCAAAACGACTTCCTTTTTCCCAGGCAGCAGCAATAACCTTTGATAATCTTCGATCACCTCGGGCAAGTACTCCTTCCAAACGGGAAAGTTCGGGATCATTCCAACTAAAAGAAAAGCTTCTTCCTTTGATATTAGCCCTTAAATAATCGTGCTTTTTAATAATTGTTTCTACATCATCCATCTCATGCCACTGAAAAGGAGTAAAAACTTTAGGAACAAAAGTTGAAACACTAACTGAAACTTCAATTTTTCGCATTCGTTTCTTTGTGTTTTTGCGTACTTCCTGACCAATATTTTTAATTTTTTTGGCCATTTCTGCAATTCCCTTTACATCTTCCATAGTTTCAGTTGGCAGACCAATCATAAAATATAATTTTATCTTGGACCAGCCATTTTCAAAAGCAGAGCGGGCTGCAGTGTAAATATCATCTTCACTAATATTTTTGTTAATCACATCTCTTAAACGCTGAGTTCCTGCTTCTGGAGCAAAAGTTAGACCTGTTTTTCTAACTTTATTAACTTCTTCTGCCAGCTCTACAGAAAATTTATCAACTCGAAGTGATGATAAAGATACACTTATCATTTGATCACTAAATTTTTCAGTCATTGCCTGTACCAATTTTTTGGCTTCAGTATAATCTACTGTACTTAAAGAAGTTAAAGAAATTTCATCATAACCGGTTGATTTCAAAGCTTTTTCTGCAAGTTCCAGCAAACGCTCGACACTTCTTTCCCGGACCGGCCTGTATGCCATTCCAGCAGCACAAAATCTGCAGCTTCTGGTACAGCCGCGAGAAATTTCTAAAACAACTCGCTCATGCACTGTATCTCGATAAGGTACAATAAAATCAGTTGGATAAAAAGCCTGATCTAAATTTTGAACTACCTGTTTTTTTACTCTTTCTTTTTCACCTTCAGCAGAATTTAATGCCAAAATTTCTCCGTTAGCTCCATATTCTTCACTGTATAAAGCGGGAACATAGATACCTGGCATTTTATTTAATTTTTTTAAAATTTCTGTTTTAGCTAAACCTTGAGACTTCAAACTTTTATATTCATTTAAAAGCTCTATAATAAAAGATTCTGCTTCACCAACAAAAAATAAATCAATAAAATCTGCTATTGGTTCAGAATTAAAAACTGTTGAGCCACCAGCTATTATCAGCGGATCATCTTCTTCTCTTTCAGAAGCATAAATGGAAAGCCCACTCAGATCAAGCATATTTAAAATGTTAGTATAACTCATCTCATATTGTAAGGTAAAACCTAAAACATCAAAATCTTTAATTTCATGGTAAGATTCTAAAGTATAAAGAGGAATTTCCTCCTCTTTCATTAAATCTTCCATATCCTGCCAGGGTGCATAAACCCTCTCTGCCAGCATGTTTTCTTCTCTATTAATTAAATGATATAAAATTTTAAGCCCTAAATGAGACATTCCTATCTCATAGACATCTGGAAAAGCCAGGGCCACTTTTAAGCTTTCTTGATTCCAATCCTTATTAATTGTATTCCATTCATTACCAGTATATCTTTCTGGATTGGATATTTTATATAAATTTTCTATAATTTTTTTCTTATATTGCAAAAAATCACCTCATATTAAAACATTAATTTATTTTTTCTTAAGTTTATATTAATTGCTATTGCTACTGCAGTTAAAGAGGTCAACATAAAAGTTCCTCCATAACTAATAAAGGGGAGTGGAATACCTGTAATTGGCATAATCCCCATTGTCATTCCGATATTCTCCAGCACATGAAACAGAAACATTGCTATGATTCCTATCATAACTAAATAACCATATCTATCTCTTGCATTTTCTGCAATATTTAAAAACTGCCAGAGTAAAAATAAAAATAATAAAATTACAACTGCTGCCCCAATAAATCCAAATTCTTCTCCAATTACAGAAAATATAAAATCTGTATGTTTTTCAGGTAAAAAATTAAGCTGATTTTGAGTCCCTGCAAAAAGCCCTTTACCAAAAGCTTTACCTGAACCAAGAGCAATAATAGATTGGATAATATTATAGCCACTTCCGTGAGGATCAATATTGGGATTAATAAAAACTATTAATCGATTAAGCTGATATTCTTTTAAAAAAGGAAGTGGAGTATCGAAAATCACATGAGCGGTAATTAATGAAACAATAAATAAAAAGCCGCCACCAAAAACTGAAGCCATGTATTTAAAATTACCTCCACCTGCAAAAAGCATCACTAAATATATAAAAAACAGAACTAAGGCTGTACCTAAATCATTTTGCAGGATTACTAGAGTAAATGGTATAAAAGCAATTATCGAAGGTAAAAACATTCCCTTTAAATAACCCATGTCATCAGAATTATTATCAATCACAGCTGCTAAAACTAAAATTAACATGATTTTTGATAATTCTGAAGTCTGCAGGTTAAATCGACCGATACTAATCCAGTGTGCTCCTCCAGAAACACCTCGACCCAAAAATAAGGTAGCAGTTAACATCGCCAACATTGTAATATAAATCAAGATTGAATATTCCTTAAAAATTTTATAATCAAATGCCTGCAGAATAAAAACTATTAGCAGTCCCAGTCCAACTGAGACTGCCTGTTTTTGTAAAAAACTTAATGCACCACTGTCTGCCTGATTAATCTCTACAGCAGAACTGATACTAATAAAACCAATAATAATTAAAAGTATCACAGCAAAGGGTACATTAAAATTCAAATAACGCAGGAACTTTTTATTCCAATTCATAATGGTGCAACCCCTCTATTTGGAACTTTTGAGGGGGAAATTCGCAACTAAGGCTGTCATGTCATCTTCTCGCTTAACATCCATTTCAATCTTTTGAGAATCAACATCTATATATTTGCTTAAAACACCTATTAATTCGTCACGCATTGCATCCATTTCATCTGGAGTTAATTTTACTCTATCCTGAACAAGTACAAATTGTAATCTTTCTTTTGCTACACTTTTACTTTTTTTATCTTGATCATCACTTTTTAAACCGAGCCACTTTAATATATCGATTTTACTCCCCCCCTTATATTAAGATAAACCAACTAATTTTTTAAATCTAGTTATAAAATTGTCTTTTTCTAATGGCATCATCGGCAGATCTTCACCCATAATTCTCCGGGCAATATTTCTATATGCCTGACCTGCCTTAGCATTTTCATTTAAAGCAATAGGTTCACCTTTATTTGTAGAAACTACAATACCTTCATCTTCAGGTACTATCCCTATTAAATCAATAGCGAGTATTTCAATCATATCATCAATACCCATCATATCTCCACGGTCAACCATATCTGCTCTTATTCTATTAATAATAACTTCCGGATCTCTTAAACCCTCAGCTTCTAATAAGCCAATAATTCTATCTGCATCGCGAACAGCAGATATTTCAGGTGTTGTAACAATAATTGCCTGATCAGCTCCGGCAATAGCATTTTTAAATCCCTGCTCAATTCCAGCTGGTGAATCAACTACCACAAAATCCATATCTTCTTTTAATTTATCAATAAGTTCTTTCATCTGAAAAGGTGTTACAGAAGTTTTGTCTCTTGTTTGAGCCGCTGGTAAAAGGTATAAACCATCATAACGTTTATCTCTAATCATAGCCTGCTCAAGCCTGCAGTTATTTTCAACTACATCAACTATATCGTAAACTATTCTATTTTCTAATCCCATCACAACATCCAAATTTCTAAGTCCAATATCAGCATCAATTAAACATACTTTTTTGCCCTGCATTGCAAGAGCAGTACCAATATTGGCTGAGGAAGTAGTTTTACCTACCCCACCTTTACCTGAAGTAATAACAATTGTCTTGCCTGCCAAATTTAATCCCCCCTGAATTTATAACTAAATTTTTTCTACAATAATTTGATCATTCTCTATAAATGCTCTTTCTGCCTGCAGTTTTGAACTATCACTATCATCCGGTGACCTGGCAATTAAAGAAGCAATTCTCAGCTGTGTTGGATCAAGCTTTAAAGCAGCTACCTGTGCCTCTTTACTGCCACCCGCACCTGCGTGTACAACACCTCTTAACCTACCAAAGACTATAATATCTCCTCCGGCAATTACTTCTGCACCTGGATTTACATCACCAACGATTACAACATTAGCCTGATGTTTTACTCTCTGACCAGATCTCAGAGTTCGATTAATGATCACTGCTTCAGAACTATTTTCAGAACTTTTTTCTTCTTTCTCAATTTTTCTTGCTGTAAAATAAATCTTATTAACTTTATTGTATTTTTTTACTATTTGCATTAGTTCTTCCAGCTGTTCATAAGCTAATTCAAGTCCACTTAAATTTAAATATAAATTAACACCTGTAAAAAAATCAGAAGCTTCAGCAGCATGGAGATTGACAGCCTTTTTAATACTCCCAAAGGTACTGCCATCGCGAAAATTCATAACTATACCATCTGAAACTGCCTGAAAAGAAAACACAGAAGCCATAAAATCTCTCCTCATTTATACACTTTTTAATATATTCTTTAATAAATATGAAAATCCTGCCTTTAATGATTAAAACACACTATTAATTTACTTAAGCTCATTTCTGCTCGCTTATTTAAGTAAATCTTTCATTTTCATCCTATTCTTCTCTGCTGTAATAATATACTTTATCTTTATTATTATGATAATTTTTAAAGCCGAAATAATATTCCATTATTTCTCTAGCTATCGGAACTGAATAAGCACTTGAGCCACCATTTTCTATAAAGATAACAACAGCAATTTGTGGATCTTCATAAGGTGCAAAACCACCAAACCAGGCATGATTAGCTCCTCCGGTCTGAGCAGTTCCGGTTTTACCAGCTGCTGTAATCGGAAAATCTTTAAAGTGTCTGGATGCAGTACCATAACTTTTATTTACAACATCATGCATTCCTTCTTTTAGTGCAGAAAAAACACTGCTTTCAATTTCAGCCCTTAAGTCAATACTAATCTCTGGTTCGAAACTTTTAATAATTTCTCCATCTGTGCCTCTAATCTCTTTAACCAGTTGGGGTTTATAGGAGACTCCTTCGGCAGCTACTGTAGAAATTAAGGATGCAATCTGAACTGGTGTTGTTAATAGGCTGCCCTGACCAATTGATAAATTAACTGAGTCACCAGGATACCAACTCTGATTTAAATTTTGTCTTTTCCAACTATCATCAGGCACTAAACCACTTTTTTCAGATGGTAAATCAATATTAGTTTTGCTTCCCAGCCCATATTTACGGGCATATTCTGCCAGCTTTTCGCCCTTATATTCCTTATATAATTCATAACCCAGTTCATAAAAAACTACATTATTGGAGCGGGCTATAGCTTTAACGAAATCTAATTTGCCCTCACCAACCGGGTTCCAGTTTCTAAAAGGTCGGGACCAGTTTGGAATAGAAAAAGTACCATTTGAATCATAAAAACTTGTGTTTGCTCTAACTCCTAATTCTTCCATTGCTGCAGTACCGGTGACTAATTTAAAGATAGAACCTGGTGGAACAGCTGTCATTGTATTTCGGTTAATCATAGGACGCAGAGGATCATTGATTAATTCCTGATAATCACTGCTG
>JBNJFG010000080.1:0-9098 GCA_051746665.1 Bacillota bacterium
TGAAATTGAATCTGGCAAATTATATTTAAATGATCAACAGGTGAGAATTAAAAATACTACAGATGCTCTGCAGAAAGGAATCGGCTATCTGCCCCGAAACCGAAAAGAAAATGGAATAATAAAAGATATGGATATTTTTGATAATGCTTCAATAGTTACCTGGCCCTTATTTGATCACTGGGGAGTTATTGATCAGGAAAAACAGGAGCAAAAATTTAAAGAACAGGTGGAGAAACTGAGAATTGTTATGGATCAGAAAACTGATTCTATCAACAGTTTATCTGGTGGAAATCAGCAAAAAATTGTTTTAGCGAAGTGGTTAACTGCTAATCCAGATATTTTTATTTTAGATAATCCGACTCAAGGAGTAGATGTTGGAGCTAAAGAAGATATTTATGATATTATTTTAAAACTGGCAGAAGAAGATATTGCAGTTATCATCTTATCAAGTGAAGCTAAAGAAATAATCAGAATCTGTGACCGAGCTCTGGTAATGTATCACGGAGTAATTCAGGGAGAACTGGATAGAGATAAAATGACTGAACATGAAATTATGCGGCTGGCCACTGGTGCCAGAGCAAATTCAGGCCAGGAGGGGGTATAAAATGCAGAATCAGGATAAAGAAAATGGATTTAAAGATTGGTTTTTAACTAACTGGACCAATAAGCCTCTATTTAGCACAACTATTGCCTTATTAGTGATGATAATTTTACAGACCTGGAGTCTTGGTTTTGATTATGACTCTGTTGGCAGCTGGTTTTTTACCTGGACTAATAACTGGATAAATATTTTAAGGAATAATGCTGGAGTTGGTTTAATAGCTCTGGGAATGTCCTTTGTTATTATGTCAGCAGGTATTGATCTTTCTGTGGGTTCAACGATGGTTGCTGTTGGAGCAGCTTTAATGATGCTGATTGACAGAGGTCCAAATGGGATTTTAATAAATTTAGGAATTGAAGGTATTCCAGCAATATTAATAGCAGTTTTGCTCTCACTGGCTTTTGGCTATTTTCTAGGTAACTTAAATGGTATATTAATCACCAGGGGAGGAATTCCGCCTTTTGTGGTAACCCTGGCTACTATGAAGCTTTATCGGAGTGTGACCCAGCACTTTATGCAGGGCTATAACCCGAGAGTGCCCCTTGAATTTTTACCGATTTCAAATTTTCAGATTGGGCCTTATCGGATGATGCCCATTATTTATTGGCTTTTAATAGCGGCTGTACTTTATTTTATGTCTAAAAGAACAACCTTTGGCCGCCAGATTATTGCTGTGGGATCTAATCAGCGCTCAGCCAATCTTTCTGGAGTTAATGTGAAAAAGGTAAAAAGAAGAGTTTATGCAATTACCGGCTTTTTAGTTGCCTGTGCGGCAATTATACAGGTCTCGCGTATCGGTTCTATGGATTATGCCAATGCTGGCAGTGGTTATGAGATGGAGGCAATTGCAGCTGCTGTTGTTGGTGGAACCAGTATGAGCGGTGGCCGGGGAACAGTTATTGGAACCCTGCTTGGAGTTTTAATTATTGCAGTAATGAATAATCTGCTAAATTTGATGGGAGTACCACCATTTTTAAGAGAAGCCTTTAAAGGTTTAATCTTAATTGGTGCTGTTCTAATGCAGAAAAAACAGAAAGCAGTTTGAAGTTTTTAAACCAGGTTAAATAGAGATCAAAATCAAGGAGGGTCAATTGATGGCTAAATTAAAAGCTGGAGTCATTGGAGTTGGTTTTGTTGGAGAAGCTCATATTGAAGCATTAAGGCGGCTGCATAATATAGAAGTTAAAGCTGTTGCAGCCAGCAGTCTCAAATCTGCTAAAAAAGCTGCAGCCAAATTAGATATTCCCAATTATTATGCTGACTATAAGGAAATGCTGGCCAGTGAGGATTTAGATGTGGTTCATAACTGTACTCCAAACTATCTTCACTTTCCTATTAATAAAGCTTTTATGGAGGCAGGAGTGCATGTTTTTTCAGAAAAGCCGCTGGTGATGAACAGCAGTGAAGGAGAAGAACTTTTAAAAATTGTTGAAAATAATGATATTTATGCAGGAGTAAACTATAATTATCGCCACTATCCTCTAGTTAAAACCATGCAAAATAAGGTGCAGCAGCAAATTGGTGAACTTTTTCATATTCGCGGTTATTATCTGCAGGACTGGATGCTCTGGGATACTGATTACAGCTGGCGTGTTGATCCCAATAAAGGAGGAAAATCAAGAGTGGTGGCTGATATAGGTTCCCACTTCTGTGATTTACTGCAGTACTTAACTTCTAAAAAAATCAGCAGATTAACTGCCACTACAAAGATTGTACACCCAGAGCGCAAAAAACCAGTTTCAGAAATAAAAACTTTTGCTCAGAGTGATCAAAAGCAAGAATATGAAAAATATGAAGTTGAAACTGAAGACTATGCTGCAGTGCTTTTTGAAATGGAAGATGGAACAGCAGGTAGTTTTACAGTTTCTCAGGTTGATGCCGGCCATAAGAATGATTTATTTATTGAAATCAGCGGCAGCAAAAAAAGTTTAAGTTGGTCCCAGGAAAATGCCAATCAATTATTTATTGGTCATCGGGAGCAGGCCAATCAGAATTTAACTCGTGATCCTGCTCTTTTGAAGGGGAAAGCTGCTGAGCGCTGCTATTACCCGGGTGGTCATATTGAAGGTTGGTCAGAAGGATTAAAAAATTCTATTAAAGATTTTTATGACTGTATTTCGCAAAAAGGAGATCCAGCTGACTATGATTTTGCTACCTTTGCAGATGGCCAGCAGGAAGTTAAAATTACTGAAGCTATTTTAAAAAGCTCTAGAGAAGAAAAATGGGTTGACGTCTAAGAGAAGCTTAAAAACTATAAGATGTTAAATGATAATTTTATCTAAAGGGGTGTGGAAGATGGGACGTAAAGTAACTATTTTTACAGGTCAGTGGGCAGATCTATCATTTTCAGAACTTGCCCAAATAATGAGTGGAATTGGCTATGATGGTTTAGAGATTGCTTGCTGGGGTGACCATTTAGATGTTCAAAAAGCAGCTGAGGACAGCTCATATGTTGATGAAAAGCTTGAAATACTGGCTAAAAACAACTTGGGTGTCTGGGCTATCGGTAATCATTTAGCCGGCCAGTGTGTCGGTGACCGCTATGATCCCCGACTCGACAATTTTGCTCCAGAAAAATATGCAGGTCAGCCGGAAGAGATAAGAAAATGGGCGGTAGAAGAGATGAAACTAACAGCCGTTGCTGCTAAAAATTTAGGGGTTGATGTAGTAACCGGTTTTACCGGTTCACCAATCTGGAAGTTTTTCTATTCTTTCCCCCAAACAACAGAAGCAATGGTTGAAGAAGGTTTTGATCAGATAGTTGAACTCTGGAATCCAATTTTAGATGTATTTAAAGAAAATGGTGTTAAATTTGCTTTAGAGGTTCATCCAACTGAAATTGCTTTCGATTTTTATACTACAGAAAAACTTTTAGATAAATTTGATTGGCGGCCTGAGTTTGGGATTAATTTTGACCCCAGTCATTTAATCTGGCAGGGAATGACTCCCCATCTATTTTTAAGAGATTTTAGCAAAAGAATTTACCATGTTCACATGAAAGATGCTGCTGTCAGCTTAAATGGTCGGGAAGGAATCTTAGGTTCCCACCTTCCCTTTGGTGATCGCCGCCGTGGCTGGGATTTTAGATCCCTGGGTCATGGAGCTATCGATTTTGACGAGATTATACGGGAATTAAATAAGATGGATTATACAGGTCCGCTTTCTGTTGAATGGGAAGACAGCGGTATGGATCGAATGTATGGAGCTGAAGAAGCTCTCCGTTTTGTCCGCAGTGTAGATTTTGACCCATCTAATCTTGCCTTTGATGATTCGATGGAGAAATAGAAGCTCAACAGATAATTATTTATGCACCTAGTGCACCTATGCACCTACCGTTAACTGAATCAATTTTTACCAAAAACAATATTTAAAAATTAAGCTACTTCTTAAATTAGAGGTAGCTTTTTTTCATGTTTTTTTAAAATTAATCAAAATCAAATTAAATCTTAGAACAAGGAGCAAGTTAAATAAGTTAGGATAAATTTTTCAAAAAAAGGCCTGTATTCATGGATATCTTCAAAATAATTAGAATCTTAACTTGACACTTTGTTAAAATAGTCCTAAAATACAATCAATAATCATTAATAATATTAAAAATATAAATAAGGAGGTGTTAAGTAAAATTTGATAGCTTTAGAGATTGGATCTAGAGCAGAAGTTAAGCAAATTAGTTTAACTGTTATGCAATTATTTTTTAAAGTATTAAAAATATGAGAAGTTAAAGAATTGAGGAGTGTTATTAAAATGGCAAAAAATAAAGAAAAACAGGGAGCGCCAATCAGAGGTAATGATTTTAATTCTTTCCTGAAATTATTTATTTCTGTACTTATTATTGTAATAGTTACTGAACTTTTTGGTACAAAAACCTTTAAAATTGGTCCCGGTCAGGTAGTTTTACTGCCGATGTTATTTGCTGTGATTATTGGAATGTTAATCACACCTGATCTTTTAGGTAGTAAAATTAAAGCTCTAAAAAAGATTATTTCGATGCAAGAGGTTGAGAATGCAGGAACATACGTAATGATAGCTTTACTGCCTTTGGGAGTAAAATATGGAACACTTGTAGGACCAAACATTGTGGAAGTAGTAAAGGCTGGCCCCGCATTCTTACTGCAGGAGCTTGGTAACTTAGGTACAATATTTATCGCCTTACCTTTAGCTCTACTTTTAGGAATGAAAAGAGAAGCAGTTGGTGCAACTGCCAGTATTGCCCGTGAACCTACCCTTGGAGTAATTGGAGAAAAATATGGAATTTCATCCCCAGAAGGTACAGGAGTACTTGGTACATATTTAATGGGAACAGTTTTTGGTACAATATTCTTTGGTCTTTTAGGTGGTTATGCAGCAGCAACAGGTCTTCATCCTTTAGCACTGGCAATGGCAAGTGGAATGGGAAGTGGATCAATGATGGCAGCTGCCTCTGGAGCATTAGCAGAATCCGTACCAGCAATGAAAGATGAGATTTTAGCTTATGCAGCGACCAGCAATATGCTGACAGGAGTAACTGGATTATATTCTGTTATTTTCCTTGGCCTGCCGCTGGTTAATTTCCTTTATGATAAACTCAGTCCTATTTTATCCAAAAAAGATAGAGGTGATGAATAATGAGCCTTAATTTTGATAGAAGTTTAGAATATTTAAAGATGCTGATTGTTGTTGGAGTCCTAATCTTAATTGGTCAGAGACTGGGATATGGAATTGCTATTTTACCAGCTTTACCAGGAATGGTATTAGTTATTTTAATTTCTTTTTTGGCACTGACTATTAAAGACAGTTTTCCAAAGCTGCAGTTTCCAGCATTTGCCTGGGCTTCATTAACTGCTCTGATTTTAAGTATGCCCTTTATGCCAACAGCTGATCTGTTTTTAAAGTATACAAATGAAGTTAATTTTTTAGGAACAACAACTCCGATTCTTGCTTTTGCAGGGATTTCTGTTGGAAATAAGATTGAAAAGCTAAAAAAATTGAGTTGGAAGGTATTTATCATTGCTATTGCAGTATTTATCGGTACCTATTTCGGTTCTGCAATTGTGGCCCACATTGTACTTAAAATGCAGGGTATAATTTAATTAAAGTTAAAGAAGGAAGTGTTAGCTTTGCAAAAAAGTGAAATAAAAGCAAAGATAATCGAAACTATTGAAAATAACCGCAGTAACATTGTTGAGCTCATTGATCAGATTTATAAAAATCCAGAGCTCGGCTATAAAGAAGAAAAGACAACTAAAATAATAGCAGCAGCCTTTTCTGATTTAGAAATTGATTTTAATGAACATCAGAATTTAAGTGGAATTAATGCTTTATTGAAAATGGATAATCCAGGCCCTAAAGTAGCTGTTTTGGGAGAATTAGATGCAATTACCTGTGCTGAACATCCTGATGCTGATCCGGAAACTAATGCTGTCCATGCCTGTGGACATAATATTCAGCTGGGAGTAATGTATGGAGTTGCAGCTGCTTTTAAAAAAGCAGGAGTAGCTTCTGAATTAGCTGGATCGCTTAATTTTATTACCACTCCGGCTGAAGAATTTATTGAACTTGAATATCGGGATCAGCTAAGAGAAGCAGGCAAAATAAACTACTTTGGTGGTAAACAGGAATTAATAAAAAGAGGTAGTTTTGATGATGTAGATATCTCAATTATGATGCATGCTCTTGATCTGGGTTCTAAAAAGGCTTTAGTTGCGCCAAAGGGTAATGGATTTGTTGGGAAAAACATTAGATTTATTGGTAAAGAATCTCATGCAGGTTCAGCACCCGAAAAAGGAGTTAATGCTTTAAATGCAGCTGTTTTAGCAATGAATAATATTAATGCTCAGCGTGAAACTTTTGCTGAAGCAGATAGAGTTAGAGTTCATCCAATAATTACTAAGGGTGGAGATATAGTTAATATTGTTCCTGCAGATGTTCGGATGGAAAGTTATGTTAGAGCTCGAAATATTGAAGCCATTAAAAAAGCAAATGAGAAGGTAGATCGTTCTCTTAAAGCTGGAGCAATGGCAGTTGGAGCAGATGTAAAAATAACTGATATTCCAGGTTATCTACCACTTTTAAATAATGAAGGCTTAGATTCTATTTTAAAATCAAATCTTTTAGAATTATTAGATGAAACAGAGATCACAGTCGGAGGAGACTTTACGGGTTCCTTTGATTTTGGAGATGTTTCTCATCTAATGCCCGCCTTACATCCATTTTTCGGTGGAGTAACAGGAGATCTTCATACCAGAAACTTTAAAACTGAAGATAAAGAAGCTGCCTATATTTTACCAATTAAAGCTCTGGCAATGACAGTTGTTGATCTGCTTTATGATAATGCTGCTGAAGCAAAAAAAATAATCGATGATTTTCAGGCTCCATTAACAAAGAAAGAATATCTTGATCTGATGGAAGACTTTACTGGAGAAATAATTTATAAAAACTAAGATTAAAAATTAAGAGCAGTTAGCTGATTATTTTGCTAGCTGCTTTTTGTTATTTTTCTCTTTTCAAATATATTTTTTTAAGTTTTTAAGATCTAGAAGTTTTAAATTCCAAAAATTAGTCCAAGCAGTAAAAAGTTGATATTTTACTTTAAATTAAAGGGTTTTTAATGATTTTAGTGAATTATATATTAATGATGGTTTTTTAAGATGAACTTAAAGATTTATTTGGATTGGAGACTTTGTAATGAATAGACTGTTTAACAAATTAAAAAATTTATTTGCTTTAATAATTATTTTGATAATATTTGTATCTTATTTCGGTGTATATATTCCCTTAAAAAGTGAATTAGAAGATTCACTTCATCAAGGTTTTAAAAATATGGTTTCTAATGCTGAAATTACTTTAGAAAATCATTTAAATAGAGCTGTAGAAGGTGCAGCTAGTTTATCAAGCAGGACAATGATTAGAAGAGAGCTGGAAAAGTATAAGGCAGGAGAAATAACTTTTGGGGAGCTGCAGGAATATACTCAACTTAAATATAAACATGGAGCTTCTATTCAGGACCATCTATTAGCAGCCTACAGATTAGTTGATGGGAGAATTTTAGCTCATTATGGCAGAGAATATTCTTCGCTTTTAGATAATAACAATTTTCTTGACAGTGAAGCTGATGATTTAATAATTACTGCTGATCAAAGATATATTATTATTAATTCACCAATTTTAAATGAAGCGGGGAATAAAATAGGCAGTGATCATATAATTTATGATTTAGGTGCTATACTTTTAGAATTAAATACTTTGAACTCAGAAGAAATAAGCTATAATATTTTAGAAGCTGCAGCAGATATAAAAACTGGGATAAAGGCAGAAAAAATCATTGAATTAAGAAAGTTAAATAACACCAATTATTTTTTGAAAGCAGAAACTTCAGCTGCTTTGATTTATGATACTATTAACAGTATTTCTTATAAGATAATTTTAGTGATTTTAGTAACTATTTTAGTGATTTCATTCCTTGTAACTAAGGTATTACATGATACATCTGAAAAAATAGTGAAAAACTTAAGAAAAGAACTCAAAGAAAAAACTATTTTGTCAGAAACTGATAAAATGCTGGGTGTTTATAATAGGGCTAAATTTGACAAAGAATTAGATAGAGAAATGGACAGAGCTAAAAGATATGGAAGCAAATTAGCTTTAATTATGATTGATATCGATCATTTTAAAGAGTTTAATGATAACTACGGCCATAATGTAGGAGATCAAATTTTGAAAAGAATGGTATCAATAGTCAAAGAGAAAATTCGACAACATGATATTTTAGCTCGTTACGGTGGCGATGAATTTATGATTATCTGTCCTGAAACCAGCCTAGAAGATGCTGAAAAACTTGCTCAAAGATTGAACCAGGCCATTGATAATTATAATTGTCGTGAGAATAATGATTTAAGCTGTAGTTTTGGAGTGGCAGAATACAAAAAAGATACGGATGATCAAAAATCTTTAATCAATAGAGTTGATCAAGCTTTATATAAAGCTAAAGGTAGTGGCAGAAACAGAGTCTGTAAAAACGCTGACTGATTTGTAAATAGTCAAACAAGAGATGGAGCGCAAAGATGTCAAAATTAAAAGAAGAATTTAAATTAGTATTGATTTATTTGATTATGGGCTTTGCTTGGATATACTTTTCTGATAAGATTCTGCTGGCAGTTACTGGTGATATTGATCAATTTAATCAACTTCAGACATATAAAGGGATTTTTTATGTTACTATAACTGCTATTATATTTTTTTATTTATTCAAAAAATATCTAAATAATTTAAGATTACAGCAGAGAAAATTAGAAGCTAAAAACAAAAAATTAGTTGAATACAATCAAGAAATTGATTTGATGAATAGGGAACTTGATTACTCATTAAAATCTTTAGAAATGCTGAATAAGAGATTTGTGAAAATGATTAATTCTGTTTCCAGTTTAAATGAGAAATCACAGCTTGATGAAGAAGAATTCTTGTCCGACTTACTGCATAATATAATTGAGGTCGTACCAGAAGCAGATTACGGGAAAATATA
>JBNJFG010000081.1:0-8986 GCA_051746665.1 Bacillota bacterium
TCCTTTTTGACTAAGCTATCATAATTCGTCTTTACTTGTTTCTGAATCTTAGGGATGGTTTTTAATTTTCTTCTTTATTTTATTATAAAACAAATTTGAAAAAAATAACAGAAAGGAAATGTTTTTTTATCAAAAATAATTAATTTGAATATTTATTTTGGCTCTAGACGACTTTTCTGCAAAATAATTGGAAATTTATAGTTCACTAAACGGTAGGTGCAAGGTACAGATTAAAAAGTGTAGCTTAAATTAATTTCTACAGCTTTTGCAGCTCCACCAAGCACCTCATCTTTACTACCAGCTGCGATGCTTCCTCTCAACTCGAGCAGCAAATTACTGCTGAAAAGATAAGAATACTTGGGAATAAAAATTGTACTGCCATCATCTAAATAGGTGACTGTCAATATTCCGATTGAAGAAAAATCATCGATTTCATAACTTAAATTTGTATTTAAAAAATCTAAGTTATTAGTTGAGTCTGAACTGCTTTCTTCTTCTGCAGCTGGACCAAGATTAAATAAATCAAAACCAGAAATATCTCCTGCTGCTCCTTCTAAGCGCAAATACTCTGCCTGCAGATAAAGCTGGCTGCCGGCTAAAAAATTATAACTGTAATCTGTACCCACTTGGTAGATATGATAGTCACTCTCACTATTCTGCCAGCGACTATAAGCTCCGTAAATACCTGCAGGCCCAAGATCACCTTTTACAGTCAGTCCATAGCGTTCTAGGCCAGCATTGTCTGGCTCAGGCGTCTTTACATAACTGGCGCTTAAATCATAGCCTCTAAAAGTTGTCCTGCCTCTTAAGGCCCATTTATGCTCTTTTCCCTCAATATCTGAAACTACAAAAGTCAGCCCCGAGCCCCAATTAATCGGATAATATAACTCTAATCCATTAACATATTTAGCCCTGCTTTCTTCTTCTAAGTTTTCTGCCCCCAAACTGTAATCAACTGGATTAATTAAGGCCCCATAAGCCCAAGAAACAGGTTGTTTGCCCAATTTTGCAGTTAGAGGACCTAGCTTTTGTCTTAAATAGAGCTTTTTAAACCAGAGTTCAGCTTGATCTTCAGCTGCTTCATCCAAGCTAATTACAGCCCGATTTTGAATGTCGAGCGGAAAATCATATGGTAAATACCATTCCAACTCCAATTCTGCTGCCAGAGAATTATCCAGCTCTGAATCAGCATAAGTTGAATTGCTGATCAAACTTGCCTTACCACCAATATCTGCAGCCAGTAAAGAGGGAGACAACACTAAAATCAAGCTTAAGCTTAATAATAATATTGAAAAGTATTTATTTTTTAGCTCAAAAATTATTTTTTGTGATTTTAAATTATCTTTCTGCAGCAAAAACTTCATCTTTTACCCTCACCACCTAATATTTTGCAACTGATTTATTTTTTTAAATAATATAATTTAAAAGTCATATTTAAACAATAAATTTTAGCGCAGCCGCTCCAAAGTAAATATATCTTCAGGCAGCTCAGGATTAAATTGAATTTCTTCAACTATAAACTCGGTACTTGTATTCTGGCGCAGTTTATTTTCCATTACCATATGAGTTGGGTACCAGCGTCCGTCAATTTCTTCTACTTTTAAAACTCGGGCTTCTTTAAGCAGCCTGCCGCTTTCTGCATATAAATCTTCTTTTAAACCAACAAATCTTTCCCGATCAATCCAGATAACCCGACGGTAGTAACTTACTTCTTTACCAGGAACCTTAACTCCTTCCAGTTTATAGGCCGGACGTCCTTCGTATTCCTCTTCAGCCAGAAGTTCAAAATTATAGAGATCAGTTAATTTATCAGACTCCAGCATATCCTGATAAGAAAAATCACTGCCCATCATTCCCTGTTCTAACATATGCCCCGAAATTTTAACCAGATCTTCTGCCTGGGGAAAAAACATCCAGAGATCATCTCCTCTTTTTAAAAACTTGGTTCCCCTGTCTCTGGGATTTGTGAATTCTGCTAGTGCATTTTCTTCATCCTGCCAGCTGCGCATTTTTTTTGTCTGAGTTCTGCCGCTGTTTTTTATTATCATCTCTGCTTCCGAATAAGCTGTAATAATATATTCATTTTCATCTCTGCGGTTAATTATCTGGTCTGCAGTTAATTTTTCTGCCAGCAGAACAGAATTAAAAGCAAAGATAATAATCAAAATTAGAGATGTGCTTAACAGAACAGGAATAAAAGCTGCTGAATTAAACCTAAATCTGATCATTTTTTGACCCCCTATTGTTTTGCTTTAATTTACCTAATTTAACTTAAATTTCTCTTAAAGCCTCTGTCGGCTCCAGTTTTGCCGCCCGCCGCGCTGGAATAATTGCTGTTAATGTTGTAACAACAACTCCAATTACAAAACCAAAGAGCATGTGCTCAATTTTTGAAGTAGGATAAATAATTGGATTCATTAAAACATCAATATCCTGAAAAGCAGCACTATAGTCAAAACCAACACCTGACAGATAATAATTAATTAGGCCACCACCTAAAGCACCGACAAAGCTGCCAATTAAAGCCATTGCAGATCCTTCTAAAATAAAAAGCTGCATGATCTCCCTACTGTTTAAGCCGAGGGCACTCATCATTCCAATTTCCTGAGTTCTTTCTTTAACTATCATCACCAGAGTATTAATAACAACTATTGAAGCCAGTAATACTAAAAATAGATAAATGAAATTGTAAATTGTCTCACTTACTTCAAGAAGCTGAATAAAACTGCTTCCATCACGCCAGCTTTGGGCCAGATATTTTTCGCCTCCATTTTGATCTAAATAATTCTGTACTGCCGGCAGATATTTTTCAGCCTGATTTCTGTCTTCAGCCACCAGCAAAAGTTCAGTGCTTTCTTCCTCAAGATAAAGCAGCTCTCTGGCAGTATCGATCGGCATCAAAACTGCTTCCTCATTTAAAAGGGGCAGATTGCTCGTGATTTCTCCAACAATCTCAAAAGTTGCTCCCTGAAAAGAGCTGAAGGCAGTTGTATAAACCATTGTCACTTTTTCGCCGACACTGCGGTTGATTTTAGCCAGAAGTTTAGTTCCCATTATCACTTCGCGTCTGCCGGCTTTTACCATTCGGCCCTGGCTAAGTTCGCGGCCAATATTGGTAAACTCAACTTCCTTTTCACCGTCAACTCCCCAGGCCAGCATCTGCACCAGTTCTTCTTCGGTGCTAACTGCCGCCCCAAATTTAAGCCGGGGGATCACCATTTCGATCCCTGCTAAACTTTCTAAATCTGACTGCATCTCAGCCAGTGACTTATTTTCCAGACCATTAACCGTATAATTTAAAGAAAGCAGCCGTTGTTTCTGCTGATATTCCTGATCAATAATTTTGATATGACCGGTATCATAGTGAATATAAAGTTCATAGGTATCAGCGATCATTCCATCTATAAGTCCCCTGGCAAAAACGATTATCATCACTGCAAAAGCAATGGCCAGGATAGAAACTGCTGTTCTCAATTTATTTCTAAACATATTTTTGAAAGCAATATTCATTAAAAAGTTCATTTCCTGACCTCCTTAGCGGTGATAAATTGCTTTAACCGGGTCTTTACGCGCTGCCCATAAGGCAGGGAAAATACTTGCCAGCACTGAGATTGAAATTCCATAGACAAAAACGAAAACAAAAGAAGAAATCTCCCAACCAAGATAAATAGTCCCACTTAAAGGAAAGCCATAGGTGATATCTCCCCCAGAAGTTAAAGCTTCCATATCAAGCCCATAAAGATTAAAAATCCAGACACCAACAGCACCCATAATCAGCCCCATAATTCCTCCAATAATTCCAATTCCAGCTGCTTCTCCCATAAAAGTATAGACAATTTCGCGCTGATGCATACCTAGGGCCTTCATCATACCTAATTCTTCCATTCGCTCTAAGGCAGATAAAATGATAGTGTTGACAATTCCAACAGCAGCTAAAGTTAAAATTATAGCCAGAACTACCTGAGTTTCAATCGCCTGCATCTCCAGCATCGTCACCAGACTCTCAGCTGCATCTTTCCAGGAGTATGCCTTAAGATCCCCCTCTAGCCTTTGACTGATCCCGGCTGCTGACTTTACCGCCTGATTTTGATCTTCAAGTCTGAGCACATACTGGCTGATTTTATCTTCAACATTTAAACTCTGCTGTGCAGTTTTTAAGGAGATAAAAACATTGCTTTCATTTAGGCTCGGATGAGGTGTATTAAATAAGCCAACTATTTCGCCATCAATTGTATTAAAAGTTTTTTCTTCCGTTCTGATCAGCATAATCGCATAATCGCCAAGTTTAAAATCCATTAGTTCTGCCAGTTTAGCCCCCATGATCACCTCTCTACTGCCAGACTCGGGCATCCTTCCTTCCACTAGATGCTGATCAAGTTCAAAAACCTTACTGTCCTTTCCCAGCTCAATCCCAACTCCGGTAACCGGCAGCTCATCAATGCCGTTATTTAAATTAACAGAGAAATTAAGCCTTTCTGTCAGAGCCACAAATCCCTCAGTTTGTTTTAGCTCAGCTTCCAATTCTGCATTAGGTGTAATCAAATCCCTCAACGGCAGCTCTCTTCTATCATCCCAGTAATCCTGATTTGCTACCTGAAGATGGCCGCTCTCTAAATTAATAATATTATTAAAAGACATCTCAGTCATGCCAATCATTAAGCCGTCAGTTAAGATATAAATTAAAATTGCAAAGGCAATTATCAGTGCAGTAATCACTGTCCTTCTTTTGTGGCGGCTTAAGTTTTTTAGCGCCATTTTCAGAAAAAACATGACTAATCCCTCCTCTGATCTTTAGTTACTTTACCATCTTTGATTTCAATCAGACGGCGGGCATAGTCCATCACCTGCGGATCATGAGTTGAAAAAATAAAGGTTGTGTTTAATTCTTCGTTCATTTTTTTCATTAATTCTAAAACTTCTTTACTTGTTTCAGAATCCAGATTTGCAGTTGGCTCATCTGCCAGCACTAGTTTAGGTTCTTTGATTAAGGCTCTGGCAACTGCTACCCGCTGTTTTTGGCCTCCGGAGAGTTCATTTGGTCTGCGGTCTGCCAGATCGCCAAGTCCTACTTCCTCCAGCAGAGACATTACCTTCTCTTTTCTCTGCTTTTTAGTGTGTTTATCAATCAAACGAATAGCAAATTCTACATTTTCGAAAGCTGTTAAAACTGGAATTAAATTATAGCTCTGAAAGATAAAACCCAGATTATAACGCCTCACTTCAGCCAGCTCTTTACTATTTAAATCATTAATTGAATGTTCATCAAAAATAATTTCCCCAGCTGTTGATTTATCAAGACACCCAATCATATTTAATAAAGTAGTTTTTCCAGATCCAGAAGGTCCAAAAATAGTTGTGAATTCCCCTGATTCAATCTCTAAATCTATACCTCTTAATGCTGGAACATCTATTTTTCCCTGATGATAGGTTTTTTCCAGGCTCTTCAATTTAATTAGCGCCATTTTCTTCCTCCTTTGCTATTCCATTTTTCATGATATGCAGCATTTTATCAACATAATCCATGATTTCATCTAAATTATCAGGGTTATGATTTTCAAAAAAATAACTGACAATACTGATTGAAAAGTTAGTCAGCAAAAAAGCTGTGAATTTAATATCTATTTGTGAATCAACTTCACCTCTTTTCACAGCTTCCTCTAATAACTGTTCAAAAAATTCATTACTTTTAGGCCTGCTATCAGCATAAATTTCCTCTTTTAGTCTTTCGTTATTTCCATTCAACAATTTATTACCAATCTCAGAAAATAATGGGTATTCTTTTTTGAACTGAATACCGGCAATAAAAAGCTTTCTTAAAAGCTCAAAAAATTCTAGTTTCTGATAATTTTCTAATTTTAGAGAAAGAAATTTCATTTTTTCGGCTGTTGCCTGATCAATAATATATTTATAGAGATCCTTTTTGTTTTGAAAATACTGATAAAAACTGCCCTTAGAAATATCTGCCTGTTCAATTATTCTGTTGATACTTGTTTTTAAATATGGATAAGTGGCAAATTCTTTTAAAGCAGCAGTAATAATTCTCTGCTTTTTTGCTTCTTCTAGGTTAAAAAAAGTCTGTTTAGGCATTGACTCACCTTCTTTTTTGGTTTTGTGTTAATTTTCAGAAATTATATGACTTTTTAGTCATGTGACTTTATAGTCATATTATATTCCTTTGCTTTTTATTTGTCAACACTTTTTTGCCTAAAAAAAGCAGCCGCCAAAGGCAGCTGCTTATCTTTTCTAATATGCTTTCTTGTTATAATATTCAGCTATAATTTTATCCATCACTTTTGTAGTTCTAGCAGCACTTTGACCGGTAGAAGGCGATTTTCCATTACCTAATAAACTGGCCACAACTTTTTCTAAAAGTGGCTGCTGCACATGCTCGGGATAAGGAAATTCTATTTTCTTGCGACCTTTTTCGTTTTCTAAAATTATCTCATCTTCACTAAAGGAAGAAAATAGGATTCGTCCTTTATTACCGATAATCTCATTTTGATCAAGATTATGATAGCCATTAAAAGTCCAGCTTCCAACAGCCTGAATTCCATTTTCAAATCTAAAACTCATTACAACATTGTCTTCAGCAGGATAATAGCCTCCCTGGTTTATTGCAAAACCTGAAGCTAGTTCAATCGGACCAAAATAATAATCAAAAAGATCTAAAGTATGAGCAGCCAGATCTAAAAACTTACCCCCACCTGCTATTTCAGGTAAAACCCTCCAGGGAAGATTGGTCTCATCTTTTTCGTTTTCATGCAGTGGCTGAGCAAGCCTGATATTTAAAGTTCTAATTTCTCCAACTGCGCCTGAATCAAGCAGTTCTTTAATTTTTAAAAATCTGGGCATAGCACGTCTATAATATGCTACATGCAGCTGGACTCCATTATCCTGACAAACTTTAATCATTGCTTGAGCTTCTTTATGATTTCTGGCCATTGGTTTTTCTACATAGACTGGCAAACCAGCTTCTGCTGCCATAACTGTATACTTTTTATGAGTAGATGGTGGTGTTGCTATATAGACTGCATTAACCTCAGAATCATTAATTAATTCTTCAGCCTGATCATACCAGCGAGGAACATTATGTCTTGCTGCATAATCTTTTGCTAATTCTCCTGTCCGCCGCATAACAGCCACTAATGATGAATTATTAATTTTATCTAAAGCTGGCCCACTTTTTTTCTCAGTTACATTACCACAGCCGATAATACCCCAGCATATTTTTTCCATTTAGATTCCTCCTATTTTTTGTTCTATTGTTCTTTTTTTAGTGAAATTGAAAATTTTTGCTTAAAAAAAGCTCCCTAAAAAAGGGAGCTTTAATAAAATAATTAAATTTAATAAGTCTATCAAAGCATTATTTTACAACCATAACTGTCTTTTTGGAGTGTCTAACAATTTTATCACTAATACTTCCAAGCAAGAATCTTTCTACTTTTCCGTGTCCCTTATCTGCAACTATTATCAAATCAAAGTCATTTTCTTCTGCATAATCACAAACTTCATCCGCAGGATCACCGTGCAGCAATATTTTTTCAGGATTCATTCCCCTGTCTTTAAAAAATTCAGCATCTTGATCAAGTATTTCTTGCCTTTTTGCTTTGATTGTATCTTCCTGCTGCTGCATTACATTTTCTAAAGTCTCAGCAGATAGATAAGAGGCCACTTCATTAAACTGGTTGACTGGAACCTGAGCAGTCTCCGTATAAACATGAATCAATGTCACTTCAGCCTCTAAACTTTCAGCAAGCTCTGCTGCTTTTTTAGCAGCTTTTTGTGCATTTTGAGAGCCATCAACAGCTACCAGAATTTTTTTCATAATATCGACCTCCTGTAATATTATAATTCTCTATCTCTTAAAAAAATCCTTTTTTCTTTTAGCATAATCAATAATTTTATTAAATTTGAGCAGCGCTAAGTTTTCACGTGAAACATTTTGATCTTAATTAATCTCTCTTGGCTTAAAATTAAAGGTATCTAAATTCTCATTCTCCCATTAATAATAATGCTAACTCATTATATTCTAATTGAGATACTTTGTATTCTGCCGTACTTTGACCATTTTTTAATACACTAACATAGCTAGAACTTGCAAAAACTTCTTTGATTTCTTGAGTAAAATAAACTATAGTGATTCCTTTTGCTTTTAGCGTCTTCAAAAAATTAAAAAATATTTTCTTTTTCTCTGCAGCTACCTTAAGCACTGCCTGATCAATTAGTAGAATTTCTACCTGACAAGAAATGGCTTTTAATACTGCTACCAGCTGTTTTTCTAAGGGACTCAATTCAACCATTTTCTGGCCTGGTGATAAATCTATAGTCAGCAGACTAAGTAGTTCTTCTGTTTGCTCAACCATTTTCTGATTATCAATAGATTTAAAAAATAAAAAAGATTTAAGTGGCTCTCGACCAAAAAATATGTTTTCAGCAATCGTCATCTCAGGAAAGACTGTAGACTTTTTTGCAACATTTCCCTTTTTATTGAACTGAAAAACTCCTAATGGATCTTTTTCAGGATTAACTGCCGAATATTGATCTATTAGATAAATTTTATTTTGATTTAAATTTTGAAGCTTTTCTCTGCTAATATTTGCTCCCTCAATAATTAATTCTGCAGGCCCAAACTCTTTTTTAGCTGTTAAAAATTTTAATAATTCATTTTTGCTCTGCTCATTTTTAAATAAAACAGAGTGAATACTGCCTTTTTTTACCTTTAGATTAAAATTATCTAAAACTTGCTGTCCATTAATTTTAGAGCTTAGATTTTTTATTTCTAAACTATTACTATTTTTCATCTTTTCACCTTCTGGTTATTAAATTTTTCTAATTCTTAAATAACATTTGTTTACCGGCGCAATGTTAATATTAAAAAAAGACCACTATTAATAATTATATTAATAGCAGTCTCAAAAAATCAAGAAAATATTTGAATCTAAATGTATTGCTCATTTTATTTACTTACTTTTCTTTAACATTAACT
>JBNJFG010000082.1:0-8741 GCA_051746665.1 Bacillota bacterium
TATTCGTACTTAGTGAGGAAGAGAAAGAAGAAAAGGCTAAACTAGAAGAAAAGGAAAAAGCTAAGAAAGAAAAAGCTAAGAAAGAAAAAAAAGAGAAAGCGAAGGAAAAAGAAAAAAATGATTCTTAATTAAGGTTTTTTTGGAAGGGGGGTGAAAATAATGCTAAAAAAAGTAATGCGTTTAATTTTTGGGGTTTTTGGTGGTGTTATCGCCTATAATTTAATAGATATATTTGGATTAGCAAGTGATTATTCATATAGCTGGGAAAACATTGGAGCATTCTTTTTAACTACACAGTTTTATGCTATATTATTAGGAGCAGTATTAGGCTATTTTCTGATTTTTTATTCTTTAAATAAACTTTTAGAGTTTATTATGGGCTTTGAATTAAAGTTTAAAGAATTGAGTTGGAAAAAAGTTTTGATAGTAGTAATTGGTCTTATAATTGGTCTTATAACTGGTGCTATTATAAATTTTATATTTTCTATTCCTAAGATACCTCGTATTGGAATGCCTCTACAAATTTTTGTTAATATTACTTTTATTTATATGGGATTCGCACTTGCTGTTCACAAATCAAAGGATATAGAATCCTTTTTATTTTCTAGAAAAAAAGAACAATCAGAGATTCCTGAAGATAAAACAGGTAGTGATAAGATTTTAGATACCAGTGTTATTATTGATGGAAGAATTTTTGATATATGTAAAACTGGATTTATAGAAGGTTACTTTATTATTCCTGAATTTGTTTTAGAAGAACTGCAGCATATTGCAGATTCAGCTGATGATTTGAAAAGAAATCGTGGTCGCCGAGGACTCGATATTTTAAGACAGATGCAGAATGATTCTGAAATACAGGTAGAAATAATTGATCATGATTTTGAAGAAATATCTGAAGTTGATAGTAAACTTGTTAAACTGGCACAGTTGAGTTCGGCCAAAGTTTTAACTAATGATTATAATTTGAATAAAGTTGCTGAATTACAGGGGGTTAAAGTTTTAAATATTAATGAACTTGCTAATGCAGTTAAACCTGTTGTATTGCCAGGTGAAGAAATGGATGTTAAGGTAATTAAAGAAGGTAAAGAAAATGGTCAGGGAGTTGCTTATCTTGATGATGGGACTATGATTGTTATAGAAGAAGGTATTAAATATCTGGGAGAAGATATTTCAGTTCTAGTTACAAGTATTCTGCAGACAGCTGCTGGAAGAATGATTTTTGCTCGGCCTAAAAAGTAATTAAAGGATGATTTTAATGTCTGAAATTGGTATTTTAATACCTGCTGCCGGCAGCGGTAGTAGAATGGGGAAAAATATAAATAAACAATTTTTGAACTTGTTTGGAAAACCAATTCTATATCATACTATAAAAAGTTTTCTTGATTGGCGAGATGATCTTGAAATTAATATTGTTTTAGCCCCAAATGAATTTGATTATTTTAAAAACAATTTACAGCCTTTATTTTCTTATTCGGATCAAAAATTTAATTTAATAGCTGGTGGTAATAGCAGAAAACAGTCAGTAAATAATGGGTTGAAAAACTTTAGTGAAGAAGTTAATTATGTTATAATACATGATGGTGCTAGACCACTAGTTAGTGAAAAATTAATTGAAAAATGTTATCAAGCGGTAATAAAGTATAATGCAGTTAGCTGTGGAGTTAGAGTTAAAGATACAATTAAGATAGTTGAAGATTCTTTTGCAAAAGAAACACTTGATCGTGATTCTTTAAGAGCAATTCAAACCCCCCAAGCTTTTAAATTAGATTTAATAATGAAAGCACATAGAAAATTCGGAAAAAATAAGGCTCTAGATGACGCTTCATTAGTTGAAGAGCTGGGTGAGCAGGTTTATATTGTCAATGGCGACTATGAAAATTTTAAAATTACTACTCCCGAAGATTTAAAACCAGCAGAAATGATTTTAAAGGAGCGAAATTGATGTTTAAAGTTGGCTTTGCTTATGACAGTCATCGTTTTGTAAAAGATAGAAAACTTTTTTTGGGTGGAGTAGAAATAAAATCAGATTATGGCCTTCAAGGACATTCTGATGCAGATGTTTTACTGCATGCTTTAATGGATGCTTTATTGGGAGCTGTTGGAAGCGGTGATATAGGGACTCATTTTCCGGATGACGACCCTCAATATAAAAATATAAGCAGTCTAAAACTTTTATCTGAAGTAAAAAAAGAAGTTGAGAATAAAAATTTTGTAGTTAATAATTGTGATTTAGTAGTAGTAGCAGAAAAGCCGAAATTACAACCCTATCGCAATACAATTGTTTCATCGATTGCAGATAATTTAGGGATTGCTAAGAATAAAATTAACTTAAAAGCAACAACAAATGAAAAAATGGGTTTTACTGGTCGTGAAGAAGGAATGGCAGCTTTTGCTGTTGTAAGTGTTATAGAGGCTAAGTTATGGCAGTTTTTTGAGACATTGAAAATGGAAGGGAGTATTAAATGATGCTAGTAAAAGATATAATGACAACTCATCCGATAACGATTGCTCCAGATGCAACAATTTTGGAAGCAGAAAAAATGCTATCAATAAATAAAATTGGAAGATTGTTAGTTGTAGAAGATGAAAAGCTAATAGGAATGCTGACAGATGGAGATATAATTTCAGAAAGAAACTTAGAAGCTCCAATAAGCAATTTCATGTCAGATGATTTAGTAATCATTAATGAAAAAAATACAGTTCAACAGGCGGCAAAAAAACTTTCTGAAAATCATATTGGAGGTTTGCCTGTCTATAATAATAAAAATGAATTAGTTGGAGTCGTTACTTCTGAAGATATAGTATATGGTTATTTAAAAGATGAAGAAGAAGAAATGGAAATGGAGAAAAGAACTATAACTCCTGAAAGTTCAGCAATTTATTTATCAATGACTAGAAGTAGGGATTATGAAGAATATTGGTTGAAAAAGATTGAGGGTTATAGTTATCGAGGTGCAATTACTCAAACTGGTGCAAGTGCGGAAAAGCTACCAATTAAACTGCGCGAAAGCACTACTGTTGCAGCAATTGCTCGCGGTGTTATTAATGAAAATTCTCGCGAAAAAATGGCTGTTTCTAATGCTGTAAAAGATGCATATAGTCAGTTGGCTCTTGTAAATCCTGGTCTAGGTGGAGGGTTTAAGATAGCTGTAGTACGTGGAGATGGACATATTTCCGTAGCTATATTTGGTAAATTTGGTCATGCTTTAGTGGATGGACCAGAACAATTAACTGTTGGTACTAGTGTAATATAATATATATTAATTTTATTAGGAGGAATTATAAGGTTATGAGTAATAACATAAGATTACGTTTTCCCCCAAGTCCAACCGGGAAAATCCATATTGGTAATATGCGTACAGCATTATTTAACTGGTTGGTTACAAAACAGAAAGATGGGGAACTAGTTTTAAGAATTGAAGATACTGACCAAGCTAGATCAACTAAAGAATTTGAAGATATTATTATTCAAGAAATGGAATGGCTTGGACTTAATGCAGATGAAGGTGTAGGAATTGGTGGAGATTATGGTCCATATCGTCAGACCGAAAGAATTGAACTTTATCAAGAATATGCTGATAAATTATTAGAATCTGGTTATGCCTATAAATGTTATTGTACTAAAGATGAACTTGATGAAATGAGACAGAAGGCTATAGATAATGATGAAATGCCTCGTTATGATGGCTCATGCCGCAACTTAAGTAAGGAAGAGCAAAAAGCTTATGAGGCAGAAGGTAGAGAACCGGTTTTACGTTTTAAGCTGCCGGTAGAAGAAAGAGAGATTATTGTTGAAGATTTAATTAGAGGTAATGTTAGCTTTAGCTCATCTGTATTAGATGATTTTATTATTTTCAAATCAGATGGAATGCCGACTTATAATTTTGCAGTAGTGATTGATGATGCATTAATGAAAATTTCACATGTAATTAGAGGTGAAGATCATCTTTCAAATACCCCAAAACAAATCTTAATTTATGAAGCATTGGATTTTGATCTACCAAAGTTTGCACATCTACCTTTAATTTTAGATGAAAATAAAGCTAAACTTAAAAAGCGTGGAAAAGATTCTGTTTATATCGGAGAGTTTAGAGAACAAGGGTATTTACCTGAGGCTTTATTTAATTTTATGGCACTTTTAGGTTGGTCCTCCGGTGATGAAGAAGAAATTCTTTCACAAGAAGAAATTATAGAACGCTTTGCCATTGAGGATGTAAATAAAAGTGGAGCTGTATTTGATAGAGAAAAATTAAATTGGATGAATGGTAAATATATTAGAGCAGCTAACTTGGATAGAATAGTCGAATTATCACTGCCTTTCTTACTTGAATCTGGATTGGTAGACGAAGAATATATTGCCAATAAAAGAGAATGGCTGACTAAGGTTATTGATGAAACAAGAACTGGAGTTGACTATTTATCTCAAATACCTAATGAAGCAGAGCTTTTCTTAACTGAGATAGAGTTTGATGAACCTGCTGAAGCTGCTGAAGAATTTAAAGGTGATGATGTAAAGTTAGTATTTGAGACTTTAAAGGAAAAAGCTTTTGCACGTGAAGAATTAACAGCAGATGCTGTTGGTGAAATTTTTAAGGAGTTAAAAAATGAGCTTGATGTAGGTGGAAGAACTATTTACCATCCTACTAGACTTGCTATTACTGGTAAAGGTTCTGGGCCTGAAATGACAAGTGTTATTTCCATTTTTGGTGCGGACGAAGTTGCTAAAAGATTGGATGCTGCTTTAGAATTAGCAAAAAACTATTAAAATAGATACAATAGAAAGGGTCTTCTCTCAGGGAGAAGGCTCTTTTTTAAAAATATATTTTAAATTAATTTATTTAAAGAGTTAAATTCAGCAGTAAAGATTTAAACAAAAAGAAAGGAGTGAAGAGATGCTAAAAGTTTATAATACTTTAACAGGTGAAAAGGAAAAATTTGAAACAGTAGAAGCAGGAGAGGTGAAGATGTATGTTTGTGGTTTAACTGTTCAAAACTACTCTCATATAGGACATATTAGAAGTGCCATCAACTATGATGTAATTAGAAGATTTCTTGAATATTTAGGTTATGAAGTTGATTATATTTCTAATTTCACCGATATTAATGAAAAAATTGTAAAAAGAGCAGAGCAAGAAGGTTTAACTCCCGAGGAATTAGCTGATAAATATGCCAATGCTTTTTTAGAAGATATTAGAGAATTCAATATTAAACCAGCTGATAAATATTTAAGAGTAAGCGAAAATGTTGATGAAGTTATTGAAATGGTAAAAATATTGATTGAAAAAGGTTATGCTTATGAAGTGAACGGGAATGTTTATTTTAGTGTAGATAGTTTTGAAAATTATGGCGAATTATCAGGACGTAATCTAGATGAAATGCAGGCTGGAGCTAGAATAGCTGTAAATGAAGAAAAAAGAAATCCACTAGATTTCGGACTCTGGAAAAAAGTTGAAGCTGGTGAAGGCTGGGACAGCCCCTGGGGAGAAGGATGGCCGGGGTGGCATATAGAATGTTCTGCAATGTCAATGAAGCGTCTTGGTGCAACCTTTGATATACATGGTGGTGGAGTAGATTTGATTTTTCCTCATCATGAAAATGAAATCGCTCAATCAGAAGCATATAGTGGTCAGAAATTTGTTAATTATTGGCTGCATAATGGGACTGTGAACTTAAGCGGAGAAAAAATGTCAAAATCTCAGGGTAACTTTTTTACAAGCAGGGAAGTATTAAAAGAATTTTCTGGACAAGAGATTAGATATTTTCTATTAAGCAGACACTATAGAAGTCCTATTGATTTTTCTTATGAAAAATTAACAGAAGCAAAAACTTCACTTGAAAGAATTAAAAATACCAGAAGTCAATTGGATAAAGTTTTAAATCTTGACATTAATGCTGAGGCTGAAATTAAAGAGCATACTGAGTTTTTTGAAGAAATAATTGCAAAGAAAAATGATTTTGTTGAGGCTTTAAGTGATGACTTTAATACAGCTGAAGCTATCGGAGTTTTACATGATTTAGTTGGGGATATTAATAGTTATATTAATCAAAAAGATTTCACACTAAATGAAAAAAACTTTGCTATTTTAGAAGAAACAGAAGAAATATTCTTAGAATTAGCAGAGATATTAGGTTTAGAATTTGAGCTAGAATTAAATTCAAAAACAGAAAATGATCTGGTTGATCCTCTTGTTAGTTTATTAATAAGCTTAAGAGAAAAAGCGAGAGAAAATAAAAATTGGGAAGAAGCAGATTTAATAAGAGATCGTTTAGAGGAAATAGGTATAGAAGTTATAGATACTAATCGGGGAACAGAATGGGAAATAAAGAATAAAGAGGAGAATAAAGATGGAAGTAAGGCCTAAAGCAAAATTAATTAATTATAGTGAAAATCCTGAAAAGAATGTTGCTTTAGCAGCTCGACTCTGTTATTCAGATGATGGGGCAGAAGAGCTTGAAGCAAAAATGACACAAAAAGATATGAATAATCTAGTGCGTAAAGTTGTTGGCTTAGGCCATTATTCAACTTTGGAGCATACATATTTTTATTTTCATATTGTGTGCAGTAGAGTTGCAAGCCATCAACTTGTCCGCCATAGAATTGGTGTTTCATACAGCCAACGGTCTCAACGTTATGTAAAGGAAGATAATTTTGATTATATTATCCCTCCTAAAATTGCTAAAAATCAAGAAGCGGCGGATGAGTTTAGAGATTGGATGGAAAAAGGTAGAAAAATGTATAACGAAATGCTCGCAGATGATATACCAGCTGAAGATGCAAGATTTGTACTGCCAACTGTTAAAACAAATTTGATGGTATCATTTAATGCTCGCTCTTTATATCACTTCTTTAGTCTTAGGTGCTGCAGCAGAGCTCAATGGGAAATTAGAAGTTTAGCTAATCAAATGCTTAAACAAGTGAAAGAAATAGCACCAGTGTTATTTGAAAAAGCTGGTCCTCCTTGTGAAGCAGAAGGTTACTGTCCAGAAGGGGAAATGTCCTGTGGGCGAATTGATTCAATAAAAAAAAGGAATGATAATTAAATGCCAAAGATTGAAGGAAGAAATCCAGTTTATGAAGCTTTAAGAGGAAATAGAAAAATACATCGTATTTTTATTCAAGAAAAAATTTCAGCAGAGATAATAGATAATATTTTAAAAATGGCTGCAGAAAAAGAAATACCCGTTAGTAGAATTTCATCACAAAAACTGGCTGAAAATGCAAAATCACATGCTCACCAGGGAGTGATGGCAGAAGCAGACCCTTTAAAAGAATATGGACTAGCTGACGTTATTGAAATTAAAGAAAACAAGACTAAAGATTCATTAGTTATAATTTTAGATGAAATTAAAGACCCTCACAATTTTGGGGCGATTATTAGGACTGCCTATGCTGCAGGTGCTGATGCAGTTGTTTACCAAGATAGAAGAGCAGTTGGAATTACTCCAGTTGTTTTAAAAGCTGCCGCTGGGGCTGCTGAGCATATACCTTTAGTTAAGGTTTCTAATATTAATTATGCAATTAAAGATTTAAAAGAAGCTCATTTCTGGATTGCAGGAGCTGATGCAGCAGCAGAAAAAAATCATTTTGAAGCTGATTTGAGCGGATCTTTAGGTCTTGTTATTGGTAGTGAAGGCAGTGGCCTTAGAAGATTAGTTAGAGAAAACTGTGACTTCCTTGTTAAAATACCTATGAATGGTAAATTAGGATCTCTAAATGCTTCAGTAGCAGCAGCAGTTATTATCTACGAAATTTTCCGTCAGCGCGCATAAGATAATTCTTGACGAAAGTTTTTTTAGCAAGTATAATAGTAATGTGATGGATAAGGGAGGGGATTCTGGTTGAAGATGAATGCTCATGAACTCGATTTTGATGATATCAGTTTTGAAGAGTATAAACAGATGTCCGATGATGAACTAGTTGAACTAGTACATCAGGGTGATATGGAAGCCCAGGAAACTCTAATTAAACGTTATAAAAACTTCGTACTTGCTAAATCACGCTCTTATTTTTTAGTTGGAGCTGATCGCGAAGATATCGTACAAGAAGGCATGATTGGACTTTATAAAGCAGTACGAGATTATAAGATTGAGAGATTGGCATCTTTTCGGGCTTTTGCAGAATTATGTATTACTCGGCAAATCATTACTGCTATTAAAGCAGCTACTCGCCAGAAGCACCAGCCTTTGAATACTTATATTTCTTTAAATAAACCAATTTATGATGAAGAATCTGATAGAACACTTTTAGATATCTTAAAAGGCGGAAAACTATCAAATCCAGAAGCTTTATTTATCAGTAATGAAACCTATGACTTAATAGAGTCAGAAATTTCTTCAATGCTCAGTGATTTAGAATTTGATGTTTTACAGGAATACTTAGATGGAAAGTCATATCAAAAAATTGCTGAAGCTTTAGATAAACATGTTAAATCAGTGGACAACGCGCTGCAGAGAGTAAAAAGAAAATTAGAAGTATTTTTAGAAAAACACAATATCTAGAAATTCTAAACTGCTTCTGATTTAAATAAATATAGCTGTTATAAATAACAACAGCACTTCGGCCAACAGACGCTAGGATTTTGCGGATGATTTATCCTGATGGCTACATAAAATAAGTTAAATTTTTTAAGGGGGAAGAAAATAAAATGGCAAAAGCAAAATTTGAAAGAACTAAACCACATGTTAACATAGGAACAATAGGACATGTTGACCATGGAAAAACAACACTAACAGCAGCAATC
>JBNJFG010000083.1:0-8484 GCA_051746665.1 Bacillota bacterium
TACTAAAAACAAAATAAGGAATTTTTTAGGTATAAAAAAAGACTAACTCAAGTTTATAAGAGTTAGTCTTTTTAATATATTCTTATTTTAAACTAAGTTTTAATAGATTAATACTTTAAGTCATATTCTTTCAAAGCTTCTTTATCTACGCGCATTCTTGCTGTTTTCTGTGGATCTACTACCTGGCTAATCTGCAGATCACAGATAATACTCATCAGCATTGAAATCTCATTATTATTTAAATCTAGTCTTTCTTTTAAAAATCTAAACATATTATTGCTGGCCTTTTTAACAGCAGCGTCAACATCAGTGCCAGAAGCAATTGTATAAAAAGCAGCATCAGTTTCCAGTAGGGGATCACTTAACTTTTTATTCTTAACTAAATCAACTTTAACTGTTACTTCACCAGCAATTTCAATTCCGGTTACTCCAACTTCTCCATCTCCCATAGCTGCATGCAGATCTCCCATCGCAAGCATAGCTCCTGGAACTCTAACCGGAAGATAAAGAGTAGTTCCTGCCATAATAACCTTTGTATCCATATTACCTCCATGAGAAGCCGGTGTACCACAAGAAACAGCTTTTTCATTTTTCCCGGGTGAAGTACCGATTACTCCAATCATAGGTTTTAAATCAAATTTTATTTTATCATTAAAAATAGCTTTATTGTTTTTAATAGGAAGTATTTTAGTTTCTGATTCGGTAATGAATTCCTCTAGATAACCCATTTCAGGAGCTGCAATCATTACCCCCTGATTATTTAACTCTATCTTTTTAATTTCTACTTTCAGAGTATCACCAATCTCAGCACCTTCAATATTTAAAGGGCCAGTAGCTGGGTTGATGGTCTCCCAGTCTGTTGATTCAAATAGAACTTCTTCACTTTGAATTTGATCACTAAAACAATCCTGAGTTTCAAAAATAACTGTGTCACCTGGCTGACAGCTGGCAGCAGCCTTATTATGAGCTGACATTGAATAAACATGTTTTTTTGCTGATATTTTCATTCTAACCCTCCTGAAGATTTTTTATAAAAAATAGTGTTTTAGAATAAGAAAAATCAAAAATTTAAACTACTAATATTTAAAATAAATTATAACATAAATTATTTGATATGTCAGCAAATTACAAAACACAAAACAAGGTAAATGGTAAAAATTGGTTTGGTAAACGGAAGGTGAACAAGGTGCACATAAAAAAAAGACAGCCTACTGGCTGCCTTAATATCAAATATGGTACCCTCAAGGGGATTCGAACCCCTGCCGCCAGGATGAAAACCTGGTGTCCTGGACCCCTAGACGATGAGGGCAAATTTTTATGCAGTTTTTTTGCGACTGCAATAGTTATAATAGCATAAGATTAAGATTAGGTCAAGAAATTTTATAAAGAAATATAATTTAAAATTTTCACTCTATTATCTCTGCCAACGTAGTGATTACCGGCAATAATAAAATTATAATATATCAATAATTATTTAATCAATAATAATAATCAATTTTAAGACAAGGAAGTAAAAAAGAAATCTAGAATACTATAATTAAGGCATTGTTTTTAACTTATTGAATAGCAAAAATAAGGAGTCTTTCAGACTGGAGCACTTGAAGTGTTGGCATTTTTACTGTTTTTAATAAGTAAAAAGTGTAAAATCAATGTGTCAGCCTTCAGAAGCTAGAGTTAATAATACCTTATTTAGAGTGGTCGAGAAAAATAAATGCTAAATTTTAAAAATTAAAACAGGAGGAATTCAAAATGAAAATTGCAATTATCGGTGCTGTTGCAGCAGGTACAAGTGCTGCCGCTAAAGCTCGTAGAACTAATAAGGATGCAGAAATAGTTGTTTTTGAAAAAGGAAGAGATATTTCTTATGCAGGCTGTGGACTTCCCTATTATATTTCGGGTGTCACTCCTTCCCGCTACAATCTTGTGATGAATACTGCTCAGGATTTTAAAGAAAAATATAATGTTGAGGTACGTTTAGAACATGAAGTCACAAAAATTGACAGCGAAAATAAAAATCTTATTTATAAAAATTTAAAAAATGGAGAAACTGGAGAATATAAATTTGATAAATTAGTTATTGCTACTGGTGCCTCACCAATCAAACCACCATTTGAAGGTTTAGATTTAGGAAATATTTTTACTCTCAGATCTGTAGAAAGTGCTGATAAAGTTAAAGATGCTGTCAAAAGAGATGATGTTAATAAAGCAGTAATTATTGGGGCAGGTTTAATTGGTTTAGAAATGGCAGAATCTTTCAGAGAGCTTGGAATGGAAGTTACAGTAATCGAGCTTCAAGATCAGGTCTTACCGCCATTTAGTAAAGAAATGGCTGGAATTGTTGAAGAACATTTAAGAGAAAAAGGGGTCAAATTGATTCTTGGTGATGGTGTAGATCACTTTGAAGGAACAGGAGAAGTAGAAAAAGTGATAACTGGCTCTGGTAAAGAAATAGATGCTGATTTAGCTCTGCTTTCAATAGGTATTAGAGCTAATTCCAAACTGGCTGAAGCAGCAGGAGTTGAAATTGGCGAAACTGGGGCAATTAAAGTAAATGAAAGATTAGAAACTAACCTTAAAGATATATATTCTGCTGGTGATTGTGCTGAAACAACCGATTTATTGAGAGATAAAGATGTCTGGCTTCCTCTTGGATCAACAGCTAATAAACAGGGAAGAACAGCAGGAGAAAATGCTGCCGGTGGAGATGCAGCTCATTATGGAATTTTAAAGACAGGAATTACAAAGGTTTTTGATTTAACAGTAGCTAGAACTGGTTTAAGTCTAGAAGAAGCAGAGGCAGAAGGAATAGATGCTGCTGCAGTTAAAATAAAGGCTCATAACCATGCAGGTTATTACCCCGGTACAGATGACATTTATTTAAGAGGTATTTTTAATAAGAAAAATGGAGTTATTTTAGGGGCAGAGGTTATTGGTGGAGATGGCTCAGATAAAAGAATTGATGTTTTAGCAACTGCAATCTATAATCAGATGACAACTGATGGGCTTTTCCAGGTAGATCTTGCTTATGCACCACCTTATTCAGGTCCAAAAGATGCAGTAGCTATTTTAGGTATGGTAGCTGAGAAAAAATTATAATTTTGTTCTTTGCTAATTAATCTGTTATAATGAATATAAAGTGTTTTACTATACTTTAATATTTGTAACAGGAGTGAAGATTATGGCCCGTCCAACAAAAGATAGAATTATAGAAAAATTACCTGAAATTAGACTTTTTAAACCTGCAGGAGTTCCAGGTCATCAGCTGGAAACAGTAGAGATGACAATGGAAGAAGTAGAAGCACTGCGCTTAAAAGATGTAGAAGGTTTAACTCAGGCTGAAGCATCTGAAATAATGAATGTTTCTCGTCCAACCTTTCAGCGTGTATTAACCTCAGCCAGAAAGAAAGCAGCAGAGGCTTTAACCTGTGGTAAGGCTATTAAATTTGAAGGTGGAGATTATAGATTGGTAAGACCAGGACACTGTCCTGAATGTGGAAAAAATATGGGAAGAGGCAGAGCCCGTCGTCATGGCGAAAGACGGAGAACAGAACCCTGTCCTGAATGTGAGGATAAAGAAAAAGCTTAAATTAATAATGTTTCAGCTTATTCATATTTAATTTAAAATCATTAGCTTATTGTTCTTTTGGAGAAAAACAGAGGAGGAGCAGAATGAAGATAAATGTAGATTGGCAGGGAGATTTGGAATTTAATAACCATCTTCCATCCGGTCATGATCTAACAGCTGATGCAGCAGAAAAAAGTGGTGGACACAATAAGGGCCCGCGACCAATGGAATTACTGCTCAGTGGATTAGCAGGATGTACCGGTATCGATGTAGTTTTAATTTTAAAAAAGATGAAAACTGAATTAGAAGATTTTGAGATGGAGATTGATGCAGAAAGAGCAGAAGAGGCTCCAAAACGGTTTACTAAAATTCATATAAAATATAAATTTAAAGGCAAAAAACTGGATGAGAGAAAGGTAGAAAGAGCAATTAATCTTTCTGAAGAAAAATACTGTTCAGCCAGCAGTTCTCTTAATGCTGAAATAACTTCCAGTTATGAGATTGAGCATAGTGATTAAAAAGATATTTACAAATGAAAATCATAAAAATGAAAATCAGATATATTTAAATTATCCAGCATCCGAGGAATCGGGTGCTTTTTTTAAATTAAATAAGGCAGGATTAATTTTAAATATCTTGAATATATACAATAACAAATATAAATTTTAATAAAAATTTTTGTAATAGAGCTTTAATCTAACTGCCGGCGAGATAGGAGGAACTATGCTGAGAAAAGATTTATTAAAACAGGCTAGGGGAATTGAGAAGGCGGATCAGGTATTTAAAAATGCAATCTTTGTTGATGTATTTAATGAGCGCCTGTTGGAAAATGATATAGCAGTGGCAGATGGTATTATAATTGGAATTGGTAATTATGAGGGACAAGAAGAAATTGATTTATCAGGTAAAATAGTAACTCCAGGTTTAATTGATGCCCATCTTCATCTTGAATCTTCAATGACAAATGTTGATCATTTTGCCCGCGTTGTTATACCAAGAGGAACTACAACTATTGTAGCTGACCCCCATGAAATTGCTAATGTAGCCGGGATAACAGGAATTAAATATCTGCTGCAGGCTGGGAAAGCTCAAGCCTGGAATTTCAATTTGATGCTTCCTTCCTGTGTGCCAGCTTCAAAATACGAGCATTCAGGTGCAGAACTTTCAGCATCAGAATTGAAAACTCTAATTGGAGAAGAAGGAATTTTAGGTCTGGGAGAAGTGATGAATTACCCAGCAGTGATCAATGGTGAATCAGAAATCTGGAGCAAAATTGATATGGCAGCAGACCTTTTTAAAGACGGACATGCACCCGGGCTTTTAGGTAAAGATTTAAATGCTTATCTGCTGGCAGGTATTGCAGCTGACCATGAGGCAACAACTGCAGCTGAGGCTTTAGAAAAAGTTTCTAAAGGAATGTATATTATGATTAGAGAAGGTTCAGTTACCAGAGATTTAGTCAGTCTGCTGCCTGCAGTTAACAGCAGTAATTCTTCCCGCTTCTTATTTGCTACAGATGACAGACATCCAGGTGATTTAATTGAAGAAGGCCAGATAGATTTTGTTGTACGGAAGGCAATTCAGTATGGGCTTTCACCTTTAAGAGCTATCAAAATAGCAACTATCAATGCTGCTGAAGCTCTGGGTATTAAAAATTTAGGTGCTGTTGCTCCTGGCTATCGGGCAGATCTTTTGATTTTTGATAATTTAAGAGATTTTGAAGTCGAAAAAGTATATAAAGACGGCAGGCTTGTGGCTGAAAATGGGACGCTTTTAAAATCAATAGATGAACAAATTTCTTTAAGTAAAGATAACTTTTCCAGTCAGGAAATTGAAGAAAAAATATTTAATTCAGTTAAGATTGGAGATATTTCTGAAAAAGACTTTAGGCTGCCTCCGGCAAAGAAATACAGGGTTATAGAATTAATAAAAGATCAGGTAGTAACCGGAGAATCATTTTATCAGACAGAGGCAGAATATAGAGCTGAGCCTCCTTCGATGGAACTAATCGGTCATAATCTTGTTAAACTGGCTGTTGTAGAAAGACATCACAGGACAGGAAATGTTGGACTTGGTCTGCTGCGCAATTTTGGTCTACGTCGAGGAGCTGTCGCAACTTCTATTGGCCATGATGCCCACAATATAATAGCAGCTGGATTAGCTGCTGAAGATATGGAACTAGCAGTTAGAGAGATTGAAAAAATGCAGGGGGGATTGGTAATAGTTGTTGATGGAGTGGTTGAAGAAACTTTAGCTCTGCCGGTGGCCGGCTTAATGGCTTTGAAATCTGTTAAAGAAGTAGCCAGAAGCTTAACTAAGATGAGGGAGCTTGCAAACAGTCTGGGTGTTAATCGAGAGGCACCATTTATGACTCTTTCTTTTATGGCTTTAACTGTTATTCCAGAGCTTAAATTAACTGATAGAGGGCTTTTTGATGTTAATCAATTTAAAAATGTAGAGCTGGTTATTGAATAATTTAAATTTTTTATTAAAATTATGTTGTCTGACTTCTAAAACTTTATTGACAAGCAGCTTAACTTTATCTATAATAATAGATGGAAATAGAGTTAGATCATTATTTTAAAAGATTTTATAAAAAATCAAATAGACCTCATATAATTGTGATGATATGGTTCACGAGTTTCTATTGTCAGCCGATAACTGACAACTATGAGGGGAGTAAATTAGCTTGATTATAGCTTCTTTTGTTAATGCTAATTTATACATGTAGTTCATGTTTTATCTTAACGGGCAGATTAACCCGAGAAGGTAGATTCCTCATAGTTGAGGTGTCTATTTTCTCGGGTTTTTTATTTTATCTAATTAAAAGATGATAAAGATTTTGGTTTTTAAGTTATTTTATATAAAAATTAGGAGGGTATTAATTTAATGAGTAATAATGGGAGTTTAGAAAATTTATTTAAACTGCAGGAAAATAATACGGATGTGAAGACTGAGGTAATTGCTGGATTTACAACCTTTATGACAATGGCTTATATTATTTTTGTAAACCCTGCAATTTTAAGTGATGCAGGAATGCCTTTTGATGGAGTATTTATTGCAACTATCATGGGTGCAGTATTGGGTACAATGGCGATGGCATTATTAAGTAATTATCCTTTTGCTCTTGCATCTGGAATGGGACTTAATGCATTTTTTGCTTATTCAGTAGTTATTGGAATGGGAGTTAGCTGGCAGACAGCACTGGGTATTATATTTTTAGAAGGTATTTTATTTATTATTTTAAGTGTAACACCAGTTAGGGAAATGATAGTTAACAGTATTCCGATGGCTTTAAAAACAGGAATAAGTACAGGTATCGGTTTATTTATTGCTTTTATTGGTCTGCAAAATGCAGGTATTGTGGTAAATAATGATGCTACTTTAGTTGCAATGGGTAGTGTTTTAGAAGGTCCTGGTCTTGTTGCTTTGTTTGGTCTTTTAGTTACAGGTATTTTACATGCTAAAAAAGTAAAAGGAGCTTTACTCTGGGGTATTTTAGCTTCTACAGCTTTTGGTTGGATTAATGGAGTTACACCTGCTTTTAATGGAATAGTTGCAATGCCTAAAATGTCAGATTGGTCAGGCGTATTATTCCAGCTTGATATTGGTTCAGCTTTAAATGTGGGGATGATAGGTGTTATACTTTCTTTCCTCTTTGTAGATATGTTTGATACAGCAGGAACACTGGTTGGAGTTAGTCAGCAGGCTGGATACATAGATGAGAATGGTGATCTTCCAAAAGCGAGCAAAGCTCTGCTTGCAGATGCAATTGGTACTACTGGTGGTGCTTTATTTGGTACAAGTACAGTAACTACTTATGTTGAATCAGCTTCTGGAGTAGCTGAAGGTGGCCGCACAGGTTTAACAGGTGTGGTTGTTTCTATACTCTTTTTCTTATCATTATTTTTCAAACCATTAATTGGTATAGTTCCTGGAGCTGCAACAGCGCCAGCTTTAATCGTTGTTGGTACAATGATGATGACCAATATTACAAAATTAGACTGGGATGATTTTACAGAAATTCTGCCAGCTTTTGTAGCGATGATTGCTATGCCTTTAACCTATTCAATTTCTAACGGTATTGCTCTTGGATTTATTGTTTATCCAATAGTTAAGCTTTTTACTGGTAAGGGAAAAGACGTTCACTGGTTAGTATATGTCCTAGGAGTAGTATTTATTTTCTACTTTATAGTTCATTAATGATAAATTAAAATTTCAAATAAAAAGAGCAGGTCCTCAGATTATGAGAAGCCTGCTCTTTAACTATTTATTTTAATAATTGTTTTTATCTAAATAATATTCTAATTTAACAAGATATTTGGTTAATCGTTTATTCTACTAAGCTCCAGCATGCTCTGATAGTTTAAAGCACCAAATGTTTTTTCTATAATAATGCCATCTTCATCGAGAATATAAGTGGTTGGAATTGCTCTAACTAAATAATTTTGGGCGATACTTTTGTTAAGATCTAAAAGTACAGGTAAATTTAACTTGTTCTGCATCATAAAATTAATTACTGTAGATTTGTTTTCACCGATATTTACTGCTAAAACAGCAATTTCGTCTCCATGTTCTTCGTGCAGTTTTTGCATATCCGGCATTTCTTGGCGGCAGGGAGGACACCAGCTGGCCCAGAAATTAAGAAAAACTTTTTTGCCTCGGTAATCACTTAAATTAACTTCTTGATCATTCATATTGATTAAGCTAAATCCAGGAGCCTCCATACCTATTTCTGTACCTACTTCAGCGGCAACCGTAGTTGCTGTATTCTGAAGATAGAAAAATGAAAGTCCACCAATAAGCAGGGCTGCTATTAATAATATTGAAATTTTTTTCTTCATCTTCTTCCCTCCATTTAAGTTCAAATTAATGATTTATGTATATTATATAAGTAAAACACTCAAAATTCCAGTATT
>JBNJFG010000084.1:0-8249 GCA_051746665.1 Bacillota bacterium
ATCAAACATATCATAAATTTTTAACTGCTTTAAAACTTTTCTTGCATTTCTGCTTGATGAACCTACAGCAATTTTAAAGCCCTCAGCTTTTAATTTTTTCAATTTAGATTCCATATCATCTAAAATATTCTCTTTACCTATTTCTTCTAAATATTTTTGATAATAAGCATTTTTTCTATCTGTCCATTCTTTTTTTGTATCTTCTGCAACTTCTTTACCATCTAAAATTATATCTAGCGAATCCATTCTAGAAACTCCACGCAATTTTTCATTAATTTCACGATTGAAAAATAAGTCTTCTTCATCTGCCAGTGTCTGCCAACTTTTATAATGATATTCTGCAGTATCCGTTATTACACCATCAAGATCAAAGATAAAAGCTTTAATTTCATTTGCCATAATCATCACTCCCATTATCATATTAAAAATAAAACAAATCCATAAAAATCTAAGCTAAATCAAAACTAGCAATTAATTTTTCTACCGGATCTAAAGTTGGCCTCCATATTTCAATTTTATCAGCTGCAGCAGCTAATGGTCTAGACATCCCTTCCATAAACAAACAAATTTCTGTCAGTTCATCCATTGGTATAGGATTTTCAGCAAATATATTGCTTATAATCGTAATATGAAACATCCATTCTTCATAATTTTCTATTGTCGAAATCCCTTCAGCAATCAAATCCTGATGAACAGATTCAGAAAAATTTCGTAATGAATCTGTTTCATTAACTTCTAAAACTAACTGATGCTGATCTGAAAATTTAATACAGCTAAAGCGATCTACTTCTATTTCAACTTTATCAAATTCATTAATTTTTTTTGACAAAATTTCTTTAGCTTCTGCCACTTTATTTTTATTTATTCTATCAATTGTAATATGAAGCTGCGGATATATTTGATCTGGATAAAGATTATAATGCTCAGAAACAATTTTTTGAACCTTTGAAGCAGTTTCTACAAGTTCTTTTCCAGGTATTAAAACTAAAAAATATTCATTTTCTAAGTCTGCAGCCTTTATCATAATCACATCTCCATCTCTACGTTTTCTAGTTCTTTTACTTTTTTAAGTAAACTATTTTTTTCTTTTAACAAAATTATATTTTTATCTTCTATTACTATCTTATTCCAGATGGATTCCGCTTTTCCTTCAATATAATCTCTTTTTTTAATACTAAGATTAGAAAAAAGAATTTTTGTCTTTTGCGGGAAATTAAGAAGAATCTTTAAATTAGCAAGATTTCCATGTCCAAATGGTAAATCACTTAAGATAACTAAATCTGAACTTTGAATTAATTTCTTATTTTTTTCAATTTCTTTTTTAGAGATATCGATAAATGGTGGCGCTTCGACTATTTCAATACCAAGTTCTTTAGCTACCTGCCAATCAGCATCGCCAATATTTAAAACACCTATACTTAAAGGATAGCCTGCATTATCTAGTTTATAAAGAAAATTTTGAGCTGTTCCTCCACCTGCTATTACATGTATTTTAAAATCCTTATATTTTTCTTTTTTAAACTTATTGTTTTTTTCAGGTATTAAAGTAACAAATGGTTTCCCAGAAATAGGATTTACCTTGATTAAAACTTCAGCCTTATAAACTTTTTTAATATTTTCTTCAGTTAATACTTTTTCAGCAGAACCAGCAGCAAATATTTCGCCTTCTTTAAGTAATAATAACTCTTCACAATATTGGGCAGTTAAGTTTAAATCATGAGAAACTGTAATGATGGTTAAATTAAATTCTTGATTTAAATATTTTAATAAATCATAAATTTCTCCCTGATAATTAATATCTAAGTTGGAAGTTGGTTCATCTAATAATAATATATCAGGCTTCTGAGCCAAAGCTCTAGCAATTATAACTCTCTGCCTTTCTCCACCAGATAAATCATTAATTAATTTGTTTTTTAATTTTAAAGTATCAGTTACCCTCATTACCTCTTTGACTATTTTTTTATCTTCTTTATTTAATCCCGACCATCTCTTTTGATAAGGATGCCTCCCCATCATTATAATATCATAAACATTAAAATTAAAGCTTATTTCTGTATTTTGAGGTACAACAGCCATTTTTTTCGCCAATTCTAAAGAACTGTATTCATTTAATATCTTTTTATCGAGATAAACTTTTCCTCTATCAGCTATTAAAGTTCTACTCATATTTTTTAAAAGGGTAGATTTACCAGAAGCATTAGGACCAATAATCCCAATAAAAGAACCTTTCTTTATTTGTAAATCAATCCCTTTAAGAATATTTTTTTGATTATAACTAAATTCAATATTATCTGTTTTTAACATAATTTTCACCAAATATTTTTAGATTTATTGCGCAATAAATAAATGAAATATGGCCCTCCAGCTAAGGCAGTTATTATTCCTACCGGTAGTTCCATAGGAGCCATTATAGTTCTTGCTGCTGTATCAGCAATTAATAAGAATGAGCCTCCTATAACTGCTGCAAGAGGTATCAATTTTCTATGATCAGGACCAATAATCATTCTCGTAATATGAGGTACTACAAGTCCAATAAAACCAATACTACCGCTCACTGAAACTACTGATGCAGTAATCAAAGAAGCTGCTCCTAATAAAATAACTTTTGTTCTTTCTACATTTAATCCTAAATGGGCTGCACTTTCTTCTCCCAGCAGTAAAATATTTAGATCTTTTAAATAAAAAACTATAACTGCTAAGGCAGCTAAAAAATATGGTAATATCATATTAACATCATTCCATGATGATCCTGCTAAACTACCCATTAACCAGTATACTAATTGCTGTAAATTTTCTGTCCGGAGTACCATTAAAAATGACATAAGTGAATTCAAGATAAAACTCACTGCAACCCCAGCTAATAGGAAGGTTAAAACAGGTAATTTCCTACCAACTCTGGCTAACTGATAAACAGTTAAAACTGTTAACGCCGCTCCTAAAAAAGCAAAGACTGGAATTGTATTAAGATTAAAGAAAGCAATTTCTATACCTAAAAATAAAGCCAGCATAACTCCTGTTCCTGCTCCAGCCGAAATACCAATAATATATGGATCAACCATTGGATTTCTAATGATAGCTTGAAATACAGTCCCAGCAACAGCCAATCCAGCACCAACAATAAACGCTAATATAATTCTTGGCAGCCTAATTTCAAAAATAATTATCCCTGTTGAAGCCGAAACTTCAGTACTGTTAAATATAGAAGAAATTACATCCATTGAATTAATATTACTTGATCCGATAAATAAAGCTGCAAATCCAAGTAAGACTAAAAGGATTATTGCTGTCAGATATATTAATATATTCCTTTTGTATTCTAACATAAATCCCATCCTCATATCAAAATCTCTATAATAAAGTTAAAATTTTACTTCGAGTAAAATTACTTTTTAATTGAAAGTTTATTAATCACCAGACCAGTTAATAATTTTGGATAAAAATCAGTAGATTTCTGCGGCATTTTTTCTCCAAAATCAGCAATATTTTTAACTTCTTTAACAGAAGTTGGATTCAAAATAAATGCAGCCTGATATTTATCTTCTTCAAGTTTTTCTAGCGCCGTATCTCGATATCTAATATAATCTAAATTCGATTTGGCAGCTAGTGCTTTTTTGTCAATTCCTAAATACTTATCTAATAAAATATTATGCAGGATACTAACATCAAGTTTCTTATATTCTATAGAATAGTTTTCTTCAATTTCAGTTAAAATTTCTTCATTTTCAAATTCAAAGACATAATATTCATCAGCTTCAGCTGCTTTAAATCCAAATACCTTACTTTTTGTATTTGCATCTAAATATTCGTACATTTTTTCTTTACTCTCAAAATCCTTTATACTAAAATCCTCTGCTGCTTTTTTCAGAAATAAATTAAGTTTAAAATCTTTTATTCCATATAATAATCTGTGAGTTGGTAATACTTTTAAACCTGGATCATCCATATTGATAAAAGTCATTAAACGATGATTAAAGCTTTCTACTCCATCAGCTTCCCAACCCTTATCTAAACATTCTTTTTGATAATTTAAAGCTGTCTGATAACGATGATGGCCGTCAGCAATATACAAACTCTTATTTTCCATTTTTTCTTTTATTTCTGTTATAAGTTTATCATCTTCTAACTTCCAAATTTTATGAGTATTTTCATCTTCATCTTTTACCTTTATAAGTGCTTCATTTTTCATTTTATCTAATAGCAAATTATTAATTTCATTTTTTTGGTCAGAATACAACATGAATATATGTCCGAAATTTGCTTCTGTTGCCCTAATTAGCTTTAAACGGTCGGCCTTAGGGCCTTCCATAGTCGTCTCATGTTCTTTGACACCTTCACCAGCTTCTAACTCTCCTAAAGCAGCAAAACCTTTGCGAATGAATTTTTCTCCATCAACTTCATACTCTTGAGTATAGATATAAAATCCAGGTTTTTGATCTTGAATTAAAATTTCATCTTTAATCCAATTATTTAGATACTTTTCTGCACTTTGATACCGATCTTCTTCTTTACCCAAAATTAAACGAACAATGTTATAAGGACTCTGATCATAATAATTTTCCTGCAGCTTAGTATCAATTTTGTCATATGGTTGTGTTACTACCTTCTCTAAATCTTCAACTTTTTCCTGATTATATCTATAAGCTCTAAATGGAAATACTTTTGCCATACTTATCACTCCTCGTTATTTATTATATATTTTAATTAGCTCTACGGCAAGTTTGAAATAAAACATCAGACCAAAAATTAGTCTTTTTCAACTATTTTATCACTTTAAAGAATTAAATCCTTGCTTTATCAAGTTCTTTTAGATATAATTAATAAAAATTAGTAGCAAGCAGAGAGAAGGAGTGGTAATAAGTGTACAAAGTACTAGTTAGTGACAATATTGCTCAAAAAGGTATTGATGTTTTAGAAGATGCAGGTATGAAAGTTGATTTTAGTCCAAATTTATGTCGTGAAGATTTTTTGGAAATTATTGGTGATTATGATGGAATAATTGTGCGCAGCATGACACTTTTAGATGAAGAAGCTTTAAATAAAGCTAAAAAACTAAAAGTAATAGGTAGAGCTGGTACAGGTTATGATAATATTAATTTAGATGAGGCTACTAAACATGGTATTTTTGTTTTCAATACACCAACCGGCAATACAATTTCTGCAGTTGAACACACAATGGGAATGATGCTTTCACTTTCCCGTAACATTCCTCAGGCTAATCAGGCATTACACAATGATATCTGGGATAGAAAAAAATATATGGGCGTTGAAGTAAGTGGAAAAACTTTAGGTATTATAGGACTTGGTAGAATTGGAAGTAGAGTAGCTAAAAGGGCTCAGAGTTTTGGAATGAAAGTAATCGCCAATGACCCTTACTTAGCTCCACAAAAAGCAGAAAAAATTAATGTACCATTACTACCATTTAAAGAGGTTTTAGAAAAATCGGATTATGTAACTCTACATACACCTCTGACTGATGAAACCTATCATATTTTAAGTCATAAAGAATTTGCGATAATGAAAAATAGGGCAAGGGTTATTAACTGTGCAAGAGGACAAAATGTAGATACTAAGGCTTTAGCAGAAGCATTAGAAAAAAATATAATAGCTGGTGCTGCAATAGATGTGCACGAAGAAGAACCAGTAAAGGCGAGTAATAATCCACTGCTCAAATATGAAGACAGAGTCATTATGACATGTCACCTGGGTGGAACAACAACTGAAGCTATGGATAATGTTTCTATTACAGCAGCAGAAGAAGTGGTGTCTGTATTAAAAAATAATTTACCAGAATCTCCACTTAATATTCCAGCTATGGATCCTCAGGAATTTAATCAGGCTAAACCCTATATTAACCTGGTTACTAAACTGGGTAATTTTATGGCCAAATGGAAAGGTCACGAAAGAATTGAAGCTCTAGAAGTAGAGTATGGTGGAGAAATTAATCAATATAATCACAAGCCAATGACTTTAAGTTTAGTTAAGTCTATTTTAGAACCAATTTTAGATGATAGAATTAATTTAGTAAATGCAATGCATATTGCCCAAGAAAGAGGAATTGCTCTCAAAGAAAGTCAAATCCAAAATGAGGGTGAATTAAACAATATAATTAAAATCAATCTTAAAACTGATGTTGATAATTACAGCCTAGCTGGAACTTACTTACCAATTGGTTTTAGATTAATTGAAATTAATGGATTAAGAATTGATCTAGACCTCACTGGAGAATTTATTATTGTAAGTTATCAGGATAAACCAGGAGTTATAGGTAAAATTGGATCAACTCTAGGTGAAGCAAATATAAATATTGCAAATATGCAGGTTGGTCGTAAAGAAGTTGGTGGAAATGCTATTATGATGATGCAGATTGATTCTAAACCATCTAAGAAGGTATTAAATAAAATCAGAACCCATTTAGATGAGTTAAACACCCAAGTTAAAGATTTAAGTTATTTAGAAATTTAAAACTTTATATAAATGTAAAAATAGCAGCCTTGATTGGCTGCTATTTTTAATTGAAATAGTACTTATAAAGCTAAAATATCTTCAATAGTTACTAATAATCCTTTGATGTCGACTAAGCTTAAATCTCCCATATGTCCTATTCTAAAAGCTTGATTTTTTAAATCTCCATAACCATTTGCAATTCTGATATTATATTTTTTTACCAGTTCATTGATTAATTCACTAACATCAATTCCCCTGTTATTCTCAATACAGGTAACAGTATTTGACCAATAACCTTCTTCAGCATAAATATCAAAATATTCTAAGGCCCAATTTTGAACATATTCAGCCATTTCTATATGTCTGGCAAATCGATTTTCAATTCCTTCTTCATTAACAATATAATTTAATTGTTTTTGTAAGGCAAAAATTTGTGGTATTGCAGGAGTAGTTCTTGTCTGAGATCTCTGATGATATTTATACAAAAGAGGTAAATTAAAGTAATAACTTCTGCTTTCAACTTCTTCAGATCTTTTTAATAATTTATCACTAACTGAAGCAACTGTTAAACCTGATGGTAATGCAAAAGCTTTTTGAACTCCAGCAAGGCACATATCAATTCCCCAATCATCTACTTTAATTTTTGTGCCTGCCATTCCGGACACCGCATCTACTAAAAATAAAACATCATCAAATTGTTTAACAACTTCTCCAATTTCTTTTATTGGATTCATCAAACCTGTAGAAGTTTCATTTAAAACAACTGTAATAGCATCATAATTGCCAGAAGAAAGTTTATTTTCGACAAGTTCAGGCTTAATTGCTTGATCCCATGGAATTTCGACTTTATCACAGGCAACACCATTTTTCTTAGTGATTTGATGCCAACGATCAGAAAAAGCTCCATTGACAAAATTTAAACATTTTTTCTTAACTCCATTAGTTACAGCAGCTTCCATTGCTCCTGTAGAAGATGAAGAAAATAATAAAACCGGATTGTCAGTATAAAGCAGCTTTTGTAAGTTAAGCTGAATATCATCATATATTTTTGAAAATTCTGCGGTACGATGATGAATTTGAGCTGTTGATAACTGCTGTAATAATTCTGTTCTCACTTCTGTTGGACCTGGAGTAAATAGTTTTTCATGCATTTTTTAAACACCTCATAAATTATATTTTCAGTTATAAACTGAATTCCTCTATTCTCACTTCTTTTATATAATTATATATTATTATAGCAGTAAATTATAAAATATTAAAGTTAAATTATTTGTCAGAAAATTAAAACTTATAGACAAATAAAAAAAGCACCCTCTAGGTGCAAAATGTACAAATATCTAATGGAGCGGGAAACGAGATTTGAACTCGCGACCCTCACGTTGGCAACGTGATGCTCTACCACTGAGCTATTCCCGCATATTTAATGGTGGAGGGGAAAGGATTTGAACCTTTGTAGGCATCGCCGGCAGATTTACAGTCTGCTCCCTTTAACCACTCGGGCACCCCTCCAAATTTAATATAGGAAGTAAGAAGTAGGAAATATTTTAACTAAATACCTATTCTCCTTCTAGCTTAATTATTATATTGTATTTTCTCCATCCAAAAGCAATTTGCTTTGGTGGAGATAAGGGGACTCGAACCCCTGGCCTCTACACTGCCAGTGTAGCGCTCTCCCAGCTGAGCTATATCCCCATGGCTGGTTAAACTAATGGAGCCGATGACCGGAGTTGAACCGGTGACCTCTTCCTTACCATGGAAGCGCTGCTACCAACTGAGCTACATCGGCAAAAAAATGGCGGAGGAGA
>JBNJFG010000085.1:0-8169 GCA_051746665.1 Bacillota bacterium
CATTACTTTTTTTAGCATTATTTTCACCCCCCTTCCAAAAAAACCTTAATTAAGAATCATTTTTTTCTTTTTCCTTCGCTTTCTCTTTTTTTTCTTTCTCTTTTTTTTCTTTCTTAGCTTTTTCTTTCTTAGCTTTTTCCTTTTCTTCTAGTTTAGCCTTTTCTTCTTTCTCTTCCTCACTAAGTACGAATAAGTCATCCATTTTTTCTGAAATACTTTCTTCATCCATATCTTTTGCTAAAACAAGCTCACTGATTAAAATTTGTCTAGCATTACTTAACATTTTTTTCTCACCGGTAGAAAGTCCTTTTTCTCTGTCTCTAATACTTAAATTTCTAACAACTTCAGCTACTTCAAAAATATCTCCTGTTTTCAATTTTTCCTGATTAGCACGAAAACGACGGTTCCAATTTTGGGACATTTTGCTCTTTTCCCCGTCTAATAATTCAAATACTTCATCTGCTTTTGCTTCAGAAATAACGTCTCTAATACCAATTTTGTCAATTTTATCAACAGGAATCATAACTTTCATTTCACCAATTGGAAGTTTCATTATATAGTATTCTTTCTTTTCATCTAAAATAGTCTTAGTCTCAATACCAGCAATGGTTCCTGCACCATGATTAGGATAAACTACTTTATCACCAATTTCATACATTTTATCCACTCCTCTTTTATGAAAGCAATAAAAATCCACCTTATAATTATATCATTTTAAAAAGCGGCAGTCAATTTGAACTCTTTTTGCATTTAAGTTATTTTTAGTTATAACGAAGTGTACTAAATATGTCTATCAAGTAAAACCTGATCACGAAGACGCCTCAGACCATCTTTAATTGCTTGTGCCCTAACTTCTCCGATACCATCAACATCATCTAGTTGATCTACTGATGCCCGAATAATAGCCTGAAGATTCTCAAAGTGCTCAACTAAATTTTCAATAACCGGCATTGGCAGTCTTGGTATTTTGCGCATAATTCTATAACCACGGGGGGAAACTGTTTCATCTAGTGCATTAAGACTACCACTATAACCAAGAGCTTTACTGATTGTATTTAAAGTTAAAATTTCATCAGAAGACCAGTCGGTTAAACTTTCTAATACTTTTTCAGGATCAGAAGCATCTTCTTCTAATTCTTCCGAAATATAATCTTCAATAAGTAGAATGCCTTCTTCTTTAACATTGTTTACAAGTTCTTCTAGCTGCATTTTAATTAATCTGCCTTCAGACCCTAATTCAGAAATATACTTTTCAATTTCTCGCTGAATTTTCAAAACCATCTCAGTCCTCTGTATTACAGTAACAACATCTGAGAGTGTTACCAAATCTTCAAATTCTAAAGCACTTAAATTGGTAAGCGCTTGATCAAAAACTGACCTATATTTTTCCAAAGTTTGAATAGCCTGATTTGCTTTAACCAAGACTACTCTTATATCTTCTAAAATATGTTTAGAATCCCCTTTATAAATAGTAATGATTGATCTTCTCTGAGAAATTGCAATTACTAATTCCCCAGTTTGAAAAGCAACCCTTTCTGCAGTTTTATGCCTGGTTCCAGTTTCTGAAGATTTAATTGTGGGATCCGGAATCAATTGAGCATTTGCAAATAATATGTTTTCAGCATCTTGATCTACAACAATTGCACCATCCATTTTTGCAAGTTCATATAACCGCGCTGGTGAAAGTGAAGTTTCAATTTGAAAACCATCATTTACTAAATCCATAACTTCATCTTTATCACTAACAACAATCAAACCACCAGTTTGAGCCCTTAAAATATTTTCAAGTCCATCTCTGAAAACTGTGCCAGGAGCTAAGACTTTTAGAACATCTAATAAATTTTCATTAAGTTCTTCCATTACTTCACCTCTTTCCACTATAATTATGTAGTTATTTTATAATTATTTTTACAAATTCAGATATATCTTTTACTGCATCAATTTTTATATCTGGATCAAAGGCGATATTTTTGGAATTTCCCGCTGGAATGACAACTTTTTTAAATGATAATTTTTTTAGTTCATTAATTCTTTTTTCTATCTGTCCTACCGCACGAACTTCACCGCCAAGTCCAACTTCTCCAATTACCGCTAAGTCATTATCTAATGAAATATCTTTATAGCTAGATATAACTGCAGCTATTATAGCCAGATCAAGTCCTGGTTCTTCTACATTAATTCCTCCAGTAATATTCAAATTAACATCAAACTCTTTGAAATTAGCACCTAAACGCTTTTCTAAAACTGCTAAAAGCAATGATAAACGTTTGTGATTTACGCCTTTAGCCAAACGCTGTGGAGATGGAAAAGCTGCATCAGTGACCAAAGATTGTACTTCTACTAAAAGAACTCGACTGCCTTCTAAAGCTGGAGTAATAATTGAACCAGATACATCTGCAGATCTTTCATTTATGAAAAAACTAGAAGGATTAGCAACTTCTTCTATTCCTTTTTCTTTCATTTCAAAGACTCCAATTTCATTTGTCGAGCCAAATCGATTTTTTTTAGCTCTTAACATTCTATACATATGATAATTATCGCCTTCAAACTGCAGAACAGTATCCACTAAATGTTCTAGAACCCTTGGACCAGCTAATTCTCCTTCTTTTGTAACATGACCAATTAAAACTACAGGAATTCCTGTAGTTTTAGCCAATTTAACAAGGCGATTAGTAACCTCCTTGATTTGGGTTAAATTCCCAGGAGCTGCATCTAACTCAGGAATATGCACTGTTTGAATAGAATCTACAACAATTAGTGAATAATCCTTATTTTTAGAAATATGATTTTCTAAAACCATATAATCTCTCTCATCTAAAATATTAAGATTTTCATCCATACAATCCAAACGCTCTGCTCTCATTTTTAATTGAGAAGCAGATTCTTCACCAGAAAGATACAGAGTTTTCCCATATTTTTGACTAAAAAGAGAAGCCACCTGAAGTATTAGTGTTGATTTACCAATACCAGGGGCTCCACCAAGTAATATTAGAGAGCCAGAAACAACTCCCCCACCGAGTACTCGATCAAGTTCAGTTATATTAGTTTTAAAACGCTGACGCTTAACCGAAGAAATTTTAGTAATCGGCTGAGGTTTTTTCTCCTCTCTCGTTAAATCATATTTATTTTTATTGTTTTCAGATTTATCTTCAATGACTTCTTCAAAGCTATCCCAGGAACCACAATTAGAACATTTGCCCATCCAATTGACTGATTTATAACCACATTTTTGACATAGATAGTATTTTTTTGCTTTCGCCATTATCAATAGCTCCTACTTGTAAATTTCAATTATATTTATATATAATTATATCATTTTTTACAGCATTTTACAAGAAAGGTTAATTTGCTGCTAATGCCTTAACTTACTATGAAATCAAAATCATCATCTTCAACATCTACAGTAATTGTATTCTTTTCTTCAAATTCATGATCAAGTATTTTAATTGATAATGGATTTTCAATCTGACGCTGTATTGCTCTTCTGAGAGGGCGAGCACCAAACTCAGAGTCATAGCCATCTTCTGCTAATTTTGTTTTAGCTGCTTCAGTCATTTCCAATTTTATATCTTTTTCTTTTAATCTATCTCTTAAATCATCAAGCATTAGGTCAACAATTTTCTTAATATGCTCTCTATTTAAAGAGTGAAAGACTATAATTTCATCTAATCTATTCAAAAATTCAGGTCTAAATGTTTTTCTGAGCTGTGACATAACATTATCTTTCATTCGATCATAACTTGCTGCTTCGTCATTATCTGTTTTAAAACCTAATTGTGACTGCTTTTCTATAAAGTCGGCTCCTACATTAGAAGTCATGATAACAATTGTATTCTTAAAGTCAACTTTACGTCCATGTGTATCTGTTAATACACCATCTTCTAATATTTGAAGAAGTACATTAAATACATCAGGATGGGCTTTTTCTATTTCATCAAATAAAATAACAGAGTATGGTCTTCTTCGAACAGGTTCAGTTAACTGTCCACCCTCATCATGACCAACATATCCAGGAGGTGAACCAACTAATCTAGAGACAGAATGTTTTTCCATATACTCAGACATATCTACTCTAATCATAGCATCTTCATCATTAAACATTGTTTCTGCTAAAGTTTTAGCAAGCTCGGTTTTACCAACACCAGTTGGTCCTAAGAAAATAAAGGATCCAATTGGGCGTTCCGGATCTTTCAAACCCGCTCTAGCTCTGCGTACAGCCTCAGATACTGCTTTGATTGCTTCATCCTGTCCAATTACCCGTTTGTGCAGCTCATCTTCCAAACGAAGCAGTCTTTCAGTTTCAGCTTCTTCTAGTTTAGTAACTGGAATACCGGTCCAGCTGGAAACTATCTCTGCAATATCTTCAGTAGTTACAACAGCTTCTGCTTTTCCTTTTTGATCTTCCCAGCTGTTTTTTAGTTCTTCTAATTCTTTTTCTAATGTTTTTTCTTTATCTCTCATTCTGGCTGCTTTTTCAAATTCTTGATTTTTAACTGCCGCTTCTTTTTCTTTTTCAGCCTCTTCTAGTTTTAGACTTAATTCCTTAAATTCGGGTGGCCTAGTGCTGTTGCTTAAACGCACTTTAGAAGCAGCTTCATCAATTAAATCAATTGCTTTATCGGGTAAAAAACGATCAGAAATATATCTGTGAGATAAAACCACAGCAGCTTCAATTGCCTGATCAGTTATTTTAACCTTGTGATGTGCTTCATAGGGATCACGTAATCCTTTAAGAATATCTATTGCTTCTTCTGTAGAATTTTCCTCTACCAATACAGATTGAAATCTTCTCTCCAAAGCTGCATCTTTTTCTATATATTTACGATACTCATCTAAGGTTGTAGCACCAATTGCCTGCAGTTCTCCTCTTGCTAAAGCAGGCTTTAAAATATTTGCAGCATCTATAGCACCTTCAGCTGCACCAGCACCAACTAAAGTATGCATTTCATCTATAAATAATATGATATCTCCACTTTCAATAATTTCATTCATTACAGCTTTCAAACGCTGTTCAAATTCTCCTCTATATTTTGAACCTGCTACTAACGAACTTAAATCAAGCGAAACTACCCTTTTATTTAACAAGAGTTCCGGTACATTTTCACTTATAATCATCTGAGCTAAACCTTCAATAATTGCTGTTTTACCAACACCTGGTTCACCAATTAGAACGGGATTATTTTTTGTTCTACGGCTTAAAACCTGAATTACCCTATTTATTTCTTTATCACGACCAATAACTGGATCTAATTTATTTTCTCTAGCCATTTCAGTTAAATCACGACTGTATTCATCTAAGTTTTTTGTCTTTTTATTTGATGATTTAGAATTTTTCTTGATAGACTTTTTACCACCAAGTAAATCAATAACTTCTTCTTTAATATTTCCAATATCACTATTTAAATCCATCAAAATTCTGACAGCAACACCTTCACCTTCACGAATTAATCCCAGCAGAAGATGCTCTGTTCCAATATAGTTATGGCCCATTTTTCTAGCTTCATCCATAGCTAAATTTAAAACTTTTTTACTTCTTGGAGTTAAACCAATAGAACCCTTTACTTCATTTTGCCCTTCTCCAATCATATCTATAATTTTACTTTCAATAACTTCTTTATTTACTTTGTTGTCAATTAATGAACGTGCAGCTATCCCCTGTCCTTCAGCGATTAAGCCATAAAGAATATGCTCTGTTCCAACATAGCTGTGTTTGAGTTTTAGGGCCTCCTGTTCAGCAATACTTAAAACTTTTCTAGCTCTTTCTGTAAATTTTGCAAACATATATTTTCACTCCTCAGTTAATTCATTTTTTATAATTTCAGCTCTTTTAATATTTAATTTTTCCCTATTAAGTTTTTCTTTAGAACCATATTGCAGGTGTGCATTTTTAATTTTAAATAACAATTTAAAAAATAAGTTTTTATCAAGTTTTTCATCAATTAAATTTGTATCCTGACCAAACTTTATTCTTGATAAATATTTTAAAGCTTCTGCTTCTTCCAATTGATAGGCATATTTCAAAACCCCTAGTGATCTTAAAACATTATCTTTTAAATTAAAAAAATTATTTCCTAATAAATATTCCCTGCTTTTTCTTTCTTCTGCTATAATTTGTTTAATAACACTTTCTAATTTATCAATAATTTCTTTTTCACTGAAACCCAGCGTTATTTGATTTGAAATCTGGAATAATTCAGCTTCACTATTGCTTCCCTCGCCAGAAATTCCTCTTACAGTTAAACCAAATTTTCCGACAGCTCCTAATATATTGTCAATCTCACCACTTAATACTAGTGCAGGTAAATGACACATTACCGAAGCTCTTAAAGCGGTTCCGATATTAGTGGGACAACTAGTTAAATATCCCCATTTTTCAGAAAAAGCATATTCTAAATTTTTTTCTAATTGATCATCAAGACTATTAATTTCATGCCAAATATTATCAAATTCAAGGCCTGGTTTTAAAATTTGAATTCTCAAATGATCTTCTTCATTAATCATAATTGATATATTTTTTTCATTATTTAAAAATAAAGCTCTGGCCTCAGAATATTGAACATGATTTCTACTAATAAGATATTCTTCATGCAAAACATTTCTTTCAGTTTCATTTAAATTATCCATTAGATAAAAATTATAGTTTTGATTTTTTAAGAAAAATATTTTATCTTCTAAATGGTTAATTAATTTTGTTTTTTCTTCTAAATTACTTCTATTTGGAAATTTATATTTTTTTAAGTTTCTAGCTAATCTTATTCTGGAACTTAATACAACATCTTTTTCTTCACCATTTTCGATTTGCCAGTTATTTATTATATTATTCTGCATTACAATTTTCCTCCATGTTCTCTTCAATAGCATGGATTTCATCTCTAATTTCAGCAGCTTTTTCAAAGTTTTCTTTATCAACAGCCAGCTTCATTTCTTCCTTTAATTTATTAATCTCAGATTCAATTTTGATTTTTTTTCTAAAAGATAAAGGATATTTACCTGTATGTTGGGGATTACCATGAATTCTTTTGAAAAGCTGATCTAACTCACCTTTAAAAGCCTCATAACAATCTTCACAACCAAAAAAACCTCGTTGAATAAATTCTTGATAACTCATACCACAATTATTACAGACTAGATTCTGTGATTGATTATCATTAAAAACCGGAGAATTTTGATTTATTAAATTTTGATTCAAGATGCCTGATAATAAACTTTGAAAGCTTAAATTATTATCATTATTTAGTTTACTGCTTTTTTGAGCACATTTTTCACATAAATGCATCTCTGTTTTTTCACCATTTATAATCCTTGTTAAATGAACAGAGGCTTCTCTTTCTCCACATCCTTCACAGATCATATCTAGTCCTCCTTAACTTTAAAAATAACTTCTAACATATTTTTTAAGATTCTTCCTCTTAAATAATCACGTTCAGGTAATGAAACCCCCAAAACATTACGGTGGACTGCTCTTTCCATCAAATAAGATTCTCTTTCAGTAATTAAATCATTATCATATAATCTTTTAATAATACCATGAGCTTCTTTCTGAGTGATAGTGTGATCTAATTTATTGATAACTTCTTGAATTACTTCTTTATTAGAATCAAGGGTCACTCTAATAATCCTTATAAACCCACCACCACCACGCTGACTCTCTACTACATATCCCTTTTCTACTGTAAATCTAGTATCTAAAACATAATTTATTTGAGAAGGAGCACAATCAAAATTTTCAGCTAATTGATTTCTTTTTATTTTCACTTTTCCTTGATATTTAGAAATTTGTCTCCTTAAATATATTTCTATTTGATCAGATAAACTAGACATATTCTCCCCCTCCTAACTTTGACTTATCTTGACCTTTAACATTATAATACTATAATTTTAAAAAAATGCAAGTAAATTATAACACAAAAAAAACATCCACCTAAAGTGAATGCTTAAATAATTAACTATATAAAATAAAAAAAGACCCTATAAAGGTCTAAAATAAAAATGGCTCCCCGAGTAAGACTCGAACTTACGACAAGATGATTAACAGTCATCTGCTCTACCAACTGAGCTATCGGGGATTATAAAAAGGATCCGGCAGCGACCTACTCTCCCACATCGTTACCAATGCAGTACCATAGGCGCTGGAGGACTTAACTTTTGTGTTCGAGATGGGAACAAGTG
>JBNJFG010000086.1:0-8062 GCA_051746665.1 Bacillota bacterium
AGTTTCAATCCTTATTTTAGTGGATATGTGACTATAACCCGTCAGAAGAACAAAATCCTATACTGACAACCTTCATGGAGATTTCTATATCACTTAAAATGGCATTTTGCCCCCTGTATAATCAGTATATTTATGCATATACAGCCATTTGCAAAAAATCTCCGCAAAATTTAAACTTTTATAACAACTGTTACACCAGCATTTATCAAGGTTCGTATATTTATACATCAATAATTTGCCGTCGTCAGAATTAAATTTTTTCTTTTCAATTATAATTTTATAACATTTCTAGCAAAAACACAACCTTATTTAGTACATATATTGCGATAACAGCAATCCCGGCATCTTTTTTTAGAACTAGTAGCTTCAGGATAATATCCTTTTTGAACGATATCAATTACTTCTGATAAAATATTTTTTACTTCTTGCCTATCTTTGTCAGTAATTTTAATTTCTACTAGTTTATTTCTACTTCTCGTATAAACTAAAAAAGCCTTATTAACATCTACGTCATAGTTTTCTGCAATTAACATGCCATACATCACTGCTTGATATTTATAAGTTTTAAACAATCTATCTTTATATTTAGCAAATTTGTAATCTAAACTTGCTGCAGTCCCGTCATCTAAGAATAGTACTTCATCTACTATTCCATGAATTTGATGCTTTTGGGAAGTCAATTTTTGATCTATTTTTTTATCAGTAACTCCAATCTTTTTACGCAAATATTTTTTATTAATTTTGGTTTTTTGCTCATGAACTTCTCTGCCCTGCTGTACTTTATATCTTTGCTCTTCTTTCTGAGGAATCTGCAGGACTAACATAAAATATATGAAACGTGGACAATATAAATATTCAATTACCTCAGAAGGTGTAATACTAATTGAATCTTTCATTTTATCACCTACAAGAACATAGTTTTTAGCTCATCATTAGCTCGTGCTTTATCAAAAGCTTTGCCCAATATCTCCACTTTTTTAAAGTCCTCTTGGCACATAGGAAATAAATAAACTGAATCTTTATCGGGATTAATTTGATTTTCAGAATACAATAGCAGTTCATCTGCTACACTATTTTCTAATTTCCCAAGAAAAACTGACTTTTGCACTCGTTTTAATCCTAATTCTATTGCTTTATCAGAAATCTTTTTTCTCGGTTTATCTTTAACAATGTCATAAATAAACCAGACCAGCATACCTATCACCTCGCTTTTAATCTTCTATTAATCTATTAGCTAATTGGTGTAGATCATGCTCTATTGTAGCTTCTACTCTCATATTCCGTCCATCATGACGCACTTTTTTATCAAAGTATTGATTCAAATTTTTAATCAATACTTCTTTCCCAGCTTCATTAAGAGTTAAACCCTCATTTAATTCATCAAAAAAATCAGTCTTAACCTTTTTACGGCTGAATAATTTCATAACTACTTTATCAACTCGATACCGATAAGGCTCGATAGCATCAAATACAAAAGATTTTTTATTGTAACCATCGGTATGCATAATTCCTACATAAGGATCTAAGCCTGCAATAATGCATGCCTTTTCTACTTTAGAATATAAAACTCCATATCCATAATTAAGCAAACAATTAAATTCATCTTGAGCTGGTCTATAACTGCGACCCGAAAATTGAAACCGTTCTGGTAATAAATAACTTAATGCAGAAAAATAATTCCGCCCTACATTCCCTTCATAACCCATGAGTTGATTGCGCACATCAGCAATTGGCCCTGTTACAGCTTTGATTTTATCTTTAAACTTATTTATTTTATCTATTTTTTCTTGTATATAATTAGCTTTTTCTTCACTTCTTCTTCTTGCTAAATCCTCTAAATGAGCAGTTGAATTATTTAATTTCCTCGTAATCAAGTCTTTTACTATCTCTGTCCCTTCAGCAGTTTCAGCTATTTCTAACTGTCTGCGACGGATATATGTGGTACTGCCTAATTTAGAATGCCATACCTTTCCTATTGGTTGACCATATTTATTTAAAAACTGAATTTCAATATTATTATCAATAGCTAATTCAACAGCATCAGTACTAATAGATGCACCAGTAGTAATCAAAATAGAATCCACTTTCTTAGTAGAAATTTTAGTCTTTTTTTCTTCAGTCTTTAATTCAAAACAATTTTGATCTCGATGTAAATAACTCCCATATGTATTGATTACTAGTTGCATCTCACCCCCTCCTTTCCTATAGCTTTTTAAACTAATTCTGAACGCTTAATAGTCCCAAAACCACGAGCTGTAGATTGACCTATCCCAATTTTATCAGGTAATTTAATATTTGAATAAAATTCTCCTACGAAACCTATCATATCTTTATTTTTAAATTTAACATCTACCGGTTTTAAATCAGGCACTACTTTTATTTCATCTTCTATCCACCAATCTATTCCTTTAGCAAAAGATAATATATTCCCAATCAAAATACTTTCGAAAAAATCCCATTGTTCTTCATCTGATTTATCTTTTACTTTTTTCTCATATTTTTTATGATTCTGCTGATTTAAGCCTAGCCACGGTGAAATTAACTCATATTTATACTTAGGAATCCTCAAATCTGAATGAACTTGTAACTCTAATTCATTAACCTTTAACCGTCCTTCAGGTTTATCATATTTTTTATCTCCTAATACCAACTCTTTTATATCAAGAAAATTTTCAATTATTAATTCTGCCCCTTCTTCCAACCCAATAATCACAGGATCACCACTAATAATTTTATACTGAATCAAGGGATAACCATAACGATTTTCACCATTTTCTTTATGATTATGGAACAAAACTTCAGAAAATTGATTTGCAAAAAAACCACGCAATTTATGACCATATCGTTTTGATAATTTATCTGGAACGCTATACCGCAATATAACTTGTCTGATTTTTTTCACATTTATCTCTCCTTAGAAAAAAGTATTTACTTCCTCTTCTTTCCTTTTAAAACCGGTTTGTAGATTATACACACTATCACACTGCCACCTATCAATTCGATTAAAAGTATCTTGTAATTCACTTTCTTCTAATTGCTCCTTCGCAACATACTCAGGAACTGTAATTACATAATTCAAAAACTGTTTTTTTATATTTTCAAATTTTTCTTTCCGTTTACTGTAATCGTTCATATTATTAATTTCAATAGCATTAATTTCTTCATACCGATTCCACACTTCTTGAGCCTCTTCATTAATTTCAATAAATAAATTAACTGTAGCAAAATCTTGCTCTATTAATGCAAAAGTCTCGCCTAAATTACTATCATCTTTCCAAAAAGCTTTTTCATACTTTAAGGATTGTATTTTCTCTAATAATTGCTCTGATATGTCATCACTTTTTACTCCGTTTAATTGACTAAAATAACGCTGATTTAATTTTAGGAATTCTTTTTCTTCAACTATATCGGAATATTCATTTAATATTTTTTGAGTACTAGTTAATAGAATATCACTATAAATATAGCTAGCATATGTATTGCCATTATGATCAGGATTAATTAATTTCACTAATGTCACCCGTCCCTGCTTAGATGCATTAAAATTCCGATTGCAACGCCCACAAGTTTGATTAATAGAATCTAAAGGAGCAAAATCGCGATAAACTCTATCTAAATCTATATCTACTCCTGCCTCTACCATTTGAGTAGATATAACTATTTGTCTCTCTTTACTATCCCCAATCTGATTAATTCTTTTTTCTCTTGCTTGAGGAATAATATTAGTTGATAAATAAATAGCCTCTCCTTGCAATTCTCCTCTATCTATTAATTCTTGTATTTTTTCATAAACCTCAATTGAAGTTTGAATCGTATTTAATATAATTAAAAAATTTTCTTTTTTATAAGTCTTCAACTCTTCTACCAAAAATTCTTTGAATTCAACTATTGTTTTACTTTCTCTAAATTCTGATAAATCTAATTGATAACGATTAAAAAATTTGAAATATTCTTCTTTGCTAGCTGCTAATTCTTTTATTTCATTATCTTTTTCGCTATAAATCAAAGGCATAGTAGCAGTAATAAAAACAAAATAACAATCTAATTTTTCAGCCATAGTTTTCAAAACAACTCTAATTAATTCCCAATATTTATGAGGAATATTTTGTACCTCATCTAATAAAATAATAGAATTAGCAATATTATTGAATTTAATTAAACTTCGATTTTGATTAGAAAAAATAGAATGTAGTAACTGTACAAATGTCGTTACTACTATTTCAGAATTCCAACTTTCAATTAAGTGTTTTGAAATATCATAATCTTCATCTTCATAATCATCATCTTTAATATATTTTTTAGGAGTTAAATAGTGATGTTTGATCAGTAGTGAGCTATCTACAGTATGACCAGTTTTTTCAAAAACATCTATAAAAACATTATGATTTTGATCAATAATTGAAGTGAAAGGCAGAGCATAAATCAACTTATGCTGCTGTAATCTAGAACGCAATTTCAATCCTGCTGCTAAAGCGGTTAAAGTCTTTCCTGTACCAGTAGGTACATTTAAAGATAAAATCCTATCTTCTTTTAAATCAAGATTAGCAATATTAGTTATCACTTCATCATAAATTTTATTTCTTGTTTGATTAATCTTAGTTTCAGCATTATCCCAACCTTTTTGCTGTTTATATTTCTCCACTATAGTATCATCCAATATTTGATTTTCTAATACTAAATCTTGTAGCCGGCTATAGCTCAAGTTCTTATTATAAAATATAGCTTCCGCCTTATCAGAAGAAATCAAAAGAGAATAAACAAAATTAGACAATAGATAATTCTTTTCTTCTGTCAAATCACGTTTCAGTTTCCGCATTTTACGTCTGAATTGGCGACTGTCTAATTTAGTTTTTAATTCTTCAAACTTCAATTCTTTTAATTTAACTTTAGTATTAACTAATGCTAATATCTCATCTAACTTTTCTAAATCAACAGCAGCAAATTGCTCCTCTAATAATTCCCAATTATTGACCCGCATCATATCTCTAAAATCTTTCAAATTACTATGATGCCGATAAACTGCTGTTAAACCTATTAAAGATAATAAATCGTTTTCAATTATTTCATCCAATATATAATAAGTAAATAAAGCTGATAATAAACTGTGGCTACTTTTATTATATCCCTGCTTAGTCAACTTCTGGTATTCTTCAGATTCTTGTTTATTCTGCTCTGCCAATTTTAATTTATTTTGAAAAAAATCAGTTGCTTTGCCGAAATCATGAGTGAGTAATACTATTTCTGCCACTGATTTAATCTCTTTTAAATTACTAAAATTCAAATTCTTATTCTCAAATTTATCCATTCCTAAACGATAGACATTATACAAATGATCTTTAAGCTTTTTTCCAGGATGGGAGTATAAAATAGCCATATTAACTCCTTTCTTTAAATCATAACAATATACAATTGCTGCCATTCTCTAATCGATAGTATTCAGTTGGTCTAGCTTTAATACTCTTGCCCTGTCTTTCAAAAATAATTTGTCCATAATCAACTACTTCTCGATTTGGTTTCATCTCTAAAGCAATTTTATCAGAAAAATATTCTCTTTCACTTAAACTAAAATCGATATCGCCTTTAGTCAAATTTTCTTTATCAAGACGTAAAACAGTATCCATATCAATCCATTGTGCATTATTTTCAATTTTTTCTGCTTGATATTCTCCAATGAATTCAAAATCAGCTAAATTTTCACTCAATCCCAATGATACTGAATAAACTGTTTTATGTTCCTTTAAATATGTTTTTAAGTTATCATATAATTCATTATCTTGATGATAAAAATAAATTCTATACTTAGCATTTTTTAAATATTCAGTTCTGATTTGCGTCCGATTATCTATCCGCGACATCAAAGCAGCAGCTTTAGTATTGATTAAATTAAGATTAATCCGCGTCTTAGTAATTTCTTTTTTTATTGCAATCCCTATCTCACAATTGCCACTTTGAAAATGATTTAAATAATCTTCTTTATCTAAACCTAAAATTGCTCCTACTACACCATATAAAGTAGTCTTAGGAGGTACAGCAAAAGTTAAAGGAGAAGTAGTGGTATAATATTTTTTAAAATGAGCATAATCTGCTGCAATATCAAATGCCAACACTTTTTTCATTACTCTAAACCTCCTCTCTAAAAATTCCTCTCCTTAACTTTGGGAGAGGAATTTTTAGTTTATAATTCAATTTTCTCAAATTTATCTAATTCATTTAAATTCACTTTTTCTTCTTCGTAAACAAATTCTACTCGTGGATTAGATAAATAATTTATACTCTCTATTTTATCTTGATTATTATTCAAAACATCAACTAAAGCAGTTATATCCAATTGATAGTCATCTACATCTCTTATTTCTTCTTCCCGTTGCCCAGTTTTTAAATCAATATAATTTTTTAATTCTCCAATAAAGAAGTTTGGTTCATTATAATTTACTTTTAATAATAATCGCGGTGTTTGACCTACTTTAGTTCGCGTAATTAGATTTTTCGTTCCTCGCCACATACCTTCAATTAATAAGTCTATATCTTTTTCAGTTAAATTGGTTTTTTGAGCGGCATTTTCATTGATTATGCCGTAAAAGCCAATTAAAGAATACGGTACTATGTGTTCTTCGCGAAAAGTTTTTTTACTTCTACCAGAACCTGAAGCAAAAGCACCAGTTCCCTTAATATATTTTAACTCTACAGGATGTAAAGAACGACCCATTTGAAATTGAACAGGACCTGTATATGTAATTGAATCTCCCGATAAAGGAATTACCCCTCCAAATAACCTTACATCAATACACTCTTCAAGAACTTTCTGAGGGTCTTCTGCAAAATCTTTGGCCCTAGTTTTACCATCTTGAATAGTTCCGTCTTCATTTTCTTTTTCTCTTACAAAAATATCTTCTCCTGATTCACCATTATAACCTTTATATTCAAAAAAATAATCTCTAATTGTACGTTTTAATCTAACATCAGTAACTAAATTAATCCCTGTTTCTTCATCAATTCGCGGCTTGTTAGCATCTAAAGGATCTCCATTAGGATTAGCATCTTTAATATCATAGAGAAAGACTAATTCACTACGGTTAGCAACTATACTCATTATTATTCCTCCTCATTATTAGTTTTAAAATCAAACTTATGAGCTTGGTTCATACCTGTAACAAAATAAAAGGACAATTCATCATTAGATACTGCTTCAAAATCACTCTCTAAAATATAATCAGCAATCATTTCTTCTAACTGATGATAATAGTTTTTATCGTATTCTTCTAGCTTATTGATTATTTCCGTATATAATCTTTTTACTATCTTTTCATTCAGTTTCAAACTATTTAATCGTGCTCTAAATGGAGCAGAACTTCTTTCCTGCTGTTGAATATTAAGCAATTTCTTAGCTAAAACCCCTTCCAAAAACACCATTCTTTTAATATCAGAATCTAATACATCATGATGCTGTTCCAAAAATTCCTGAATCCTTTTTTTATATTCAGTATCCACCTCTACATTTGCCACACTTAATTCCTCCTTCCTTGGCAGCAAACCCAAGTTTTTTAAAAACTTAAGAATCATTATCGCTTTTAAATTATCATATTTTGTATGTTGCTTATTCTTGAATTTTTCGCGCAAATGAGAAATAAAACGATTGATTAATAATTGGTAAGCAATACTTTCACCTTTGAAGATCTTATTAGTTATTTCTAAAAATTGTTTTGTGAAATCAGGTTTATGGTTGGGATTGACATAAAAGAAATCAGATAGTAAATTAAATTTGAAGCGTAAATCAAATAATCCATCACTACCACTTAAATTTTTAAATATATCACTTCTTTCTACTTTTGTTTTGGCTTGAAATATTTTTTGTAAATAGGAAGGGAGTATATCTTCTATGTAAAGCAAAATTCTAAACGCACTATTTTGTTCTTCATAAAACATCAAATTAAAATTAACATAATTATTAAAATCACTCATAGCAGCAAAAATATCATCTTGAGCATTAGTCAAAGCGGTACGTGTATCATCTTCTAAGGATAGTTTCTTGTGCTCTTCTAAGTCTTCCAAAATTTCAAACATT
>JBNJFG010000087.1:0-7953 GCA_051746665.1 Bacillota bacterium
TTTATCATCTTTAGTAGGTTTGTGACGAGAATCAATAATCTGTACTACCCCAATTAAATTTTCTCTATAATTTAAATAAGTATCAATTAATTCTGCCCAGTCATCCTTTACTTTTTGAGGTACATTAGCAAAACCATAGCCAGGTAAATCTACTAAATAAAATTTATCATCTACATTAAAATAATTTAAACACTGGGTTCTACCTGGAGTATTACTTGTTCGGGCTAATTTTTTTTGTCTGGTAAGGCTATTGATCAAAGAAGATTTACCGACATTTGAACGTCCACTAAAGGCCACCTCAGGCTGCTGCAGCCTGGGGCAGTCTTCATATTTATATACACTTTTATAAAATTCAGCTTTAGTGATCTGCATTATTCTCATCCTCTAGTAGTAAAATGTCCATTACTTGGTCCATATGGGAAACAAATGTTACATCTAAACCTCTAGTAATTTCTTTTTCTATTTCTTTAAAATTATTTTCATTCTTTTTCGGTAAAATAAATTTATTGATTCCTGCTCTACGACCAGCAAGAATTTTTGTTTTTAAACCACCAATTGGCAGCACTCTTCCTCTTAATGATATTTCTCCAGTCATTGCATAATCTCCGTTAACTTTGCGGCCTGTTAAAGCTGAAGCTAAGGCAATTGCAATTGTAATACCAGCTGAAGGTCCATCTTTAGGAACTGCTCCCTGAGGTACATGAATATGGATATCGAATTTTTTATAAAATCCATCACTTAAATTTAATTCATTCTGTTTAGAGCGAACATAACTTAAAGCTGCCTGAGCAGACTCTTTCATTACATCACCTAAAGAACCAGTTAAAGTCAGCTCACCTTTTCCAGGTACTACTGCAACCTCAATATCTAAAATATCGCCACCTGCCTGATTATAGGCAAGACCAGTTGCAACTCCTATTCTATCTTCAAGATTACTTTCTTGATGCTCATAATCAGCTAATCCTAAATATTTTCCTACACTGTTAACTGCAACCAGAGCTTTTTTATCTCTACCTTCTACAAATTCTTTAGCTATTTTTCTAGTAATAGCTGCTAATTTCCGTTCAAGATTTCTAACTCCCGCTTCTCTAGTATACTCTCTAACAACTTTTAAAATAGCATTAGAAGAAATATTAATTTTTTCTTCTTTAAGGCCATGATCCTTATATATTTTAGGAAGCAGATGTCTTTCCGCAATTTTTAGCTTTTCGTCTTCTGTATAACCAGGGAGCTCTATTAATTCCATTCTATCTAAAAGTGGTGCTGGAATTGTATGAGCAACATTAGCAGTTGTTACAAATAAGACCTGTGAAAGATCAAATGGTACTTCCAGGTAGTGATCACCAAACTCCTTGTTCTGCTCTGGATCTAAAACCTCGAGCAGTGCTGAAGCGGGGTCACCTCTGAAATCAGAACTCATCTTATCAACCTCATCTAACAAAAATACAGGGTTTTTACTTCCCGCATCACGCATAGCATTAATTATTCTACCAGGACGAGAACCAATATAGGTTCTTCTATGTCCTCTTATTTCTGCTTCATCTCTAACTCCACCTAAGGAAAGACGAACAAAATCTCTATCTAGTGCTCTAGCAATTGAGCGGCCGAGAGATGTTTTACCTACACCAGGGGCTCCTACCAGACATAAAATCGGACTCTTTTTAGCTGGAGCCATTTTTCTGACAGCCAGATATTCTAAAATTCTTTCTTTAACATCCTTAAGTCCATAATGATCTGCTTCTAAGATTTCTTCAGAATTTTTGATATCTATTTCTTCTTCCTTGACTTTATTCCAAGGTAAATCTAAAATACAATCCAAATAATTACGGATAACTGTAGCCTCAGGGGACATATTTGGTGTGCGATCTAATTTTTCTATTTCTTCTTCTACTTTTTCTGCTACATTATCAGGCAGCTCAGCTTTTTCTAGTTCTTCATAATAACCAGCTATCTCATCAGTAGAACTTTTATCTTCATCTAATTCATCCTGAATAACTTTCATTTTTTCTCTTAAATAATATTCTTTTTGATTCTTTTCTACTTTTTTCTTAACTCTTTTATTAATATCCTGCTCAATTTTTAAAACTTCAATCTCGTCCTGAAGCAGGCTTAACATTTTTTCCAAACGTTCAACAATATCAGTTGCCTCTAATAATTCCTGCAGTTGTGGATATTTCAATTCTACCTGTGAAGAAATAACATCTGCGAGTCGTCCAGGCTCTTCAATATTACTTGCTGACATAATTGTTTCAGCAGGCAAATTGCGGTTATATTTAATATACTCTTCAAATTCTTTAATTACTGTTCTCATTAAAGCCTTTATATCTTTGCTAACTTCTATTTTTTCTTCAGGTCGGCTCTGTACTTCAGCCAAAAAATATTCTTCTGTATCAATATATTCAATAACTTCAGCTCTTTCAATTCCTTCAACCACAACTTTAATCATTCCATTTGGAAGTTTAACCAGCTGTTTTACTTCAGCAATTGTTCCAAATTGATAAATATCATCGAGATCAGGATCTTCAATTGTTTCATCTTTTTGAGCCGCTATTATAATTTTCTTTTCTTCCATCATTGCTTCTTCTAAAGCAGCTATAGATTTATCTCTACCTACTAAAAGAGGAATTACCATATGAGGAAATACAATTACTCCACGAGAAGCTAGTAAAGGTAGTTCCATTATTTCTTTAATTTCATTATTATTGTTCATTAAAATTCACCTCAATCTATTATATTTAAGTAATTAAAATACTTATAATTTATACTACTTTTATATTTCGGGATAACTAAAATTTAACCTCCAATATTATTCAAAAAAACGAAAGAGATAATACCACTCACTCATTAGGAGTAATATTATCTCTAAATCTACTACAGCTTAATTAAAATTAAACAGTTGAATTTTTAACTTTTGGCTGTTAAGCGCTTTCTTCCTCTTCTAGTTTTTGCTCTTCAATTTCTAGAATCGGGTCAGCATTTTCATCTATAACTTCCTTAGTAATAATACACTTTCTAATTTCAGGTCTTGATGGTAAATCATACATTATATCTAAAACAGTATTTTCAACAACCGATCTTAAACCTCGAGCACCAGTATCACGCTCTAAAGCTTTAGTTGCTATTGCCTCTAACGCATCATCGGTAAATTCAAGTTCTATATTATCCATAGCAAAGAACTTTTCATACTGTTTGACTAAAGCATTTCTTGGCTCCTTCATAATACGAACCATATCTTCTGCCTCAAGCTGATCTAAAGTAACCTGAACTGGCATTCTACCAATAAACTCAGGAATTAAACCATAATGTAATAAATCTTGAGGTTGAATATGCTTTAAAGTATCTCCAATATTTTTATTATCTTCTTTAGTTTTAATATCAGCACCAAAACCCATTACTTTTTCGCTGATACGGGAGTCAATTAATTTCTCCAGTCCATCAAAAGCTCCACCAGCAATAAAGAGAATATTGGTTGTATCAATCTGGATAAATTCCTGATGAGGATGTTTTCTACCACCCTGAGGTGGAACACTGGCAACTGTACCTTCTATAATTTTAAGCAATGCCTGCTGTACTCCCTCTCCAGAAACATCTCTAGTAATCGATGTGTTTTCAGACTTTCGAGCAATTTTATCGATTTCATCAACATAGATAATACCTTTTTCTGCTTTTTCTACATCATAATCAGCAGCCTGAATTAACTTCAGCAGGATATTTTCTACATCTTCTCCTACATAACCGGCTTCTGTTAAAGAAGTTGCATCAGTTATTGCAATCGGCACATCTATAATTTTAGCCAGAGTTTGAGCCATTAATGTTTTACCACATCCTGTAGGTCCAACCATCATAATATTACTTTTCTGTAATTCAACATCGTCAACTACCATGTTGGAATTAACTCTTTTATAATGATTATATACAGCTACAGATAATGATTTTTTAGCTCTATCTTGACCAATTACATATTGATCTAAATATTCTTTTATTTCTTTAGGTTTTGGAACACTCTCAAACTCAAGTTCCAATTCCTCATCTAATTCTTCTTCTACAATTTCATTACAGAGTTCTATACATTCATCACAAATATAGACTCCTGGACCAGCTACTAATTTTTTTACTTGATCCTGGCTTTTACCACAGAAGGAACACTTAAGTTCCCCATCTTCGTGATTGTGATCGCCAAATTTGAACATTATATCACCTCTTGGGCTAAATTACTTTTCACTTAATTCATTTCGTGTAATTACTTCATCAATCAATCCATAATCCACAGCTTCCTCTGCAGTCATGAAATTATCTTTCTCTACATCTTTACCAATTTGTTCTGAGCTTTTACCGGTATGCTTGCTGAGAATATCATTGAGTAATTCTCTAATTCTCATTAACTCTTTAATGTGAATTTCAGCATCAGTTGCCTTACCCTGAGCTCCACCAGCTGGCTGATGAATCATAACTCTTGCATAAGGAAGAGCATAACGCTTTCCTTCTGCACCAGCAGCAAGTAATAGAGCACCTGCACTTGCAGCCTGTCCCATACCAATTGTAACTACATCAGGTTTAATGTACTGCATTGTATCATACATTGCCAAAGCAGCAGTTACCGAACCACCTGGGCTGTTAATATATAAATAGATATCTTTATCTGGATTATCTGCTTCTAAAAAAAGCAGCTGAGCAATAACAGTATTTGCAACATCATCTGTTACTGGTGAACCTAAAAACACAATTCTATCTTTTAAAAGTCGGGAATAGATATCATATGATCTTTCCCCACGATTTGTCTGTTCAACGACCATTGGGATTAGACTCATTAATAAAAACCTCCTTTGATTTATTGCTGCCAGATACATCAAATATATCTGGTCCATAACCATTATATATAACTTTATACTGAAAAACAGTTATTGTTTAACAATATAATCAAATTCTAGTTATTTTCTATTAAATATTCAATTGTTTTTTGTCTTCTAATATCTTCTTTCAATTGATCTAACTGTCCCTGCATCTGAAGAATAGCTTTAATCTTATCTGGCTCTTGATCATGCATTTCTGCAATTTCATCAATCTCTTCATCTATTTCTTCTTCAGTAACTTCAATATCTTCAATTTCAGCAATAGCTTCAAGCACAAGCAGCTCTTTAGCGCGATCAGAAGCTGTTTCTCTATTATCTTCTCTCCAGCTATCTTCATCCATACCCATATATCCAAGATAATCTTCTACTTCTAAACCCTGTTGTGATATAGATTGAGATAATCTCTCAAACATTTGATCTAACTGCTCATCAACTAAAGTATCTGTCATATTTACTTCTGCATTTTCACTTGCTTTTTTAATTAATTTTTCTCTAAAATTATTTTCAGCAGAATTTTCTTTTTGTTCAGCTATTTCTTCTTTAATACTAACTCTTAATTCATCCATAGTTTCATAATCACTTGCTTCAACAGCAAAGTCATCATCTAACTCTGGTCTCTTTTTAACTTTAATTTCTTTTAAAGTTACATCAAAAGAAGCATCGGCAGCAGCTAAATCTTCTGCTTGATAATCTTCTGGAAATGTTACTTCAACTGTTTTTTCTTCTCCTACCTTCATTCCAACAAGTTGTTCTTCAAAACCAGGAATAAAGCTTCCAGATCCAATTTCTAAACTATATTCTTCTGCAGAACCACCAGGGAATTCTTCTCCATCAACATAACCGGTGAAATCAATTATTGCAAAATCACCTTCCTGCAGTTCTTCACGATCTGCAGTCATTAATTGACTGTGTTCATCCTGCATTTTTTCTAAACGTTGAGAAATTTCTTCTTCTTTTACTTCTGTATCTTCTTTTTCTATACCTAAACCTTTATAATCTCCAAGTTCAACCTCAGGTTTAACTTCTACGATTGCAGTAAAAGTAGCAGCTTCTCCTTTAGAAATATAGAAATCCTCAATATCAGGCTGTGCTATAGGTTCAATATCAGCTTCTTCTATAGCTTCACTATATCCCTGCGGAATTAAAATATCTAGTGCATCTTTGTGGAGAACTTCTTCCCCAAATCTCTGCTCAATAATTTTACGAGGTGCTTTTCCTTTTCTAAAACCAGGTATTTCAACATCTTTAACCACCTGTCGATATGCCTGCTCTAGAGCTTCATCTACTCTTTCGCTCTCTATTTCAATTTCCAATTTAACTTCATTACCTTCTAGTACTTCTTTCTTTACTTCCATTAATATTCCCCCTAACTGATATTTAAATAAAACTTTTAAAAACTCTCTATATGTTAATAATCCCCGATCTGGCACCTGGCCAATATCGGGGGTCAATGACAGAATTATTAAATGGTGCGAAAGGTGGGACTCGAACCCACACGGGGATTACCCACTAGATCCTAAATCTAGCGCGTCTGCCAATTCCGCCACTTTCGCATGATAAATAATGCTGTGAGTGAAAATTATTTTTCTTTTTCACAAAAAGCACATATAATGTTAGCATAACTTTTTAATTTTGTCAAGGACTTTTGAAATTTTATTAAATAGATATAAAATTTCTATGAGATAATCCTTAAATTAAAATTTCCATCTTTTTTATTATATAATAAATTTAAGAAAATATCCAGTAAAATTTAAATTTAATTTAATCTTTTTCAATTTCTATTGTTTTAGACTCCAATTCTTTCCATCTGCGGAAATGATCCAACTCCTGTGAAAGCTGTCTAAACGCCAATATAAATACTGCAGCATCATCTGTAAAACCTATTCCAGGTAAAAAATCAGGAATTAAATCTGTTGGCAAAATTAAATAAGCCAAAGTAGCTATAACCCAACCTACTGCTGCATCATTTAATTGAAAATTACCCTTGGAGTATTCACTTAACATTTCAAGTAGTTCACTTACTTTATCAATAAAAGGAAGTTTATACTTTTTAGAGTCAAGAAAATTACGAGTTTTATCTAATATTTTACTTACACTCTCATGGCCTGTACCCCATTTATTTGCTAGACGTCCTAAAAAAGCAAGCAGCTCATTATCATTAAATTTTCTCATGTTTTCACCACCATTTTTTTAGTAGAGTTTGCCTTCTGATTAATAAATAAAAATATTATTTTTTTTCAGGCTTCATTAAAGACAAATCTACTTTTCTAGACTGAACCTTTAAAGTCCTATTTAACAATTCTTCCACAGCTGCAAATTTATCAATATACATCTCTTCAGTTGTAAATTTAGCATAATGCCTGTGTAAAAAGTTATCAATACCCATAAATAATATTTCGGTAACCTCTTCTGGATAATCAGTTTCAAATTCTCCTCTTTCTACACCTTCTTTGACAATTTCAGTAAAGATAGGCATAAACTTATTCCAAAATTCTTTATTTCTTTCTTTCATGAATTTTGCGTTTTCATCAATTTTAAAGAACTCATAAACTTTAAAATTACCTCTTCTACTAAAGATCAATCTTAAAATTATTTTTTCAAGTTTTTCTAATGAACTCATATTTTTGTTTTCCAATACATGTCGTGCTTTTTTTTCAGTTTTTTTGTATCTCTTTTCTAATAAAGAAGAAATGATATCTTCTTTTGTATCAAAATAGTAATAAAATGTACCTTTAGCTACACCAGCATGTTCTGCTATATCTTTGACAGTAGTCTTTTCAAAACCCTCTTCTATAAATAATTTTTCTGCCTCATTTAAAATTGTGTTGCGTCTTTTAAGTGATTTTTTCGTTTGCTTTGCCACTCTTTTTACCCCCAGTTATATTTTTGACCAATAGTCAACATAGAGTGAATACATTATAGCATAACTTTTTATTAAATTAAAGAAAGAATATATAAGCTTTTTAGCTTTATCTTAATTTAATTATACCTATTTTAAAAGTTACTAGTCAAGATTATAAATAATATAAGTTTAATGACATTTATTTAAAGGAGTAAAATTTAAACACAAAAAAATCACCTTTTCAGGTGATTAACATTTAAA
>JBNJFG010000088.1:0-7664 GCA_051746665.1 Bacillota bacterium
AAACTCAAATATTAGTGTTTATTAATTTTTTAGTTATTCTTAATTTTAAATTGTTTAATAAGTTTAGAAAGAGTATTAGCTGTTTCAACAAGACCTTCTGATGCTTCTGCAATAATTTTAGTTGAATTAGATTGTTCTGCACTAGCAGCTGCTACATTTTCTGCATTATGGGCAGCTTCTTCACTTACAACTGCTATTTCTCTAACTGCACCTTTAGCAACTTCACTATTTTCATTCATGTTCTGACTCTGTTTTTCAATCTCATGAATTAAGAGATCAAGGTTCTCAGCTGCTTCAATTATTCTTGTAAAAAGATCTGCGGTAGTATTAATTTCATTAACACTTTCTTTAACCTTAGTTTCATTTTCATTCATTTTAGTGACTGTATTTTTTACATCTTTTTGAATAGAAATAATTAAGCTTGAGATATCTTCAGTTGCAGAGGCAGATTGTTCTGCCAGCTCCCGTATTTCATCTGCTACTACAGAAAAACCTCTGCCGGCTTCACCGGCTCTAGCCGCTTCGATAGCTGCATTTAGAGCTAATAGATTTGTTTGGGCGGCAATATTATTAATTAAATTAACAATTTCTCCAATTTTTTCGGAGGATTCACCCAGTGAATCAATAACCTGAGAAGTGATCCGTGTGTTCTCACTAACTTCTTTAAAACTCTGTTCAGAATTTTTTAAAGCCTGATTACCATCTTTTATGTTTTTCATTACATTTTTTGATTGGTCTGTCATAGATTCAGTATTATAAGATACCTGATTAATATTTTCAGCTAAAGTATCAATTATAGAAGAAACTTCTTCTACCTGGGCTGACTGTTCTTCAGCTCCAGAAGCAATTTGCTGGACAGAATTACCAATTTCATCAGCTGATGCTGATAATTCTTCGCCAGTAGCAGTTAAATCCTGGCTTGAACTACTTAATTCATCAACAGTGTTATCAATACTGCCAATTACATTTTTTAGACTTTCTATCATTTTTTCAAAAGCTTCGGCCAGATGACCAATTTCATCTTCTTTTTCTAAGTATTTATCTTTAATTTTAACAGCTAAATTACCTGCTGCTATTTCTTCTGCATATAAACTTAATTCTTTAAGCGGTTCTGTCATTTTAAGCACGAAAACAAAAATAAAAGTCGAAAGAATTAAACCAGCAATCAGTGCAAAAAGGGCTGTGTTAATTGTGACTCCATTTACCATTTGGTTAACAAAAGCCATTGAAGTTCCAACATACCAGATACCAATTATTTCATTCTGAGCGTTTCGAATTGGTTGATAGGCTGTCTGATAGCGTTTTCCGACTACATCTGCTTCTCCATAAAATTCATTTCCCTGCTTTAAAACTACTTCTTCTACTTCTTGAGAAACCTGAGTACCTACAGCGCGACTACCTTCTTTCATAACATTAGTTGCTACTCTAGTATCCCCAGCAAAAATTGTGACTGTGTTGCCCTGGGCCAGTTTTCCGATCCGATCAACAATTTCAAAATTTCCATTCATCAATGTTTCACCTTTATATAATTGATCTCCTCTTAATTCCCAATCTCCTGGATATTGAAGATCAATAATTTCATAACCGGATGCAAGATCTGCAGCGGCTTTGATTGTAGCAGCATTTTTTGCTTCCTCAGTGGAAACAGATCTGATCCTAAAAATTATGCCTCCTGTCATGAGAACAATACCTGCAATAACTATTAATAATATTTTATATTTAATCGATAGACTTTTAATTCTCATTTGATTCCTCCCTTTAGATAATTTTGATCTATTAGTGTTATTAATACTATTATCGATAAAATTCGACAAAAATTAAGAACTTAGATCAGCTATTTTTTAGCTTCAGACTTATATAGCTTTGTTTTGCTTTTCTTTTCAACATATAATCACTGATTTACTCAACAATACTATTTCTCAGCAATCTAACTGCAGTAAAGTGTTCCAATTTGGTCTTTTATATGGCAATTTCATAAATAATTTTTAGCTTTGAGAGAGAATATTTTAGATAAAAATTCCTTAAAAAATTTGCTAATAAATATGCAAAGTAATATAATGAAATTAGTAAATAAATATTTGATTTACTTTAAAAACTAGGGAAACTTTGGAGAAAGAAAGGTGAAAGGAATGTCTGAAGATAAGATTTTAAATACTATCCTTCATAAAATAGATGATTTAGGATCCAAAGTAGATAATTTAGATAATAAATTTAATAACCTTGATACTAAAGTAGATAAACTAGATTCACGCATGGATAAACTAGATTCACGCATGGATAACCTGGATTCACGCATGGATAACCTAGATTCACGCATGGATAACCTGGATTCACGGGTGGATGGTTTGGAAGTTAATCTATCGAATTTCAGGGGAGAATTTTATGAATTCAGAGATCAAACAAATGATACATTATCTCGAATTGAGAAAAGAGCTAATGCAACATTTGATCAGGTTGGTGGTTTAAGTGAATACAGAACCAAAACCGAAAATCAACTTGATAATATAGAATCTGATATGTCATATTATGCCCGCAAACAGATAGAAAATGAAAAAGAAATATATAAACTTGAAAATAAAATAGCTAAATAGATGACAAAAACCTCTCCTATCAATTAAATAGGAGGGGTTTTAATTCACTTGCGATGTGAGCCCGCATTGTTATTTAATATATTCCTTTAACTGCTGATAAATCTGATCTGCCTTTTTGCTCTGCTCCATAGAATTATAAATTACTTCAATATATTCCCTTGCTTTGATAATCTCAAGACTTTCCTTAAAATTAATATCATAAATCCAGCCCAGCTGCATAACTTTTAAATCATTAATAGTTTTCAATTTATCATAATTAACTGATTCTTTTTTTAGAGTCTTATTGTAGATTTCTTCATTTATTTCTGGCTCAGCTGATAGTTTTATTATATAATCTTTTTGACTTTTTGTTTTATATCTTTCCACAAAAATATTGAAAATATCAAGTTTATCAGCATCTCGAATCAGTCTGGCAAAAAGTAATTCCTGCTCGTTACTTAAAATCTCCAGGTTGAGCTCGGCTTTGTTGTGCTGATCAATTGCTTTATAGATTATATGCTGCTCATTTTTAGTTAAGTCCTCAATTAAGTTATTTTCTTTAATGACTTCCACTCCCAGCTGACCGTGATCTTCAGACTTGTAATCTGAAAAAGTTTTATACTGCTTATACTGTTTAAAGCGTCCGATATCATGGTAGAGAGCAATGATTTTTGCTAAATATTTTTCTTCTGTAGTCAACGACATGCCAGCTATTATTTCTTCCATATCTTTAGTTACTCTTTTGCTGTGGTCGATTTTAAGCTGAATATTTTTTTGATCTTTTTCCTTGGCTAAATTAAATTCTGCTGTATATGAATCAAAGAATTTTTTTAATTCCTGATATTTATTGTGCATCACAAATGCCTCCTTCTAGTCCTGCTTACTATTATAATTTAAATTTTTGAATTTGTAAATTAATTGATTTTTTGGAACTGAGCTATGATTAGATTGGGTTAATCAGAACTAATTGAGAGAGCAATTTTTTATTATTAGCAGGACTTAAGCAGTTGACAGCGAAATATAACATGTAAGGCTTTTTTATTTAATATTGTTAATTTTCATAATATTTTTAATATATTAGGCAAAACTCAGAGGAGGAGTGAAGATGTTAAAAAGATTGGTGCTTTTGTTTTTGCTGACAGCGCTTGTTTTTAATTTGACCGGTACAGTTATGGCAGATGGTCACGAAGGTGAGTATGGAGGAACCTTAATTTACGCTCAGGGTGCAGATGCTGATGCTTTAGATCCACATATGACAACCCTAGGCAACTCGGCAGATATTATTGTTAACGTTTTTGATGGTCTTGTTCGTTTTAAAGCAGGTACTACAGAGATAGAACCGGCCCTGGCAACTAGCTGGGATATTTCTGATGATGGTTTAGAATATATTTTTCAGCTAAGAGAAGGGGTTAAGTTTCACGATGGTACTCCTTTTAATGCAGAGGCAGTTGTTTTTGATATTGAGCGACAGTTAGATTCCGATCATCCTTACTATCTCGAAGGTTCTTATCCTTATGCTGGATTTTCACTGGGCATGATAGAAGAGGTAACAGCAGTTGATGAATATACTGTTAAATTTGAGCTCGAAAATCCATATGCTCCTTTTATTAAAAACTTAGCAATGTTTGCAACAATGATTGTCAGTCCCAAAGCCGTTAAAGAGTATGGAGAAGACATCTTTAAAAATCCAGTTGGAACAGGTGCTTTTAAGTTTGTAGAATGGGTTAGAGATGATCATATTACTGTAGAGGCAAATGAAGATTATTGGGATGGTCGTCCTTATCTGGATGAACTGATTTTTACAGTTATTCCAAATAATCAGACCCGTCTTTTGGAGTTAGAAGATGGTAATATTCATCTGATGGAAGGTTTAAACCCAACTGATATTGAAAGAGTTATTGATAATGAAGAACTTGAATTATTAGAAGCTCCAGGCTTAAATGTTGGTTATATTGCACTGCATAATGAAAAAGAACCATTTGACAATAAAATGGTCCGGCAGGCAATGAATTATGCTATTAATAAAGAAGAAATCGCAGAATATTTGATGGGTGGACAGGCAACTGCTGCTAAAGGGCCGCTGCCTCCAACAATCTGGTCTTATGATGATTCTCTTGAAGGCTATCCTTATGATCCAGATGAAGCAAAAAGACTGCTTGCAGAAGCAGGTTATGAAGATGGATTTGAATTTACCCTCAGAACTTATTCTGCTCCCAGATCATATAATCCAGTTGGTGCCAGACTGGCAACTGCTGTTCAGCAGTATTTAAGCCAGGTTGGAATCAAAGCAAATATTGAGCAGTTAGAATGGGGTACCTATATTGAAGAAGGTAAAGCCGGTAAGCATACAGCCGCCTTTTTTGGCTGGATTGCAGATAATGGTGACCCAGATAACTTTTTAAATGTTTTCTTTAATTCTGATAATCGGGGTTCAACAAACAGGGCCTTTTATGTAAATGAAGAAGTTGATCAATTATTAGAAGAAGCTCAGCAGATTACTGATGAAGCTGAAAGAGAAAAGATATATCAAGAAGTACAGCAGATAATTGTTGATGATGCACCATTTGTATTTTTAAATCACATGAAGATGCAGATACCTATCAGAAAAAATGTAGAAAATTATGTGCTTTATCCAACTAATAATAAGTATTTCCACAAAGTTTGGTTGAAGCAATAATTAATCTAAGTGGGGGTAGTCTGATACTGCCCCCATCAATCTTTTGGGGTGAGAAAAATGTTTAATTATATTTTAAGAAGATTACTGCTTTTGATTCCACTATTGCTGGCAATTTCGGTTGTAGTTTTTTTTATGATTCATTTAATTCCAGGAGATCCAGTGCAGATTATGCTTGGTGATAAGGGAACTGAAGAAGATGCAGCCCGTTTAAGATCTGAACTTGGTTTTGATGAGCCGCTGCCTATTCAGTATTTTAAGTTTTTAACAAATTTGGTTCAGGGAGATCTGGGAAGATCGATTAGGAATAGAAATCCTGTAATCAATGAGATTAAAGCTGCATTTCCGGCTACAATAGAGCTGACAGTTTTAAGTATGATCTTGGCCAGCATTATTGGGATTGCGGCTGGAATAGTATCAGCAATTAAGCAGTATTCTATAGTTGATAATCTGACCATGGTTGGAGCTTTACTCGGGATTTCAATGCCTGTCTTCTGGGTAGGAATGATGCTGATGCTGATTTTTGGTGCCAGACTCGGCTGGCTGCCTATTTCAGGAAGGATATCCAGGGTCACTGATCTTGAAGTTATAACTAATTTTTATCTTTTAGACAGTATTCTGACTCAAAATTGGGCTGCTTTAAGAAGTACTTTTTCTCATCTTGTTTTACCAGCAATTACGCTGGCTACTATTCCGGTAGCCATGATTGCCAGGATGTCCAGATCGACGACTTTAGAAGTTTTAAATCAAGATTATATTAGAACAGCCAGAGCTAAGGGTTTACCCGAAAAAGTTGTTATTTTAAAACATGTGCTTAAAAACTCCCTGATACCTGTGGTTACTATTATCGGGCTGCAGTTTGGAAGCTTTTTGGGAGGGGCTGTATTAACAGAAACAGTATTTGCCCGACCCGGAGTGGGCAGGCTTTTGATTAATGGTATTTTGGGCAGAGATTTTCCTGTAATTCAGGGAGCTGTAATTTTTATTGCTTCATTTTTTATCTTTATCAACTTAGTGGTAGATATACTTTATTCATATCTTGATCCAAGAATTCATTATTCTTAAACTGGAGGTGTAAATCTTGGCTAAATTAACAGGAATCACTGAAGAAAAAGCTATAAAAAGTGAAAGTCTATGGACTATTTCTTTTAGAAGAATGCGCAATAATAGAACTGCAATTGCCGGTATTATAATCCTCTTTATCTTTGCTGTAATTGCTATTTTTGCGCCTTTAATTGCTCCTTATGATCCGCTAGAACAAAATTTTATCAGATCTTTTAGACCGCCATCGATGGAGAACTTTTTGGGAACAGATGAGTTTGGCAGAGATGTTTTTAGCAGAATTATTTATGGGGCCAGGATTTCCCTGCAGATTGGTTTTGTTGCAGTTTTTATTTCTTTAATTGTTGGTGTTAGTCTGGGTTTAATTGCAGGTTATTATGGTGGCTGGTTGGATATGATTATTATGAGAGTTATGGACCTGATGCTTTCTTTCCCCTATATTCTGCTGGCCCTTGTAATTATGTCTATTTTAGGACCGGGTATTTTTAATGCAATGATTGCCATTGGCATAGTTTATGTTCCTCAGTATGCTCGGATTGTCCGCAGCTCAGTTTTATCAGTTAAGAAAAAAGAATATGTAATGGCCGCCCAGGCCCTTGGAGCCAGTGATCTGAGAATTATTTTAAAACATGTATTTTTAAATTCAATGGCCCCAATTATTATTCAGACAACCTTAAGTATTGGACGGGCGATTATTAATGCCGCCGGTTTAAGTTTTCTGGGACTGGGAGCCCAGCCGCCAACACCAGAATGGGGAGCGATGCTCAGCAACGGCCAGGATTTTTTAAGAAATGCACCCTGGATAGCTACTTTCCCGGGAATAGCAATTGCGCTTTTAGTGCTTGGCTTTAACCTGGTTGGTGATGGTTTTAGAGATGCCTTTGATCCGAGACTGCATAAATGATAGTTTTAGCCGCAAAATATACTAAAAATTTAAGACTAAAGCAGTTTGCTAAGCCTGGAGCTGCTTTTTTCTTATCTAAAAATCCATGTTATAATTAAGATAAAGATAAAAAATTTAACAGGAGTTGAATTTAAATGCAGATTTTAGTAACCGGTGGAGCTGGGTTTATTGGCTCTAATATAGTAGATGGACTAATAGCAGAAGGACACAGAGTAATAGTAGTCGATAATTTAAGTACAGGCAAAAAAGAAAATTTAAATCAGCAGGCTGATTTTTATCAACTGGATATTCAAAATGAGGAATTAAAGCAGGTTTTTGCAGCCAATGAGATTACTCATGTGATTCATCATGCAGCTCAGATAGATGTTCAGCATTCAATTAAAGATCCCAGATTTGATGCTCAAAATAATATTTTAGGGACAATTAATTTATTAGAAAACTGCAGAGCCTTTGC
>JBNJFG010000089.1:0-7584 GCA_051746665.1 Bacillota bacterium
TCCCAGGTTTCTATAGTAGTAGGTGAAATTTCTTCCAGGCTATAGCCCAGCATTTCTGCCCATTTATCATTAAAAATAGTTTCTCCTGTCTGAACATTCCATTCCCAGGTTCCAGCATCTGTTCCTTCAATTATCCAGTCCAATCTATTTTTTTGACTTTTTATTATTTCATTATCTCTTTGCATTTTTAAATTATTATTAATTATTTTAAGGTGAGATTCAATTAGTTCTTTAAAGCTCAACATAATCTCTTGAGTCTGCTTAGAAAACTCATGTGCTTTTTTATCATGAATACAGAGTGTACCAAAAACTTTACCGTCAGGCCATTTTAAAGGGTAGCCCAGATAGGCATTAAAACCAGCTTCAATCTCAAGTGAATCCTTCCATTTTTCATCTTTTAATGCATCGATAACCATTAATTTTTTATCACTTGTTATTACTTGCTCACAATAAGTTCCTGACAGTTTATTTCTTTGACCTTCTACAATATTATTTTCTAAATTATCACTCGTTTTAAAAACTTCAAGATAAGGCGAGTCCAGCCTTGTTATCAGAGCATCTGAACTCCCTGCTGTTTTGACAATTATATCTACAATACTCTGCCATTTATCTTTTATTTCAGCTGAAATCTCCCTGTTATATCCCTGTTTTTTATTCATTTAAGCTCTCCCTTTTTTATAGATCTTAAATTTAGACCATCAAATTTTAAGTCTATTAATCAATATTTAAATTTTTTATATTGTCGAATATTGTATAATAATGTAGAATAATATTGTAAAAATTACTTTTATTTCCTTAATACTTATAGTATATATTCTATATTTAACTGTTAATCCCTTTATATTTTCTGGAAAAAATTTATAATTTATAACACAACTTTTGATTTCAATTTAATTTTAGATTGTATATTCAAAGAATACCACAGGGGTATGACAGCACTATGTCGCAAACTTGTGTTTATTTTGTAAACATTTCAATAAATAAAACAGCTAACTCTGGATCAAATTGCTGACCTGCACATCTCTTTATTTCTGCAAGACTTTCCTCTCTAGACAAAGCCTTTTTATAAGGTCTTCCATTAGTCATAACATCAAAAGCATCTATAATAGAAATAATTCTGGCCAAATAAGGAATATCTTTTCCTGCTAGCTGCCTAGGATAACCACTTCCATCCCATTTTTCATGGTGAGTATAAATTTCTTCAGCTATTAAAGCAAACTCTTCTGAGGAATTAGCAATTCTATATCCTCTTTCAGGATGCCTTTTTATTATTTCCCATTCTTCTTTAGTTAATTTACCTGGTTTTTTTAATATTTCTTCTGCAATAGTTGTTTTACCAATATCATGTAATGTTGAAAGCAGAGAAAGCCTATTCAATTCAGAATTAGAAAGTCCTAATTTCTCTCCAAAATCAAATGATAATTTAGTCATTCGCAGAGCATGTTCTTTTGTCTCATTACTTTTCACTTCAAGAGTATTGAGCAGACTCTTAACAATCTTACTTTTAGTACTTTTACTTTCTGATAATTTATTCTGATACATATTATTATCAGCTTTTTTTAAAATATCATATTTATCATGATTTGCATCTGTTTTAGTAGCAGTACCCAGGGCCATAGAAACTGTTAAATCATCTGTATTTGTTTTTCTAGAAATTATTTTTATTCTTTTTATAATTTTTTCAGCTTCCTTTTTTCCAGTCTGGGGTAATAAGATTGCAAACTCATCTCCCCCCTGACGGGCCAAAATATCTTCCTCTCTGAGCACTTTTTTTAATGTTTCAGCACTTTTAATCAGCAGTTGATCACCTTTTTTGTGACCTAAAGAATCATTTATTATTTTTAAGCCGTTAATATCTGCCATAATTATACTAAGTGGCAGCTGTCTTTTCGTATCTAAACGGTCCAATTCTTTTTCAAAAAATCTCCTATTATATAAGCCAGTTAAACTATCGTGATAGTTCAACTTTATGATTCTTTTTTCATCAATAAATTTAGAAAAAGCACTTGTAATTACATCAGTAAATATTTTCAACAGTCTTATTTTTTCTCCGGAAAATTCTTTTTTCTTTTTCACGGAATCAAAGCCAAAGAATCCGAACAAATTATTTTCAATAAACATTGGCTTTACTACTAATGATCTCAGATTTAAACTTTTTAACAATTCTTTTTCAGCTTCTTTATTACTACTCATATTTTCTACATCTTTTATATTAATAATCTCATTATTATACAACTGTTCCACAGCCCAGGGAAAAAGATCAACTTTTAGATTCTGCAATTGTTTTTTCTGTGATTTTACTCCTTCTTTGCACCACTCATGAGTGTTAGACATACTCTTATTATCTTCAGATAACTGAAAGATGTAGCTGCGATCAATATTAAAAAACTTTCCAATTTTCTTTAATGAATCATTGATTTTTCTGTCAATATTTGAGGAACTAATATCTAATAAACTTGAACTAATTTCAGCAAGAGTTTTCTGGAATTGAAGCTGTCTTTTTTGTTTTGCAATATTAAGATGAATTCCATACATTTTATGAGGCTTATTATCTTCTGTCCAGGATATAACTTTTCCACGATCGTTAATCCAGATCCAGTGGCCTCTTTTATGTTTCATTCTAATTTCTACATCATACTGACTAGTTTCTCCTCGAAAATGTTTTTCTAACTCTTTTTCTGCTTTTTTTAAATCTTCAGGATGAGTGAATTTTTTCCAGGTGTCTATTGTTGTAGGAGAAATTTCTTTTAAGTTATATCCCAGCGTCTCTGCCCATTTATTATTAAACTCAGTTTTACCTGTTTGAATATTCCATTCCCAAATGCCAGCATCTGTACCTTCAATTATCCAGTTTAATCTGTTTTTTTGTTTTATTATTTTTTCATTTTGATCTTTCATAATTTTTTCTTTTTCTTTTCTGTCAGTTATATCTTCAAATGATGCCATTATAAACATTGGTTTATTTTTATTTTTGACCAGACTTGAAGAAAGTTTAATATCAATTACCTTTCCATTTACCTTTACAGCTTGTGATTCTCCCTGCCATTTCCCTTTTTTTATGGTAGCAGCAATACCATTTTTTGCTTTCTCAAATTCAGTTTTCGGAATTAAGTCAAAAGGGGTAATCTTAGCATTATAAAGCTCCTCTGCCTCTTTATAACCAAACATTTTTAAAAAAGATTTGTTAGCATAAACTATTTCTCCCTGCATATTTAAAAAGCTTATACCAGCAATTGCAGTTTCTACTGCTTTACTTTTAGTTTTTAAATTCTGTCGATTAATTAATAAACTCAAATCACCTTCTATAACATCTTTAAAGCCAGCTAATAATTTTTTTTGGTTTTTATCTAATTCCATAGTTTTATCATCAAGAATACAAATTGTTCCAAAAAATTCATCATCAGGCCATCTAATGGGAAAGCCACAATAAGAGATCATATCTAACTTGATATCTGGATTATCTTTCCAGTCTTGATTATCCAGAGCATTTTTAATGTATAGTTCTTCATTTCTTCCAATTACTGTTTCACAGTAAAGGCCATGACCTAAAGTATCATTACCCCCAACTTGATAGGGATTCCTTTCATTTTCGCTTTTTAAAACTACTTCCATTGTTTCTGGTGTTATGTGCATTATTAAGCCCGCAGATACTCCAATAATATCGGCAATTATATTTATAATATTCTGCCATTTATTAAGAGTTTTATCACCAATTTCTGGTTTTGTAGGATCAGTAATTTCAACCTCTTTAAACTTATTTTCTTCTCTTAAAAAAACTCCTGCCTTCATAACAAAATCTCCCTTCCAAAATAATTATAAAGAAAGTTATATCAGCACTTACCTGCAAAACCATAATTGATTTTTTGACATCTTTTATTATATTAAACTATATCTATTTTGATTATACAAATTTTAATATATATTTACAAGTGTAATAATTTATGATTATATTATTCTTATTATCTTTCAATTTAATTTTATCTAATTTCTTTTTCAAATTCAATCTTCATTTTACCAAGCGTGATTCCACTCTGAGCAAAATAAAGTTTGAGGTAATTATTTTTACTCCAGAGATTTATCTCTTTTTCTACTGTCTTCCATTCTCCGGTACCGTTTAAAGTAATGGTCGAATCTAGTTTATTATTGACAAATAAGGAGACAGGAATCTGAGCATGTTCGCCTCCACTGGCTTTCAGTTCGAGCTTCAGCTTATAAATTCCCTTCTTATCTCTAATTATGCCAAAGACAACTGATTCTCCTTTTGCGGTATCTACGTCTGAGAGATCAATGGCTTCTAACTCAGCCAGATCATAATATTCCATTACCTTTGCTGGCTGATCATTACTCTCTGCTGCAGCTGATTCTTCACCTGAACCACTAAGTTTTCTTTCCATTACAGCTGAATCCATTATAAATTTCAAGATATTAGCTGCATTACGCTGCAGTTCACCTCTGGTGATTTTTCCTTCTTTCAGACCTTTTAGGGTATTATCATCAGCACTATTTTCTTCCGGATTCTCACAGACCATGTATAAGTCATTCTGGGCACGAACCATCGGAATCGTATTTCCTTTTCTGGCTTTTTCGCCTTCTTCATTGATTCTGGCCCACCAGTCAGTCATCACAATCCCGTCAAAGCCCCATTCTTCTCGTAAGATTGTGGTCAGGAGATCATAGTTTCCGGCTGTCCAGATTCCATTTAAACCACCATAGGTAGACATAATGGATACAGCTTCCCCTTCTTTGACTGCAATTTCAAAGCCTTTTAGATAAATTTCTCTTAAGGCTCTTTCGGAGACAACAGCATTTACATCATGTCGGTGAGATTCCTGATTATTGGCGACATAATGTTTGACTGTTCCTGTAACTTTATATTTATTCATAGCTCTAAGCTGGACTGCTGCCATTTTACCGGTCAGAAGTGGATCTTCAGAAAAATATTCAAAGTTCCGTCCGTTTAATGGAGTTCGATGAATATTTATTCCCGGTCCCAGCAGAGTTTCAATTCGATTTGCCAGAAGCTCCTGACCCATCAGTTCAAATAATTCACCTACTAATTCAGTATTAAAAGTACAAGCTAAGGAAGTACCGTTTGGCAGACTGAAAGCAGTTGTACCGCAGTCCATCCTAATTCCGGAAGGTCCATCAGCAGCACAGGCAGCAGGAATTCCAAAGTCAACTAAACTCTCACTCACACCGCCAAAAGCTGCAGCAGTACCGGGAGTTACTCGGGGAGAACTCATTCCTTCTCCCCGCACCAGACAAGCCAGATCCTCGTCACTAAGCTGAGCGATAAAATCTTTTAGGGAAGCCTGGTTCTGATAAACATCTTCAAGCTTAATTCCCTGATCTCCAGTATAAGAAATCTCTTCCGGACGCTTCTCAGCAATCCTAGCTTCCAGATCCACAGTTCTTTGTGGTGCTTCTTCTTCAGTCATTTTTCCATCTGCCTCAGCCTTTAGGCGCTTAAAGGGCTCTACCGGTGCACATGCTTCTTCAAGTTCTTCTGTTACCTGCAGAGTTTTGATTTCAAAACTGCCGGCCAGTTCAGCCCTGCGAACATCACTGCCAGCATAAATTTCATACTGACCCGCTTCCAGCACATAGGAAGATTTGTGGCCTGTAATGCCGCTGTCATCATAGGAAGCTAACTGCTCTTTAGTAAAGCTCAAACTTAATTTCTGACTTTCACCCGGCTCTAGTAAATTGGTTTTAGCAAAGGCTTCCAAGGTTCGAGCAGCTTTACCAAGTTGACCTAACGGTTTACCGGCATAGACCTGGACTACTTCCTTTCCAGCTCGATCACCGGTGTTTTTTACCTCAACTTCTACATTAAGTGAATCTTCTCCTTCTGCAAAGGAAATAATATTCTGATCAAATTCTGTGTAGGATAGTCCATAGCCAAAGGGATAGATAACCCTGTCTTGAGCTGCTGTTTCAAAATATCTGTAACCTACATAAATATCTTCTTTATATATTAAAGTGTCCTTATTTCCAAAATCATCCATAGAAGGATAATCTGAAAGCTCATAAGCAATGGTATCACTGAGCTTTCCTGAAGGATTTACTTTTCCGGTCAGAACATCTACAGTTCCATTACCACCTTCCATACCTCCATGCCAGGCGTAAAGAACTGCCTCAGGCTGATATTTATCCACCCATTTCATATCAATTATGTTGCCGACATTTAAGATTACTGCGACTCGATCAAAGGCTTTGGTTACTCTGGCCAGCATTTCTTCTTCAGTATCTGTCAGATAGTAACTTCCTTTAGTGGCAGTGTTATCTCTATCTTCTCCTGCTGTCCGCCCCAAAATAATCACTGCCAGATCAGATTCTGCTGCTGACTTTTTCGCCAGTTGAGTACTGACCGGCATCTCTTTTTGAGACCAGGGTTCCTGGGCCCAGCCCTCACCCTGATCAAAGGGATTATCCACCAGCCAGCTTTGATATGTATCAATCAGCTCCTGATTCAGAGCAATCTCATCATTTAGCTTTAAGGCATCTAAAATACCGACTACATATTCAGTATTAACCAGTCCCCCAGAACCGGTACCGCTCTTGTAATAATCAAATTGAATTCTACCAAAAACAGACACTTTCTCTCCTTTTTTAATTGGAAGTGCCTGATTTTCATTTCTAAGCAGTACACAACCTTCTGCTGCTGCCTGTCTAGAAAGTGCTGCATATTTTTCCATATCTAGTTTAACTTTTTCCATTTTACCTCTCCTTGCCTATTAATTTAATAATTATTGCTTATAGTTATCTATTTAAAATTTTATACATCAGTATTATTGTATCATAAATCGATTTAGTAAGTAAACAAAGTTCTTCAAATGACTTAATAGATAGGCTATTTTGCTACTGATTCTGGATCTTTTTAAATCTCACAGCCACAGCTGTTTGAAATATTAATAGACATTGAGAATTCACTCTGATCTTCATCCATTTTTACAGTTATTTCTGCAAGCAGTGCATATATTTTTTCTGCACTGCCATAAATAATAGTGGATAAAGAGTTGCTCTCATATTCTAAATTGCTCTCATTTATTAAATTAATAACTTTTTTAACCTGCTGATTAACTTCTTTAGTGTTTAAAGGATAAAAGCTAATTTGACAGGAGATTATTGTTTGATTTTCCATAAGGCACAGATAAATCCTCCCTTCTTCTTTCCGAGCAGTCTATTTTCTTCTTCCCAACTTTGTCTGATACCAGCTGTCATATTCAACTGCTGCTTTTTTATCAAAACTCATTTTTTGGCTCCTTTCGTTAATTTATTTATGCCATCATTTCAATAAAAGAAGCTGCTAACTCTGGGTCAAATTGACTTCCGGCACATCTTTTTATTTTTACCAAAGCATCTTTTTTAGATATTGCTTTACTATAAGGCCGATCATGGGTCATCACATCATAAGCATCAATAATAGAGATAATTCTAGCCAAATAGGGAATATTATTTCCATTTAATCCTTTAGGATATCCACTTCCATCCCATCTTTCATGATGGGTAAAAATATCATCTGCTACTACTGCAAACTTCTGAGATGAAGAAGCGATTTGATACCCCTTTTCAGGATGTTCT
>JBNJFG010000090.1:0-7555 GCA_051746665.1 Bacillota bacterium
CCTTATATTTTAGTTGATGGTCATCCAGCTGGAGTTAATGGAATTAATGTAGTTGGTTTAAGAAGAAATGGTGTTACTCCTGAAAAAAGAAGAGAAATTAAAAGAGCTTATAAAACTCTTTACAGATCTAAATTAAATATTGACGAAGCTATAGAAAAAATGGACCAGGAATTAGATGCCAGTGAAGAAATAGAGCATTTCCTGCGTTTTTTACGCAATGCCAGCCGCGGAATTTGCCGGTAGGTGAAAATAAATGACTAAAAAAGCTTTAATTGCAGGTTGGGGTGATCTACCCCATCTCTGGGCTGAAAGAGCTCAGGCAGCAGGGGAAGATTTTATCATCTTAAAAATAGCAGAAGAAATTACAGCAGATTTTTCTGAGCTAAATGCAGCAGAATACACTGTTAACTTAACTCAATTTGCAGAAATTATAAAAATTGTAGAGGAAAATGAGATTGAGGAGATTATCTGGCTGGGCAAGGTGCAGAAAGCTCATTTATTTGATAACTTCAATCCTGATCAGGCCCTACAGCAGATACTGGCTCAACTGCCTGATTTTAATGATGATACAATTTTATTAGCCCTGGCAGAAGAATTTATAAAAAGAGGTATCACACTTTTACCCCAGACTTATTTATTGGAAGATCACTTAGCTGAAGCAGGTGTTTTAGCCGGTGAGCCTGATTTAAAAATAAAAAAAGAAATGAAGTTTGCCTTTAAGACCGCCTATGATTTAGGTCGTTTTGATATTGGTCAGACTGCCTTAGTTAAAGATGGAGCTGTGATGGCTTTAGAGGCAATCGAGGGAACTGATGCAGCAATTAAAAGAGCCGCTAAATATGGTGGCCCGGGTGTTGTAATGGCTAAATGCAGTAAAAAAGAACAGGATTTTCGCTTTGACATACCGACTGTGGGCTTAAACACACTTAATAATTTAATTGAAGCTGAGGCAAAGGCTCTAATTATTGAAGCTAATAAAACATTTATTTTAAATAGAGAAGAGTTCTGTCAAAAAGCAGCTGCAAATAATATAATTATAGCGGCAGCAGAATTTAATGAAGGAGAACTGATTCTACCTTGCTAAAAATAATGGTCTCTGCAGGAGAAATATCTGGTGATATGCACGCTGCTGCAGTGCTGAAAAAAGTTAAAGCAAAATATCCGGAAGTCGAGATCTTTGGTATGGGCTCAACTGCCTTAAGAGAAATTGGAGCCGAAATAGTAATTGATCCAACAGAGATCAGTACTATTGGTTATATTGAAGCTTTTAAAAATTTAAGACAGCACTTTAAGCATTTATCAAAGCTAAAAGAACTGCTGGCAGAGAGAAAACCTGATCTAGTATTTTTAGTAGATTATTCTGCCTTTAATATGAAGCTTGCTAAAGCCTGCAGTCAAGCAGGAATTAAGGCAGTGAATTATTTTCCACCATCTGCCTGGGTCTATAATAAAAAAAGAGCAGCTAAAATGGCCTCTTATGGTACTAAAATAGCTGCTGTTTTTCCGATGGAACAAGAAGTTTACGAACAGGCAGGTGCAGAAGTAACTTTTGTGGGACATCCACTTTTAGATTTAGTTGAAGTTGAGGCTCAAAAGTCTGAGCTGGAAAAAGAATTTAAAATCAGAGCTGAAGAGAGAGTAATTGGTCTTTTCCCCGGCAGCCGCCGTGGTGAAATAGAATCTCTTTTACCTGAGATGCTAAAAGCAGCCTCTGAGTTAAAAAAAGAAAAGGATAATTTAAAATTTTTAGTTTCAGCTGCTGATGGGATTAAAAAAGAGTATCTACAGTCTTTTATTGAACAGAGTCAGATTGAAGCTCAAATAATAGAAAAAAGTAATTATAAAATAATGAAAATAGCGGAATTTATAATTACAGCTTCTGGTACTACTTCACTTGAAGCTGCAATTTTAAATACGCCGCAGATTATATGTTATCAGGCAGCCTGGAGCTCCTATTTTCTGGCTAAATATATTTTTAAGATAGAATTTGTTGGTCTGCCCAATATTATTTACGGCAGTCAGGTTCTGCCGGAGCTGCTGCAGAATGATTTTAAAGCAGAAAAAATTGTAGAAATTTCTTTAGAGTGGTTAACTGATCAAAACAAATTAAATAAAATAAAACAGAAACTGCAGACGGTCAGAGACAAACTTGGCGGTGGCGGTGCAGTAGATAAAACAGCAGATTTACTGCTTAAAGAAGGAGGGCTAAAAAATAGTGGATAGAAAAAGTATTTTTTTAGCGCTCTTTATTTTTATAATAATAGCTTTAGCTTTTTATTTCACGATGTCGGAAGCTCCAATTGTGCCCGAAGATCCAGCAGCCGAAGAAGAAGAAACAGCCGAGGAAGAGCTGGAGGGTGTAGAATTTACAATTTATAATGATCGTCAAAATCAGGAATTAAAACTTAAAAGTGATAAAGTTGATAATTTTAAAGATGAGCAGCGAATGGAATTAAGACCAGTTGAAGTTGAAGTTTATTCTACGGCAAGCAATAAACTACTTTACACTTTAGATGGTGATTTAGGTATATATTATACAGCCCGAGACTATCTGGAACTTAGAGGTAATGTTGTAATCGATAGTGAAGAATATCATATTTTAACAGATGAGCTTGATTACGAGATGCAGCAGAACTATCTTGAAGGCAGAGGATCAGTTAAAATAAGCGGCAGTGATTTTGAATCTACTGCTGATACTTTTAGTTCTGATCTGGATTTAAAAGATTTAAAACTATCTCAAAAAGACAGCACTGAAAGAGCAAGAATAATTTTTAAGCAGCTGACAGAGGGTTTTAAAAAAGAGGAGTCTAATTATGAATAAAAAGATTTTTATAATTTTATTAATAATATTTTTACTGGTACCGACAGCAGGAGCAAATGCAGTTAGAGAGTTAAATGGTGATAAACTTGATCTACAGCAGACTGAAGCTGGTCAGCTTATTATTGCAGAGGGTAATGTAGAATTAATTTATGATGAGCTGCGGATTACAGCTGAGGATGAAGCCATCTATCGCCGCTTTAACGGTGAGATTGAATTTAGAAACAATGTAGAATTCTTTTATCAGGATTATCAGGGTCAGGCGTTTGAGCTGACTGGTAATTTAGAAGAGGAAGTTATACATTTAATAGGTGATGCAGAAATTAAAGGACCCAGCTCATTATTAAAGGGTGATCGAATTTCTGTTTATCAGGCAGAAGAAAAAATGGAAGTAAAGGCTAATGTCTATTTAGAATATAATGATTTTTGGGCAGAGGCTGATCAGCTGACATATTATCTTGACCGCGAGTTTATGCATTTAGAAGGTAATGTCAGAGGAGAAAGAAATGGCGAAAGCTTTTCGGCTGATGCGGCAGATTTTGATCAAAAAGCAGAAGAAGTTCATCTGCAGGGACAGGCAAAAGTTACTTTAGCCAAAGAAGAAGTTTCCGAAAACACTTCCGATTCGAATTCGGAGGCAGCAGAGAATGACAATTAAAGCTCAAAAACTAATTAAAGAATATAATAAAGAAAGAGTAGTTAACGAAGTTGATCTGCAGGTAGAAAGAGGAGAAATTGTTGGGCTGTTAGGTCCCAATGGTGCCGGTAAGACAACAACCTTCTATATGATTTTAGGTTTAATTAATCCTGATGGAGGCGAAATATTTTTTGACCAGCACAATATTTCAAAGCTTCCGGTATATAAAAGAGCAAGGCTGGGTATTGGTTATTTACCACAGGAAGCCTCTATTTTTCGCAAATTAACTGTTGGTGAAAATATCAAGGCTATTTTAGAATATAGAGATATTAGTGATCAGGAAATGGAAAATATCATTGTTGAACTTTTAGAAGAGTTTCATATTCAAAATTTAAGAGATCGCAAAGGCTTTCAGCTTTCCGGTGGTGAAAGAAGAAGGGTGGAAATTGCCAGAGCACTGGCAGCAGATCCTGCTTTTATCTTGCTTGATGAACCTTTTGCCGGAGTTGATCCGATTGCAGTTAATGACATTCAGGAAATAATTCGTTATCTAAAAAATCGCGGCCTGGGAGTTTTAATAACTGACCACAGTGTTCGCGAAACTTTATCAATTACAGATAGAGCCTATATTATGCATGAAGGTAAAATTCTTTTATCTGGAAGTGCAGCCGAAATTGCAGAAAATGAAAAGGCCCGCAAGTTTTATCTGGGTGACAAATTTAAAATTTAGTGAGGTGCATCTTTTTGAAAACTATTAATAAATATATCTATAAAGAATTGATTGCACCATTTTTCTTTGGAGTCGCAGCTTTTACCGGTATTTTTATTGGTACTGATTTAATTTTTGATCTGACAGAATTTTATACTGAATGGGGAGTAGAAGTTTTTACACTGCTCAGGCTTTTCTTTTTAAGTTTACCGGAAATTATAGTACTTACTTTTCCCATGGCTTCACTTCTGGGAACAATTATGGCCTATAATCGACTTTCTGGTGATAGTGAGATCACTGCTATGAGAGCAGGAGGAGTCAGTATTATTTCTCTTGTTTTACCTGCTTTAATTATGGGTTTGATTACCAGTGGAGTAACTATTGGGATTTCTGAGTTTTTAGTTCCGAATGCTAATTATCAGGCTGAGCAGATAATGTATCAGGCCCGACATGGTGAACAGCGGCCGGAAACTCAATATGATTTATTTTTAACTCCAATGGACAGCAGCACCCGCCGTCCGGACTATATGCTCTATGCCCACAGTTTTAATGGAGATAATGGAATTATGGAAGATGTAGTTGTCCAGAGTTTTGAAGCTGGAGAACCCAATTCGGTGCTGAAAGCAGAAAGTGCTGAATGGTTAAGTGATGGCTGGCATTTTTATAATGGAACTATTTATTTTTTAGACCGCTCCAACAGACAGCCGGCTTTAGAATTTGAAACTTATCGTTCGAAAGAGGATATTCATTCTCCGGCTCGGGCTGGAAAACTTGGTAAAGGTATAGATGAAATGAATATTCGCGAATTAAATGAACACATAGCTTTAAAAGAAGAGCAGGGAAGAACAGCTTATGAGGAAAGGGTAGAGATGCACCACCGCTTTTCGATTCCTCTGGCCAGCTTTATTTTTGCTCTGCTGGCAGCACCACTGGGGATTAAACCTCAGCGATCGGCTGGTTCAGCCACAGGTTTTGGAATCTCTATTATCATAATTTTTATTTATTATGTTTTAATGACTGTCGGAGATGCTTTAGGCAGTCAGGGAAGTATTCAGCCCTGGCTTGGTGCCTGGCTGCAGAATATAGTGATTTTTGTTGTCGGAATTGGACTGCTGCTTAAAACAGCCAGACAGTAAATTAAAAGGAGGTGGAGATTATTAACGCATTTGTTATTATAATATCTTTAGTGATTTTAAGTGGTTTAATAGCCTTTATTGGTGATAAAATTGGTATGAAAATGGGTAAAAAGCGAGTTTCTTTATTTGGTCTCCGCCCCCGTTATTCGTCGATAATTATTACAATTTTAACCGGTGTTTTAATCGCTGTACTCTCTATAACTATTTTGCTGGGAGTATATTCGGAGTTAAGAAATGCTCTCTTTAATATTAATGATGTCTTAAATAGATTAGAGCGATTAAATCAACAGCTTGCCGAAAGGGATCAGCAGTTATCAGAAAGAGATCAAAAATTAGCTGAAAGAGATCAGGAATTATCCAAACTGCAGCAGGACATTGAAGCTAGAGAAGAAGAAATAGCTGCTAAGGAAAATGAGATTACTGAAAAAGAAAAAGAAATTGAAGCTAAGGATCAGGAGCTGCAAACTGTAGAAAACGAATTAAAAGAGCTGGCTGAAAATAGAGATGAGCTGCAGAATCGAGTGGCTGATCTAAGCTCACAGAGAGAAGATTTAGAAACTCAGGTTTCTGAATTAGAAGGACAAATTGCTGACTTAGAAGCTGATTATGATGATTTAAGAGAGGTAGCAAATCAGCTGCAGGCTGGTGTGATTTATTATATGGGTGAGGATATAATCTACCAGAAAGGTGATGTCATCTACAGTGATGTTTTAGAAGGTGGCCGCAGTGAGCAGGAAACAATTTCTGCTTTAAATGAATATCTGCAGCAGGCAAATCAGGTTGCTTTAAATCAGGAGATTCAGGTTAATGAAGAGACCGGAATGGCTCTGCGTCTGCAGACAGAAGATATTTTAAATGCTGCCCGCATTTTATATAATATGGATCAGGGCAGTCGAGTTATTGTTTCTTTAGTATCCAGAGTTAATGTACCTAAAAATGACTGGCTTTATTCTAACTTCCAGCTCTATGAGGACTTTGTGGTTTTCGAAAAAGATGCTCTGATCAGCAGCCGTGTAATTAGTTCTGATCAAAGCAGTGAAGAAATTGAAGCTGAACTGGAAGCTTTATTACAAAATGTGAACGAAAAGGCAATTAATCAGGGTCTATTACCTGATAATTCAGGCCAGGTTGGCTCAATTAACTTTAGCCAATTCTATGATTTAGTTAACAGAGTCCGCTCCAGTGAAGCTGAGGTTAAGGTAAAAGTTTATGCAGCTACTGATATCTGGCGGGAAGATAGATTGAGCGATAATCTTGATTTTGAGCTTGAAGTACCGACTGCTGTGGGGTCAAATAATGAATAATTACTTACTTGCATTAGATCCCGGCAGTGATAAGGTTGGTACAGCGGTTTTAGATTATCAGGCCCAGGAACAAGAAAAAACAATTGTTAAAATAGATGAGCTGCTTGATCATTTAAAAGAAATTTTTGAGATTTATCAGATTGAAGAAATTATAATTGGTAATGGTACCGGAGCTGAAAAAATTATTGAGCTCATTAAAAATAATTTTAAAAATAAGAAAATTAGCTTAGTTGAAGAAGAATTTACTACTGAAGAGGCTCAGGCCCGTTATTTGAAGGAAAAACCAATGTCTAATTACGAAAAACTGCTGCGAAAAGTTGTCAGCTGGAAGCTTAAAAAGCCGTTAGATGACTATGCAGCCCTAATTATTGGTGAAAAATATCTCGAAAAACTTGACAAAAAGGATTAAACCCCTTACAATAGGATTTGAGGTAAAAGATTAAATTTAGGTTTGACAGTTAGCTTAAAAAACTGTTATAATTTAATTTGTAAATTGAAAGTCAAATAATGCTTATTAACTCAAAGCTAAAATGCGGTGGAAAGGAGGTGCCCCCCGAAGCTGCGGAGCTGTAGAGTTATAAGAGTTCTACAATGCTTATATTTACATCGATTGGACAGATGAAGAGGAAACTAGGAAACTCGCTCGGATGTCCTCTATGATTGTATAGGTTATTAGAACTTATATATGAAAAAAAAGAAACATTACAAACAATCAAGGGGGATTTTAATAATGAAAAAACTTACAATTACAATTGCTTTAATGTTAGTCGTAGCATTAGCTATGCCAGCTTTTGGTGCAGGACATGGTTCATTCTCAGACGTACCTGCTGATCACTGGTCATATAATGCTATTAACAAGTTAGTCGCTGCTGGTGTCGTTGAAGGATATCCAGATGGTGAGTACAAAGGTGAGCAGTCAATGACTCGTTACGAAATGGCTGTAATGGTTAG
>JBNJFG010000091.1:0-7341 GCA_051746665.1 Bacillota bacterium
GGAATTGTTGATCAGGCTGCTGCTAATTTAAAAGAGAGTTATCCTGATTTAAATATTTCCGGTTATCATCACGGTTATTTAGACCGCGAAAGTCAGCAACAAGTGATCGCAGAGATTAATGCTCAAAAAATTGATCTGCTGCTGGTGGGAATGGGAGTTCCACTACAGGAGAAATTTTTGGACAGCAATTTAGAAAAGCTGAAGGTGGGAGCAGCTGTTACTGTCGGCGGCAGTTTTGATGTGCTGGCCGGTGAGGTCAATAGGGCGCCTCTCTGGATGCAGAAGGCAGCTTTAGAGTGGTTTTACAGACTGCTGCAGGAGCCCTCTCGTTTTGGCCGTATGCTGTCTTTACCTAAATTTATTTATTTAGTGGTTAAATCTAAATATTTTCAATAAACTTAAAGCTGACGATTATTTACTGCCTGTTCTATAAAATTGGATTATAATTAATTATACAACCATTAAATCAAATTAAATTTTCAATAAGGAGATAAGTTTATAAGGGGGGAGATAATTTGAAAAAAAGAATTTTTATTGATTATTTGGGAATAACAGCAGGGTCATTTTTGATTGCCCTGGCTTTAACGGTTTTTCTAGTTCCAAATCGAATTGCAGCGGGTGGAGTAAGTGGACTGGCAACCGTTATTTATTATATAACATCTTTTCCAATCGGAATAACAATGTTAATAATTAATATTCCACTCTTTCTGGCCGGTTTAAAGATTATGGGTATCAGTTTTGGGATGCGTACCATTTATGGTATAATTTCGCTATCAGTCTTTACCGATCTGCTGCAGCCTCATATGACTGCACTGACAGATGATCTGCTGCTTGCTTCAATTTATGGAGGAGTAGTCGGTGGTATTGGTCTGGGTATTGTTTTCCGATCCCGCGGAACCACCGGTGGTACAGATATGATTGCTTCACTGATCAATTATTTTACGGGGATTACTGTTGGTGAGGGCCTATTGATTGCTGATGGTGTTGTTGTTGCGTTGGCCGGAATATTTTTCAATTTAGAAGTTGCTCTTTATGCAGCTGTCACAATATTTATCACCTCACAGACTATAGATGTTGTTCAGGAGGGTTTGAATTTCAAAAAAGGTGTCTTGATTATTTCTGATAAGGCTGAGCAGATTAATCAGATGGTCGTTGATGATTTAAACCGCGGCATCACCGAATTTGAGGCAAAGGGTGGTTATACAGGTGACAGAAAACAGGTCCTGCTCTGTGTTATTTCTAGATCAGAAATTTCAGAGCTTAAAAAAGCAGTAGCAGAAATAGATAAAGATGCATTTGTAATTATCAGTAATGTTCATGAAGTACTGGGAGAAGGCTTTACAGAAATCGCTCACTAAAGTTTTAAGCAGTTGATCTCAGCTAAAGCTTAGTTTTAAAAGTAGAACTTAAATTTAAAGATTTGAAGAAAGTAGGTGGCAGATTAAATGAATAAACTTAGAGAAAAATTAACTAATGATTATGGGATATTTATCTTAACACTTTTACTGGTTCTGACTTTTGCCTTTACAGTATCTGCACAGGAGGGAACTTTAGAAGAAGAGATTCCACAGGAATCAGAGCAGGAAGGAGATTACACTAAGGCAGATGCTTTTCAGGATGTAATGTTTTTGCTGCAGAATTATTATGTTGAGGATGTTGAATTTGAAACTTTAATTGAGGGTGCTATAGAAGGCATGTTAAATGAAGTGGACCGCTACTCATATTTTATGTCTCCTTCAGAATATGAAGAAATGCAAGAGGAATATGAAGGTCAGTATGGTGGAATTGGAATTGTAATTACTATGAGAGATAATAAACTGACAATTGTTTCTCCGATTAAAAATACTCCCGGAGAAAAAGCAGATTTGAGAGCGGGAGATATAATTACTGCAATTGATGGTGAAGATACATCAGATATGTCACAGATGAAGGCAGTAGATATGATGCGAGGTGAAGAAGGAACAGATGTAACACTGACTATTGATCGTGGTGATGAAGATCCTTTTGAGGTAGAAGTAACCCGTGAGGACATAGAAGTGCCCTATGTAGAAACAGAGATGAAGACAGATGACATCGGTTATATTAGTCTTTCTCAGTTTATAGAAGATGTGGGAACAAAGGTAAGCACAGCTGTCAAGGATTTAAAAGATCAGGGAGCCCGTGGAATTATACTTGATTTAAGAAATAATCCGGGTGGACTGCTTGATGAGGCAGTTGATGTTTCTTCAGCTTTCTTAGATGAAGGTGTTATTGTATCTGTGAGACAAAAAGATGAAACTGAAAGAGTATTAGAAGTTAATGAGGATGTTGAGGCTGATACTGAGATCCCTTTAATTATTTTAATTAATAAAGGTTCTGCCAGCGGTTCGGAAATTGTTGCTGGAGCTGTTCAGGATTATGATCGGGGTAAGCTAATGGGGACAACAACCTTTGGCAAGGGTGTTGTTCAATCTGTAGTACCATTAAAAGATGGATCTGCAGTTAGTTTAACTACTGCTCGTTATTATACTCCTGATGGAAATTATATTCACGAAAAGGGTGTTGAGCCTGATATTAAAGTTGAATTAGACCTGGAAGCTGCTCAGGAAGAAGATGGCAGTGATAATCAGTTAGATCGGGCAGTTGAAGAAATGGAAAATATGATTTTTGTCCGCGATTTCCAGGATAAAAAGGCTTCGGGAGAGTAGAGTTAATAGAAGATAGAATACAATCATATAATTAGCAGTTTATTGAGACTTCCTTTGGGTTAAAAGGGGAGTCTCTTTTTTTATGTGTGCTAAAAATGTGCAAAATCATAAAAATGAAATTAATTTTCAAAATCTTATAAAAAAGTATTGACATAGTTATAATAAATTGTTATTATAATAATAAGTTATTATCATAATAAAAAATAATTATTATTAATCTAAAAAATTATTAACTAATGGGGAGGCATTTTCAAATGAAAAAACAAATTGTAAGTAAAGAAGCACCAGCAGCAATTGGTGCCTATTCTCAGGCGATTAAAAAAGGGGATTTAATTTTTACCTCAGGCCAGATTCCAATTGATCCAGAAACTTCAGAAATGGTAGAAGAAGACATTGAAAAGCAGACTGTTCAGGTGATGGAAAATCTTAAATATGTATTAAAAGAAGCTGGTTCCAACTTTGATCAGGTTATTAAAGCCACAATTTTTCTAAGTGACCTTAATAATTTTTCTAAAGTAAATGATATATATAAAGATTATTTTTCAGATATTCCACCAGCACGAGCCTGTGTTGAAGTAAGTAAGCTTCCAAAAGATTCTTTAGTTGAAATTGAAGTTATTGCTTTTGAGTAATTTATTTTCTGAATAATCATTTCTTTTTGATTTATTTAAAGCAAAAAAATAGGAGGAGTTTAAATTGAATAAAGAATATGTAGCTGAACCTTTTAGAATTAAGATGGTTGAACCGATAAAAATGTTGACCAGGGAAGAAAGAGAAGAAAAAATTGAAGAAGCAGATTATAATCTATTTAATCTCAGAAGTGAGGATGTATACATAGATTTGCTTACTGACAGTGGGACTAATGCTATGAGTCAGGAACAGTGGGCAGGTGTGATGAGAGGTGATGAAGCTTATGCAGGAGGTTCCAGTTATTTTAAATTATTAGATACAGCAAAAGAAATTTTTGATTATGAGTATATTCAGCCTGTTCATCAGGGAAGAGCGGCCGAAAAGGTATTATTCCCGGTTTTACTTGGTGAAGGAAAATATTCAATCTCTAATATGCACTTTGATACTACCAGAGCTCATGTAGAATTATCTGGAGCCCGAGCTATTGATTGTGTTGTACCTGCAGCAGGAGATCCGACTAAAAGAGTACCATTTAAGGGTAATATGGATGTTGAAAAACTGGAAAGATTAATAAAAGAACATGGTCGTGAGAACATTGGAGTAATTGTGATGACAATTACCAATAACTCTGCTGGTGGTCAGCCTGTCTCAATGCAGAATATTAAAGAAACTGCAGAGCTTTGTAAAAAATATGATATACCACTCAATATTGATGCAGCTCGTTATGCAGAAAATGCTTATTTTATTAAACAGCGTGAAGAAGGTTTTGAAGATAAAAGTATTAAAGAGATTGTTAAAGAGATGTTTAGTTATGCTGATACTTTTACCATGAGTGCTAAAAAAGACACCATTGTCAACATGGGTGGATTACTTGGAATAAAAAATGATGAAGAATTATTCCAAAAGTTAAAAGCAAGAACTATTTCTTTTGAAGGGTTCTTAACATATGGAGGTCTGTCAGGAAGAGATTTAGAAAGTCTGGCAATTGGACTCAGAGAAGGCCTAAATGAAGATTATTTAGAATATCGAATTGGGCAGATTCAGTATCTTGCTGGAAGATTAGATGAAGCGGGAATTACTTATCAGTCCCCTGCAGGAGGCCATGGTATTTTTGTTGATGCTAAAGATATGCTGCCCCACATTCCTTACCATGAATTTCCTGGTCAGGCTTTAGCTGTTGAATTATATAAGGAAGCTGGAATTAGAACCTGTGATATTGGCTCATATATGCTCGGCAATGATCCGGATACGGGAGAACAGTTAGAGGCAGATTTTGAATTTACTAGATTAGCTATTCCAAGAAGAGTTTATACTCAGGCACATATTGATGTAATGGCAGATGCCTTAATTGCGATTAAAGAAAAAGCAGAGCAAGTAGAAGGATATGAAATTACCTGGGAACCTGATATTTTAAGACACTTCCAGGCTAGTCTTAAACCGCTGGATGAATAAAGAAAGACTGTTTTAATTTGCAGATCTGTTTAAGATAAATTTTTTAAACAAAACAATTCCAGAAAGCCGGCTGATTACCGGTTTTCTGGAATAAAAAATAATCCAAATAATCAGAAAAAATAAAAAAGAATGAATTTATTCTCTATATTAGCTATTTAATTAACTTCTACAATTCAAATTGAGGAGAGGAAACTAATGAAGGAAAGAGAAAAATGGGACAGTAAAATGGGCTTTATTTTAGCCTGTGTTGGTGCAGCAATTGGTCTCGGTAATATTTGGATGTTTCCCTGGCGTTTAGGTGCTTATGGGGGAGCAGCATTTTTAGTTCCTTATTTGTTATTTGTTTTTACTTTAGGCTGGACAGGACTTATGGAGGAGTTTGCTTTTGGTAGAGATCAGGAAACAGGAGCAATCAGTGCTTACGAAAATGTTTTTGAAGAAAAAGGAATGAGTTTTGGCAGTAAGTTTGGTATTCTGCCTGTTTTAGGTGTAACAGGTGTATTTATTTTTTATTCAATTGTAGTGGGCTGGATTTTAAAATATTTCACTTTATCTGTAACTAATTCTTTTGCAGGTATTGAGAATCTACCGGCTTATTTTGGCAGTTTTGCCGGCAATCCACAATCAATCTTTTGGCATGGTTTAGCAGTTATCTTAACCCTATTAATTGTTCGTCTTGGAATTAAAGATGGGATCGAAAAAATGAATAAAATAATGATGCCTGCTTTATTTTTGCTTTTAATTATTCTTTTATTTCGTTCTTTAACTTTACCAGGTGCTAAAGAAGGACTTGAATTTTTACTGGTTCCTGATTGGTCTAAATTAAAAAATCCAATAACCTGGGTAATGGCTCTTGGCCAATCCTTCTTTACCGTATCATTGGGAGGTGCAGCAATGCTGGTCTACGGGAGTTATTTAGATAAAGATTCTGATATTCCGACTTCAGCTTTTCAAACAGCAACTTTTAATACAATGGCCTCACTTTTAGCTGCCTTTGTTATTATCCCAGCTGTATTTGCTTTTGGACTTGATCCGCAGGCAGGACCACCACTGCTTTTTATCACTATTCCTAAAGTATTTCAGCAGATGCCAGGAGGTTATATTTTCAGTGTTATATTTTTCTTAAGTATAATTTTTGCCGGTTTATCTTCTGCTATTAACCTGATGGAGGTTCCGGTTGAGGCTCTAATAGATCGCTTAAATATTAGTAGAAAAAAGAGTGTTTTAATAGTTGGATTAGGAACTTTTTTGGTTGGTTTACCCTTAGATTTGAGTATGGAGCGTTTTGGTAACTTTGCTGATACAGTAACTATTTATCTGGTTCCATTAGGAGCAGTACTTTCTGCAGTTATTTTCTTTTGGATATATGGAATTGGTAATGCTAGAGAAGCAATTAATGAAGGTTCTTCAAGACCTCTCTGGAAAATATGGGAGCCTTATGCAAAATACATATTCACTTCAGTAGCTCTCTTAGTACTAGTATTAGGTGTTTTATTTGGCGGGATTGGTTAATTTTAAAACAAAAAATAATAATTTAGATAAAAGATATCTCCTGTCAGAAATTGATAGGAGATATCCAAATTTAATTATATAAATGCTTTAGGGCAATAAAATTTTGACAAAGCAATAATGAATAGGTATTATAATATTAAGTTTTTATAGCAATAATTTTTTATTACAAATTTTTAGAGGGGGAAGAATAGTGGAGAATAGAGTATTAGATAGATATAAAGTAATAGTAGAGTTTTTAGCAGAGGTTTTAGGGGAAAATTGTGAGGTAGTACTTCATGATGTTAATGATTTTGAGAACTCAATTATTGCAATTGAAAATGGACATATTAGTGGGAGAAAAGTTAATGATTCTTTAACTGATTTAGCTTTAAATGTTTTGAAAGATCAGGAAAAACTGGAAAGTGATTATTTAACTAATTATACAGGTAAAACATATGATGGCAAAGAGCTTAAATCATCAACCTATTTTATTAAGGAGCAGGGAGAAGTTAAAGGAATGCTCTGTATAAATATAGATGTGAGTAAATATATTGAAGCAAGAGATCTTTTGAATTCGTTTATTGGTAATGATCAAAATATTGAGGAAAAAAATAACAATCAGGAATTTTCGGAAAAATTCACTTCTTCAATTGAGGAATTAATTGATTCTATGATTGAAAATTCAATAGGCAATTCTTCCATTCCACCAGCAAGGATGACTGCTGATGAGAAAAAGGAAATAACTAATAAATTAGATGATAAAGGAGTCTTTCTGCTGAAAAACTCTGTTTCTAAAGTAGCAAAAAAATTACATACATCAGAAGCAACAATTTATAGATATTTAAATGATTAATTAAATAAAATAAAAAAGGATAAAAATAGCTCAATATATTTTAAAGAGTGCTTTTTTATCCTTTTTTATTAATCTATTTATTATAAAGCACTTATAATTTCAGCGATATCTTCAAAAACATAATCAAAATAATTTTGCCCGGCGCCCAGATTTTTTAAGTCTTCTCTTTTGCTTTCTCCGCTTAAAACTAAAATGCCTGTGATTCCAGCATTATGAGCCATTTTCATA
>JBNJFG010000092.1:0-7160 GCA_051746665.1 Bacillota bacterium
TATTATCGACGAAGATAATCAGACCAGTATTAAAGGCATTTTTGCTGCTGGTGATATAACTAATATTAAGGATAAACAGATAATTATTTCTGCAGCAGAAGGTGCTAGAGCGGCCCTAAGAGCTAATGAGTACTTGAGTTAAATTGAGGAACTTATAATGGCATTGATAGACATGGTGGATCAAGAAAAGGCAGCACTAAATGATAGCAATATACTTGATTTAAATCAGGTTGTTGCCTACTTTAATTATGAAAATTAATCAAATAGGAGGAACATTAGAATGAGAAAAAAATTTACTTTAATAACAATTGTTGTTCTCTCTCTTTTTCTACTGGCAGCTTGTGGAGGTAATGTAACAGATGAAAATGAGCAGGAAACGGCGGATACAGTAACCACTGCTTCTATAGTAAATGAAGAAGAAGCATTTAGAGAAGCTATTAGTGCTGATGGAACCTGGATAATTGCTACCTTAAATGATTTAACTTTCGAAGAAGAATTAGTAGTTGAAGGTACATTTTATAATGGTGGTGACTCAGAAAATGATGTTTATCGCAAAATAGCAGCCTATGCGCAGGATGATGACCGCAATGTAACTGATAGATATAAAATTACTGCACCAGAGATGGTTATTAAAAGTCCGAACACAAGATTTCAGGCCGGTGTTTTTGCAGGGGATATTATTGTAGAGGCAGATGGTTTTAACCTCTATGATGCAGCAGTTGAGGGTAATATTTATTTTGCCAGTGAAGAATATCAGGATTCAGCAGAGATTACTGAAGACAGTGAAGTTACCGGTGAGATAGCGGTACAGTAATCAGTAAAAAATTGAATTTAATTTAATTATCACTACTCAAACTCCGCATTTGTAAAAGAAAAACTAATATGCGGAGTTTGAGTAGTTAATAGGAGTTGAATAAAATTAGACTCCACTTTTAATTCATAATAGTTACTATAATTATAAAAAAATTAGAAATATTAGTAAAGGTTTAGAAATACATAGTACAAAATTACTTGTTTTAATTAATCTGAAATGTTAAAATTTTATAAACAGACAATAAATAAAATAAGGTTGGTGTTTATAATAATGAGAGATTTAAGTCTTTTAACTGATTTTTATCAATTAACTATGGCCCAGGGTTACTGTCAGAAAGGCAAAACTGAAAAGGCAGTTTTTGATCTTTTTTATAGAGAAAACCCCAGTAATAATGGTTATGCCATTTATGCAGGTTTAGAGCAAATTATTGAATTTATAGAAAACTTAAAATTTAAAGAAGATGATATTTCTTATTTAAAAACTCAAGGTTTTAACGATAATTTTTTAGATTATTTAAGAAATTTTGAATTTACGGGTGATATCTATTCAGTTCCGGAGGGTAGTGTTGTTTTTCCAAAAGAGCCACTGCTAAAAGTGGAAGCTCCTATTTTACAGGCTCAACTATTAGAAACTCCACTTTTAAATTTTATTAATCACCAGTCATTAATTGCTACTAAGGCAGCCAGGATCACTGAGGCAGCTCAGGGAAAAGATGTACTGGAGTTTGGTCTTCGCCGTGCTCATGGTCCGGATGCAGGCATCTATGGAGCCCGTGCTGCTGTAATTGGTGGCTGTGCTGGTAGCTCCAATGTTTTGACAGGTAAGAAATTTGGAGTTAATGTAAGTGGAACTCATGCCCACAGCTGGGTAATGAGTTTTGAAAGTGAATTAGAAGCTTTTCGTACTTATGCTGAAAATTTTCCTAATAGTGCTATACTACTTGTAGATACTTATGATACTTTAAAGTCTGGTGTCCCTAAAGCTATTAAAGTTTTTGAAGAAATGAAAGAGCAAGGGATTGAATCTAATCTTTTTGGAATTAGATTAGATAGTGGGGATTTAGCCTATCTCTCTAAAGAAGCAAGAAAAATGCTGGATCAAGCAGGTTTTGAAGATGCTGTGATAGTTGCTTCTAATAATCTTGACGAAAATATTATTAGCTCACTTAATTTACAGGGAGCTGAGATTGATTTATATGGAGTTGGAACCAAACTTATTACTTCTTATGATTGTCCCGCTTTTGGAGCAGTTTATAAGATGAGTGAGTATAATGATCAACCCAAAATAAAACTTTCTGATAATATTGAAAAAATGACCAATCCCGGTAATAAAAAATTAATTCGTGTTTATGATAAAGATACAGAAGAGATTAGAGCAGATTTAATTGCTCTTACCAAAGAAAATATTAGTGAAAATGAAACTTTAACTCTTTTTGATGCAAGAGATACCTGGAAAACTACAACACTTAAAAGCGGCAGTTATCAGCTTAGGGAAATGATGCAGCCAATTTTTAAAAATGGGGTACTTGTTTATGATTCTCCATCAGTAAAGGAAATTAAAGAATATGCAGAAAAAGAAAAAGATAGTCTGGGAGAAGAATATAAAAGGTTAACATATCCTCATATTATGAAAGTTGATTTATCAGATGAATTATTTGATTTAAAACAAAAACTTATTAAGAAAAATAAAATAGGTTAATGAATTAGATATCGGTAAGTTGGATTTGAGGGGGTAAATTATGGGAAAAAATAAAAAAGATAGAGCTAAAGGTGCATTGATGGGTGCTTTTGTTGGTGAAGCTCTTGGTGTTGGTCCCCACTGGTATTATGATTTAGAAGAGATGCATAAGGAATATGGAAATTGGATAGATGATTATACAGAGCCAAAAGATGATAGATATCACGCTGGTCTGGAGGCTGGAGAAATATCTCAGTCAGGAATTTTACTAAAAATGATGGCTCAGCATCTAATTGAGAATAAAGGTTATAATCAGGATGCTTTCTGCAAAATGATGGATCAGGACTTTTTGCCTAAAATATCAGGGGAGGCAATGGCTGGTCCTGGTGGATATACAAGTCAGTCAATGAGGCATCTCTGGAGGGCCAGAGTTGAAAAAAAATTACCATGGGATCAGGTAGCTGGTAATGCAGATACAACTGAGGCAATTGAAAGAAATATTGCTCAGGCGATTTTTTATTCAGATGATCTTGAGTCTTTAAGTTTGAAAATAACTGCAAATACTGCGTTAACACAATCAGATAATTTAATTGGTTCTTTAACAGTGGCCTATAGCTCAGTACTTGCACTTTTAATTCAGGGTGAAAGCCTTGATTCAGAAATTTCTACTAAATTAATGCAGGCTGTAGATCAGGGTAAATTACCCTTTCATAAAGTAACATCTGATAATTTAAATCCACCTGCAAAAAATAATGCTGTTAAAGAATCAGATCTTTACGGGGAGGGACTCTTTGCTTCTCCTGATGGGCTGCTTTCTCCGTCCTATATGGCTCGTGCAGCTGCAGATGAAGATATAGTTATTGAACCAGCTTGGAAAGCTGCTGTAGTTTACGGAATGCCCTGTGCAATTTATCATATGCTGCCAGCAGTTTATTATCTATCGGCAAGATTTAAAGATGATTTTGAAGCTGGAGTGCTGCATGCTTTAAATGGCGGCGGCCAAAATCAGGTAAGAACTATGCTGACTGGTGCTTTAATTGGGGCTCAGCTTGGATTTTCTGAGATTCCGAAAAGATTTATAGAAGGGCTGAAGCAAAAAGAGGAGTTACTTACTTTAAGTGACAAATTAGCAGAATATTTATAGAAAAAAGTTGTAATTTTTACGAGAATATATAAAACATTAAGCTGCTCTGTTAAGTGGAAAACTTTTCAGAGCAGTTTTAGTTTACTATTCTCTTATTTTTTTAAATAATTTAAAATATTTATTGTATTGGTCTTCAAAAACACTATCTTTTAAATAAACAAAGTTAAACTCTCTTTTAATATTAAAATCTTTGATTTTTAAAGCTGTAATCTGATCTTTTTCTAAATATTCTTGGGCGGCTGCTTGATACATAAAAGAAATTCCTTTATTTTGGGCAACCAAAGTTTTGATGGCATTTAAATTACCAATTTCTATTGTGCTTTTAAAACTATTTTCACTTAAATTATTGGTATAAAGAATTTGCTCTAAGATTTCACGGGTGCCGGATCCATTTTCTCTTAAAATTAATCTGGCATCTAATAAGTCTTCAAGTTTAACTTTTTGATTTGTATATTCAGAACTTGTTGAGCAGATTCCAATAAATTTTTCTTTGCTGAAAATTTGATAGCCAAATTTTGATTTGTCAAAAAAACCTTCCAAAATTGCAAAATTGATTTCACCTTTTTTTAATTTATGAAGCAGATTTTCTGTGTTTTCAACCAGCATATCAAAATTAATCCCAGGATTCTCTGCCATAAATCTATTTAAAATATCTGGCATTACAAACTCACCAATGGAAAGAGTTGCGCCAAATTTGATATTTTTAATAGCTGATTTATCTTTAATAGTCTTATTAATTTCTTTACTATCGGCTATCATTCTTTCTGTATATTTATAAAGCTTTTTACCTGCTTCAGTAATTTCTAGACTCTTGCCGCTGTAATTGACTAATTTGACTTGATAATATTCTTCCAAGTGTTTAATATGCTGACTTACAGCTGGCTGGGTTATATGAAGTTTTTTTGCGGTTTTTGTATAATTTTTGATTCTGCAGAGCTGCAGAAAAGTCTGATGTCTAAAATCTATCATTTTTTGATCCTCCTCAGGGCAGCCCACAAGGTTTGCGAGCAGACTTTCATTTTATCACCTATAATTTAAATTTATTGATTTATAAAATATTATAATTTTATTTTATCGTTAAATTATAATAAAATCAAGATTGAAATCAATAAGGAGGAGATAAAATGATAAAAATAAAAGATTACTTAGCAGGTATCATCCTTACAATTTTACTCGCTTTAACTGCTAAGGCAGTAAGTACTTACATACCCATGCATATTATTAGTGCCAGTGTTTTTGCACTTATTTTAGGGATGTTATTAAATCCCATAATTAAAGAAGTTTATATTTTCAACAAAGGTATAAAATTTGTATCGAAAAAAATTCTAAAAACAGGAATTGTACTTATGGGCCTTACTTTAAGTTTTTCTCAAGTGTTATCAGTTGGAGGTTATTCTTTAATTGTTATGACGTTTACTTTAATGACTGCTTTTGGTGGTGGTTATTTAGTAGGTCGTTTATTTAATATGAATTGGAAATTATCAAGTTTAATTTCTGCAGGTACAGGTGTCTGTGGAGGTTCTGCAATAGCAGCAGTTGCTCCAACAATTGAGGCAGAAAACAGTGATATAGCTTATGCAATATCAGCAACTTTTATATTTGATATCTTAATGGTTATTCTTTTTCCTATAGCCGGTAGATATTTAGGGATGAGTGATCTTGGTTTTGGACTCTGGGCTGGGACAGCGGTTAATGATACATCATCAGTAGTTGCAGCAGGTTATGCTTTTTCTGATGCGGCAGGTTCTTTTGCTGTAATTGTTAAATTAACAAGAACTTTATCAATTGTTCCAATCGTAATGATTTTTTCTATTATAAATGCCAGGGAAAATAGAAGACTAGGGATCAAAGAAAGTGAGCAGGATGAAAAAGTAAGTATCAGAAATATTTTTCCTTATTTTATTCTTTTGTTTTTAGTAATGGTTGCAGTTAAAAGTACAGGTATTATTTCAGCAGATTTAAGCAGTAACATTGCATCAATTTCTAAATTCATGATGGTCATGGCTTTAGGTGCAATTGGACTAACCACTAACTTTAATGAAGTATCTGATTCTGGTATAAAACCATTATTTCATGGTTTTATAATTTCTTCACTGGTTGTAATAGTTTCCTTTACAGTTCAAATGTTTATTGGCCAGCTCTAAAGTTTTTTACTAAAGTGAGATAAAGATCTTGAAGAGTTTTCTTTTTATTAATTGTTTTAAATTTTAAGTTCCTTGTGTTAACATAATATCTAACTTATTATAAATAGTGTACAATAAATTGACATCCTCCCCGCCCGTTCGCAATGCTCACAAACGAGGATTCCTTAAAGGAACTTTTACCGAAAATCTCCTTTGTATTATGCAATGATAGTTTCGGTATTAGGCCATTGAGACCGTCACGAGGTTGTATGCTGATTAAATGCCAGTCCATTTCTGGTAGGCAAGTGCGACGCAAACTTTAGGCTGTGTCATCAGCCCTCCTGAGATAGCCGACTATACATTTCAGTAGTATAATCCTAGCATTATGCTAATATAGGCACTCAGGCACTTAGACTATTACCATCTAAGCAGATTGTTGTTCTAAATATTTATTAGCTATATTACGACTTGCATTTAAATCAGCGTGGATATGATTACCACACTCGCAAGAGTATAGATTAGCTTTGCGGTTAGATTTTTTAACTTTGTTGCATTTAGAACAACTCTGGGAAGTATATTTAGGGTTAATGTATTCTACCTTAATCCCAGCTAATTCAGCCTTGTATTCAATAAATTGTTGAAGTTGATAAAAAGTCCAGCTGTGGATGTTTCTATCTGCTCTATTAAGACTCTTAGCAGTATTACGGATATTCTCTAAATTCTCCATAATTATAGTCCCAACTTGCTCCTGCACAGCAAGATTAATAAGCTGGCGGCTAATTTTATGGTTTAAATCAGTCATCCATCTCTGCTCTTTGTCATTAATATTTTTAATAGCTTTAACTTTTTTAGATTGACCCAGTTTTCTTCTTAACATACGATACTTTTTGCGGATAAAACCTGCCTGTTTACCATTGTGGAATTGGCGATTAATTTCTTTGCCTTGAGAATTTTTAACACTGGCAACCGCTAATTGGCGAAGGCCTATATCAATTCCCATTAGATTAGAATTATTGGTTTTTTTAGCTGCAATTTTAATTGTTACAGCAAAATACCATTTACCTCTTTTGTAGAAAAGACAGGCTTTACCCAATTTGCAGCCACTATCAATATGCTGCTGCAGCTTTTCAAATCTTTCAGTCTGCTTAACAGGGAAGGCAAAGCGCTGACATTTAGTAGTATAAAAAGGAATTGAGATTATATGATGATCAATCGTATAATTTTGATTATTATAGCAAATAGGCTGGTTAGCTTTGAATTCGATATTATCTTTATCAGAACCAGATTTTAAGAATAGTTTGTGGAGAGCTTTAACTTCCCTAATATTCTGATTTTTAACAGCGGCAGGTAGGTTTATCTCTTTAAAGTCAGCAGAACTCAAATTAGTTTCTCCTGCTTTAAG
>JBNJFG010000093.1:0-7111 GCA_051746665.1 Bacillota bacterium
GGAAATTAAGCTTTCAGTTAAGTCTGCCATTGCCGTATCTCCAAGACCCGGACTTTCTTCCTGGGATACTATTCTGATCTCCTGCAGCTCATTATTTTCGACCAGGACGCTGACTTCAATATCAGTCCAGTGTCCTTCTCCTGAGCCTCTGTACTCTCCATCTTCTACATCAAGTTCAGAGAGATTTAAGAAATCAGCATCAAATGCAGCTTCTTCACTTTCAGCTTCAGCTGCTCTTTCATCAGCGGATTCTTCTGTGGTTTCTGATTCGTCTTCTGGTTCTGCTTCATCTTCTTCCCACTCAGTAGCAGAAGAATCTGTATCTGTTTCTTGATCTTTGCTCTCTGATGCAGCTTCTTCATCTCCTCCAGAACCATTATCTAAAGCATTTTGAACTGCATTAACTGTTCCTACAGAAGAATTAGTAGCACCTGAGACAGCATCCACTTCCAAACTCTGGTTTTCTATAATTGCTGCTTTAGTCTCATCTATTGCCTTATCTCCAAGACCTGCGGTCTCATTTTGAGCCAGTACTTCAATCTCAGCAATTTTACCAGCTTCGACAATTACTTTTAACTCAATTTCACCTACATGTCCTTGAGCTGAACCCTGATATTCTCCATCTTCAAAAACAGCTTTATCATTTGATGTTGGAGAAGCTTTATCTATCGCCTTCTGAACTGCTTCCATAAAGGCTTCACTGGTATATGTTACACCAGATACTGCATCTAAATCAGCACTTTGTTTTTTTAAAAGCTGTGTTTCTAATTTTTTATAAGCTGGCTGAGCTAAATGTTCAGTTTCCTGTTCTGCTAAAATTTTCAGATCAACTATATCTCCATTTTCTACTTTTATTTCTACTACAATTTCTCCTTGAGCACCTTCAGCCTGGCCTTGATAAACTCCATCCTGCAGACCAGATTCTTGATCAGCAATTAATAGCTTAAATCCAGCCTCTACAGCTCGAGCAACTGTCTGAGAAGAATAAGTTGCTCCACTAATCATATCAGCCTCAGCCATTACCTGGTCAGCATCTTGAATATTAAAGTTTTTAAATTGATCTAGAAACTTTTGATCTTTAATTCTCGCCCCTAAAGTTGGAGATTCACTTTCATAAATAATTTTTATATCTTCTATGCTTCCATCAGGTGTCATTATAAGTAGAATCTCTATTGGATCTTCGAAACCATTACGAGATATGTAAACAAGCTCCTGAATAATTTCTTTTTCTGTGCGAGCTGCAAATAATATATCATTATCATCTCTTTCAATAATTTCAAATTTTTCTGCCGCTGGGACACTTGCTTTAAGATGACTATATGTTAAATTTCCAGGGTAAGGATTTTCATCATCAATTAAAGTTAGGCCAACAAATAAAATTAATAAAGCTGCTAAAAATATAGCACTAAAATGTGCAACTTTTTTCTTAACAGACTCTACTTCACCAAAATGAGGACCTTCAAACGCATTATCTAAAAAATATGATGCTCCATTAATAATTAAAATAGCAAAGGTTATACCCTCAGGATAAGGCGTATAACGGCGAATGAAAATTGTCAAAAAACCACCCATTAATCCATAGATTATTTTCGCCCATTTTGCTACAGGAGAAGTCACCATATCTGTAGCCATATAAATTGCAGCAAAAATAATAGAGCCAGAAAATATTGAAAAAACAGGATCCTGTCCATAAATTATTGCTCCACCAAAAGCACCCGCTATAAAAGAAAGTGGTATTTTTAAATCAATATAATCTTTTAGATAGAGATAAATTCCACCAATTATTAATGCTACTGCTGATGTTTCCCCAATACTACCAGGGATATTACCGATAATTAATTCTGTATAACTAAAAGATCCTGTCCCCAACTGTAGTGGTGTAGCTGTAGAAATTCCATCTACAGGACTTATCCAATCAATCATTAAAGCTGGATAAGATAAAAGCAGGATTGCTCTAGCTACTAAAGCTGGATTAAAAATATTACTCCCTAAACCACCAAACAAATGCTTTCCAATCACAACTGTTAAAAATCCACCAAGTATAGGCAGCCACCAGGGAGCAGTAGGAGGCAGAGTTAAACCAAGTAATGTCCCAGCTAAAAAAGAACTCCCATCACCAAAGGTAGCTTTATTTTCAACAAAAGGTTTTTCAAATATGACAGCACTTAAAGCACTTGCTAAAACTAAATAAAGTGAATAAAAACCAAAAAAATAGACACCTGCTGTTAAAGCAGGAAGCAGAGCCATTACAACACTCCACATATTTGTTTCTATAGTTTCGGGACTCTCAATATGGGGCCCGCTTGCCCTAAATAAATTTGCCATTTATATTACCACCTCTTCTAATTATCATCTGCTTTAAGCTCTGCCTTTCCTCTTTTAATCCAGCGAACTAAAGGTCTTTTGGACGGACAAATATAAGCACAAGCACCACATTCAATACAATCCATTAAACCAACTTCTTCTGAACGCTGAAGCAAATCATTATTTATAAAGGCACATATTCTATTGGGAGCTAAATACATTGGACATACTTCCCCACACCGTCCACATCGAATACAGGGACGTGTCTCACTATCAGCAAATTCTTCTGCTGTAATAAGTACAATTCCGGAAGTTAATTTGACGACTGGAATATTTTCATCATCGACATTTATTCCAGTCATTGGACCTCCAACTATAATTTGATAATCTTTTTTATCTTTTGGTCCACCGCAAAATTCAACTACATCTTTAATAGAAGTTCCAATTGGGACCCTGATATTAGCTGGATTTGTTAACGCCTCTCCACTCACAGTAATCACCCGATCAGTTACCGGCTCATCAAAATCTACTGCTCCAGCAATTTTTACTGCAGTTTGAACATTATTTACAACAACATTAACAGCCATTGGAAGCTCACCTTTAGGAACTTCTCTATTCAAAACTGCTTTAATTAAATGTTTTTCTGCACCATGTGGATAACGAGTGTCTAAAGCTTGAACTTCAATTCCCGGCCAATCTTTAGCTTTTTGCTGCAGCTTTTCTATTGCATCCTTTTTATTTAGCTCAATGGCAACTATTCCCTTTGCTGCGCCAACCGCTTTTTTTATTAATTCTAAACCTCTAAATAAATCTTCATATTCTTCCAATAACAATCTATGGTCAACTGTTAGGAAAGGCTCACACTCTGCACCATTAATAATTACTGTATCAATATTTATATCTTGAGGTGGAGCCAGTTTTATATGAGTGGGAAATCCTGCTCCTCCCATCCCTATAACACCTGCTGCCTCAACTTTTTCTCTAATAGTTTCTACATCAGGCAATACACTTCTATCCACTTGCTTTCTTTTTGATTCTTTAACCTTTAGTTCATCTTTTTCAATTAAAATACATTTATAGCTTCCCTGACCCGGCTTTTTTCTATCTACAATGCCTTTAATTAATCCATTTACACTGGAATGAATATTAGCTGAAATTTTACCCTGCAGTTTTGCTATGCATTCACCTTTTTTAACTTTATCCCCAGCTTTCACTATAGGCTCTGCAGGAGCACCAATATGTTGAGATAGAGGAATAGCCACTTCTTTGGGATCAGGCATTATTTTTATTTTCTGATCATTAGTTAATTCCTTTTTTTCAGGCAGATGGACTCCTCCGATAGGGAATTTTTTAACATCCTTAATCGCCATTTAGGCACCTCCGAATTTAGTGTTTTTATCAATTGTTTTTAGAGACAAAAAATGTGGATATCAAGCTTACGCTTTAACATATCCACTAAAATGAAGTATTTTATTTTATCTAAAATTATAATATTAGAATTTTTTTCCACAAAATTAAATTAGTTTCTTTTTAGCCTTTTCTTTTTTAATTATATCAGAAGAAAATAGCATTTGAAAAGCATTTTAAGCAAATTAATTTAATTTTAATAAATGATAATTTTTATCAGAAGTAATTTTTTTGTATTTTCCTGAGGAATAAATGATTCCATTATAAGAATAATTTCCTGTTTTGATAACCGGAACCCTATTTTCAACGGCTCTGATTACTGCTGCCTGCCACATTATATTCTTTAATAATCTGCTATTGTTAAACCAGCCTTCATTAGTTTGATTTACTATAAAATCAACCTCTTCAGCCGCAGGGTTAACATATGAAGGGTAAAGTATTTCAGAACAAATTACTGTTTTCCACTTTAAATTTTTTGTTCTAAATACAACTTCTTCTTTACCAGCATTTAGAGAGGAAAAATTATATGGAGTAAATCTATTTAACAATTCCAAAAAAGGATAGGTTTCCCCAAAATAAAGAAGATGGTTTTTATCATAACGAGAAATTATTTTTCCCGACTCTGAAATCAAAAAAGAACTATTATAGCGACCGCTAACTGAATCTCTTCCAGCTAAAGAACCAATTTGAATTGAACTTTCGGCTGCTGCAGCTATCTTTTTCAAAAATTCTTTTCTATAAATTCTATTCGCATAAAAATCAAAGGTTATATTTGTTTCAGGAGCAATAATTAATTCAGCCTTTTTCAAATCCGAGACTGCTCCTAAAGTTAATTCTATATTTTGATTTAACTGTTCCAGTGTCCATTTTTGATTCTGATCAATTTCAGTTGTAATAATTCCTATTTCAATATTTCGATCTCCATTTACATTATTAATATTTTTCTGTTCTGGCTGTACTTTAAAATTTGCAAAACTAAAAATAGCTAAAAATAGGATAACTATAGTAACAATGTTTTTAAGTTTCTTTTGAAAAATAAGCTGAAAAAGTAAGGAGTTAATAAAAACCAAAATAAAACTCAAAATCCAGATGCCACCTATTTCAGCCAGCTGAATAAAGCTTAAAAATTCTGTTTGAGTATATGATAAATTGGCAAGCGGAAAAAAACTCAATAAATAATAACGACTAATCTCCATTACAGTCCAGCAAAGTGCAAACAAAAAAGGACTGAACCTTTTATTAGTAAATAAATTTTGCTGAAGATAAAAATATGCCAGGAAAAAAAATGCATATATTAAAGCCAGAAATGAAAAAAGCAAAATTAATATTATTATAATCAAAAAAAACGAAGCGCCTGTATATAACTTAATTGAATGATATAGAAAATTAGCAGTAAAAGCTAAAATCCAAAAACCAAGATGCCAGCCATTAAAAAATATTAGTTTATAGTTAAGCTCATCTGCTCTCATTATATAAATATAATATAAAAAAGGCAGAAACCCAATCCAAGCTAAAATATATAAATTCGGAAAATAGTTGGCTGCTGTCAATAATGCTGCTGTTAAGGCTGTTAAAATAACTACCATGCTACATTCTCTTCTTTACAGAAGGAGCTGTCCGTAAACTAATAAAGATAATCAGTGCTGCAGCAATAGAAATATCATATAAACCATAACCAACTGCCAGGCCGAGACCTGCAACTCCCCAGAGACTGGCGGCTGTGGTTAAACCTTCTATTTTATCTTCCTGTTTAATAATAGTTCCTGCACCTAAAAAGCCAATCCCACTAACAACCTGAGCTGCAAGTCTAGCTGGATCACCTTCTACTCCACTGCCTAAACTTCCAGATTGTGCAACTTCCACTGATAAAATCATTATTACACAGGAAATAACAGCAACAATTACATTTGTTCTAATACCTGCAGCCTTATTCAATTTTTCTCTATTATAGCCTATTAAAGCTGCTAATAAAGCTGCTATAATTAATCTCATTATTCCAACCCAATTTAAAATCAAGATAGACACCTCCATTTACCTATAATAATATACTTAAACAAATTTATTTAAAACCCTTTATTTTCAGTTTTCATTAAAAACTTACATGCACCGGGAACTTGTCAATAATTGTCTAAAATTGCAATGTTTTTTTCATTTATAATTATACATGACATAATTATTATACAATGTTTTATTACCACCAAAATAATTTAAAATTTCCTTTTCATTAACTAGATTACTTTTGCGCAGCCCCATATAAATACTGTAACTGCTCCACTTATAATCTTCAGGTTTAATTACCAGTTTTTCTTTAACAGGATTCAAGTGGATGTAGCGGCTGACTACTAAATCATAATAACTATTTTCTATAATTTTAGATCTATATCTACCCTGGAACACATGTCCGACAGTACTATTCCGCTCATTAAAATATCTTGCATAACGCCAGTTAATTCCACGCATTATTCGCCAGATTTGAATGTCTTTAGTTTTTAATTGAAGATGAATGTGGTTTGACATCATACAATAGCTCAGAATATTAAAATTATATCTGCTTTTTACTTCTTTTAAAATATCCAGATAAATCTTATGATCGATCTTGTCTAAAAAAATATTTTTCTTTTTGTTACCCCTGCATATAATATGATACTTTGCTCCTGGATACCATATTCTTTTTTTATGACCCAATTCTACCACCCTTCCATTATTTTACTTTCTATCTTTATTATACCCTTATATTTTAATTTTTTCAATAATTTTACATTATAATCAAAAAATTAAAGTCAACGGACATAATTAACTATATTTCGACAGGTTCACGGTGCGTGCAAACATGCAAAAAGACCAGCGGCGTCCCGCTGGTCTTTTATCCTTGACTTATTTATTTTTTTCTATTTTGTTCTTTATTTACTCTTTATCTTTTGGTGCATAAGCCACTTCTAAACGCTTATATGATTCATAACGCTCTTCAGCATCTTCTGCCGCTTTTTCAAAGAGGTCTTCTGCAAGCTCAGGGAATGTCTTCTGTAAGGAAGAGAAACGTACCTCACTGAGTAAGAAATCTCTGAAGCTTTCTGTAGGCTCTTTAGAATCCATAACAAATGGATTTTTGCCTTCTTCTTTGAGTTCCGGATTGAAGCGGAATAAGTGCCAGTAACCTGCTTTAACAGCATCTTTCTCCTGGCTAACACTGCAGCCCATTCCATCTTTAAGTCCATGTGAAATACATGGTGAATAAGCAATTACAATGGAAGGTCCGTCATATGCTTCAGCCTCTGCGATAGCTTTGATAGCCTGGTTCATGTTAGCACCCAGAGAAATCTGAGCAACATAAACATAGCCGTAAGTCATAGCCATCTGGCCTAAGTCTTTCTTCTTGATCTTCTTACCTGAAGCAGCAAAC
>JBNJFG010000094.1:0-6945 GCA_051746665.1 Bacillota bacterium
AAGTGGTTCCCCTACTGCACCAGGTTCTTTAGTTCTATCTAATACAGCAATCTTCTCAGCAGTTTCTGGAAGAGCCTTCATGAAGTATTTTTCGGAGAATGGACGATATAATCTTACTTTAATCAGACCAACTTTTTCTCCTTGGTCAACTAAATATTTAACAGTTTCTTCAATAGTATCAGTTGCAGAACCCATAGCTACAATAATATACTTAGCATCTTCTGCACCTACATAGTTAAATGGATGATACTCTCTACCTGTAAGTTCAGAAATTTCCTGCATATAATCTTCTACAATATCAGGTATTGGTTCGTAGAAACTATTACAAGCCTCACGTGCCTGGAAGAAAATATCAGGGTTTTGAGCTGTTCCCATAGTTTTAGGACGCTCAGGATTTAAAGCTCTATGTCTAAATTCACTAACCTTTCCGTAATCAACTAGTTTTTCTAAATCATCATAATCTAAAACTTCTATTTTTTGGTACTCATGAGATGTTCTAAATCCATCAAAGAAATGTAAAAACGGTATGCTTGATTTAATTGATGCTAAATGAGCAACACCAGCTAAATCCATAACTTCCTGAACACTACCGGAAGCGATCATAGCTGTACCAGTCTGTCGAGCAGCCATTACATCGGAGTGATCACCAAAAATTGATAGAGCATGTGTAGCAACAGTACGTGCACTAACATGAAAAACACCAGGTAACTGTTCACCGGCGATTTTGTACATATTAGGCAGCATTAGTAATAATCCCTGAGAAGCTGTAAAAGTAGTTGTTAATGCTCCAGCTGCTAAGGAACCATGTACTGCACCAGATGCTCCTCCCTCAGACTGCATTTCAGTTAACTTCACTTCTTGATCGAAAATGTTTTTACGACCATTAGCACTCCATGAGTCAACTAATTCAGCCATTGGAGATGAAGGAGTGATAGGATAGATTGCTGCCACATCAGTAAATGCATATGCCACATGAGCTGCAGCAGTGTTTCCATCCATTGTTTTCATTTGTTTTGCCATTATAACTTTCCCTCCTATTATAAGGTAGATTTGTATTGTTATTTCCTCTTTAAGTATAATACTTTACAATTCTACTGTCAAATTTTTCACATCTTTTATAAGAAGTTTTTTTGCTTTTTAAATTGTTAGAATTATTTAAATTAAAGGACTATTCACCATGCCATGACCTTTCTTTATTTAAAAGACTTTTCAGCCTTAATAATATAGAGTGATTTATTTAAATATTCAGGCTCAGTTTTTAAGTCATTTTTTCTGAGCATAGATGCTAATTTTTGGGGTTGATAAAAATTAACCGGCTCACCCGCTAACTTTTCAAAAAAGATAATAGTCTTTGTGAAAAAAGTAGTTGGGTCAAATTCTAAAATGAAGATTTTACCTCCCGGTTTGAGCACCCTTGCTGACTCTTTTAAAGCTAAGTTAACTTTTCGAAAATGATGTAGCGCATCCGAAATAATAAGATAATCAAAAGAATCATCTGCAAAAGGTAGATCTGCTCCATCCGCAAGTATATGTTTTACTGGCTGAGAAAAGCTTTTTTTCTGGCCTTTTTTTAACATTGATTCTGATGGATCAGCTATTGTAATCTCTAAATTTTGGGGCAGATAATTAACTAATTCTCCAGTTCCACCTCCCAGATCAAGCAGAGTTTTCTTCGCCTTTTCCTTATTGCTTTTTAAATCTTCTTTTTTAATTCTTGCACCAAGTTCAACTAAAACTTTATTATGACCTGATATTTTCATCGCTAAATCAAAAACTGGTGCTGCTAGAGTAAATAAGTCCATTAGTCTCACCTCTTTAGATTTATTATATCATAAAAATCGAATATTAATAGTGTTCCAACTAATTAAAGCTACTCACTCAATAAATTCTCAGCTGCAGGCAGGAATATAGACTATAGGTGCAGAATTATAATAATGTGAACTTAACTATCCAAGTAAAATATTTTGGGGAAGTTTTCTTGGTGGTTTTAGACAAAAATTGGGGAGTGATCAATTTGAAAAAAATTATTATGTTTTTACTTATTTTTTTATTAATTTTTTCAGCAAATACTTTTGCTGATAGAGGATCTATACCTTTTATAGAAGGTATTCAAATTTTTGAGCCAAGTCAGGATGCTTTAATTGCCTGGAATGGAGAAGAAGAAATTTTAATTTTATCAACTGAATTATATGCTTCAGAAGAAACTAAGGTTCTTCAAGTATTACCGCTGCCAGCCGAACCTGAAGTTAAAAAATCAAGTCGTGACGTTTTAAAAAGAGCCAACGAGTTTCTGATACAAGGATTATTTAATGACTTAAGACAGCCAGTTCTTAGAAGTACAGATAATCAAACACCAGCAGCTGAGATAAAAGAAGAAGTTGTTATCGGATCTCATGATATCCTTGTAGTAAAAGTTTTAAATCAAGATTATTTTACTAACTGGGTAAATAATTATTTGAAAGATAAAGGAGAAGACAACCCGAAAATACCTGAGCCATTGAAAGAAACTATAAATAATTATATTAACCGGGGCTATAATTACTTTGTTTTTGATACTATTGAAGTTGGCCCAGAACCTGAAATTAATCAGGCCATTTCTTATCAATTCAAAAGCAAAGAACTTTATTATCCTTTAGAAATAACAAAATCTGATCATGGTGTTAGTGAAATTAGCTTATTGATTTTAACAGATCAAAACCTTGTCAATTATAATGGTATTGAACAGAGTCGAGTTAAGGAAAAAACACCTTCTGTCAAGCTAAGTTATGGTCAAACTGCTTATATTTCAACAAATATTGCTGACCTCTTTATCAAAGACATTACTGATCTAGAAAAAGAAGATAAAAATATAAAACTGTTAAATTGGTCTATCAAAGATGATTTAGCAAATTTTAATGATGATTTATTGGTTGATCAAAAAATGGAAGAGTTACTTGAAAATAAAATTGTTTATCACGGAACTACTTTTATAGATTATAAAAAAGATGAAGCTTATCCCTATCAGGTTGACGAAAATTTAGTAAGTATTAAAGGTCAAGTGGAAACAAGAATGGGAAGTCGAATGTATCCCTGGTATTCACCGGCAGTTAATGGCAAAGTTTTGTTCAATGCTAAAACTAAAGGATTGCTTCAAAATTTTAGAGCTGAAGGCGAGGATATTACAGTTAAAGGTTACAGCAGTAAGCAGGGTTATATTACAATGCGGGATCCTATAGATTCCATGCCAGCAATGGTGGAAATCAGAGATGTTTTCTATGTAACAGAAATTATCGGCTGGACTCCATATAGTGGTATTGCTCTTAGAAATGATGGTGAGCTAAATAATAAAAGAACTTATTTTTGGTTAGAAAATTAATTAATAAAATTATAATCCTCTATAAATATTAGAGGAGGCATCTAATATGAAATCTAAAATTACAGTTTTAGTTATAGTATTAATTTTTATATTTAATCCAATTTCTGCAGCCGAATTAGAAAATTATTATCTGCAGACAAACTTTTATACTCATCACTACAGTCAAAAAAATTATCAAAATAATCAACAGCAGTTGATCGGTATTGAAAGGCATTATTCAAATAATGAATTAAACGGAATTGCATTTTTTAAAAATACTTATGATCAAAATACAATTTATATTTATGGAGGAAAAAACTATTATCTAGCTGACTTTGGCAAAACAGAAATTACTGCTAAATTCAGCTATGGTATTGTGCATGGCTATGATGATGAAAATGGTAAATACAACACCTGGATGCATGAGATGGAGACATTTCCGGCTATAGTTTTTGCTGTTGGTCTGAGAAGAGAACCATACAGATTAGAGATAATCCCCTTTGCTGATGCAGGAATTATTATCACAGGCGGAGTAGAATTTTAAAAACTTATTTAACCATAAAAAGGGCTCTTTAATTTAAAAAGAGCCCTTTTCCCAATTAACTGGTCTTAAAAATAAATATTTTAGTTTTATCCTACCATTTCAATAAATGAATTTGCTAAATTAGGATCAAATTGACTACCTGCAAAACTCTTAATTTCTGCTGCAGCTTCCTTTCTTGAAATCGCCTTTTTATATGGCCTGCCATTTGTCATAACATCATAAGCATCTATAATAGAAATTATTCTTGACAAATAAGGAATCTCTTTTTCTTTTAATTTTCTGGGATAACCGGTACTATCCCATCTTTCATGATGAGAATATATTTCCTCAGCTACTAAAGCAAACTCCTCGGAAGAATTTGCAATTTTATAGCCTCTGCCAGGATGTTCTTTTATTATCTCCCACTCCCGATCCGTTAATCTATCTGGTTTTTTTAAAATATCTTCAGGAATGGTTGTTTTTCCTATATCATGTAATGTCGCCAGTAAAGAAAGTCGATGCAGCTGGGAATTACTAAGTTCTAATCTTTTACCAAATTCAATAGCTAATTTTGTCATCCTCACAGCATGTTCTTTAGTTTCATCACTTTTTGATTCTAAAGTATTTAACAGGCTTTTTACTATTTTGCTTTTTGTGCTTTTACTTTCTGACAATTTATTTTGATACATATTGTCATCAGCTTTTTTAAAAATATTATTAATATTTTGGGATGACTTTGTTTTAGAAGCAGTACCTAGTGCTATTGATACTGGTAGTTCATCTGCTTTTGTTTTAATTGTCTTTTGCTTGATTCTATTTATTATTTTTTCAGCCTCTTTTTGAGTTGTTTGAGGTAACAAAATTGCAAACTCATCTCCACCTTGACGAGCTAATATATCTTCTTCTCGAATTAATTCTTTTAAAATATTCGCACTTTTTATAAGTAGTTCATCACCTTTTTCATGACCCAAAGAATCATTTATAATTTTTAGGCCATTAATATCTGCAATAATAATACTAATTGGCAGCTGTCGTTTAGTATCTAATTTCTTCATTTCATTTTCAAAATATCTGCGATTATATAGTTTTGTCAGCTCATCATGAAAAGACAAATATTTAATTTTCTCTTCTTCTTTTCTTTTTTCAGTAATATCTTGAGCAGAAGCAACTACATATTCCACATTTCCATTTTCATCTAACTTAGGAGTTTTAGTTATTGCTAAAAGTCTTTTTTCTCCCCGATAATTCCTAACCCATTCATCAGTCTCAATTTTTTTCTTTTCTGTAAAAACTTTTTTGTTGCCTTGTATACATGATTTCTTTTCTTTCTCGCCAAAAAATTGATCATATGATTTACCTTCAATTTCTTTTTTTTGATATCCTATAAAATCTGCATGAGCCTTATTAACCTTACCATAAGTGTTTATATCTTCAAGATACCAAATTTGAGTATCTATATTTTCTAAAAGAATATTTTGCTGTTCATTTTTCTTCTGCAGTTCTTTTTTGGTTCTATAAAGATTAATATGTGTTTCAATCCGGGCCAAAACAATATCTTTTTGAAATAGTTTAGTAATGTAATCTATTCCTCCAGCAGCAAAACCTTTAGTGCTATCAACATTTTTTTCCAGAGAACTAATAAAAATAACGGGAATTTCTTTAACCTTTTCATTTTTTTTAAATTTTCGACATAGATCAAATCCATCCATATCAGGCAAAATGACATCAAGAAGTATTAGATCTGGTTTTATTTCATTTATCTTTGCTAAAGCTTCCTGACCATCACTGGCTAAAGATAACTTATAATTACGCTCTTTTAAAATGTTTTTTAATGTATTAGTATTAAATAAACTATTTTCTATTATAAATATATGTTTTTCTTCCATTAGTTACTCCTTCAAATACTATTTCTTAATTATTATTAAATAAATCTCTAGTATAAACCTTTTCTTCCACATCTTTTAATTCTTCAGCCATTCTATTTGCTACAATAATTTCGGATTCTGCTTTAAACTCATCTAAATCTTTAATAACTTTTGACCTGTAAAATTCTTCTGCTTCTAATACAGGTTCATAAACTACTACTTCTATTCCTTTTGCTTTAATTCTTTTCATAACTCCCTGAACAGAGGATTGTCTAAAGTTATCTGAGTTTTTCTTCATAGTCAGACGATATATCCCAACCTTTTCAGGCTGCTGTCTAACAATCCTTTCAGCAATGTGATCTTTTCTGGTTCTATTTGCATCTACAATTGCCTGCATAATATTATTTGGTACATTTTCATAATTAGCAAGCAGCTGTTTGGTATCTTTAGGCAGACAATAACCACCATAACCAAAAGAAGGATTATTATAGTGATCTCCAATTCTTGGATCTAAACCAACACCTTCAATTATCTGTTTGCTGTCCAAATTTCTTACCTCAGCATAAGTATCTAATTCATTAAAGAAAGCGACTCTCATTGCAAGATAAGTGTTTGCAAATAATTTAATTGCCTCTGCTTCAGTTGAATCTGTAAATAAGACCGATATATCTTCTTTTTCTGCTCCTTCTACTAAAAGGTTAGCAAATTCTTCTGCTCTTTCAGTTTTTTCACCAACAATAATTCTGGAGGGATAAAGATTATCATAAAGAGCTTTTCCCTCTCTTAAAAATTCTGGTGAAAATATAATGTTTTCTGTATCAAATTTTTCTCTTAATTCCTGGGTATAACCTACCGGAACAGTTGATTTAATAATCATTACAGCATCTTCATTAAAAGATAGCACATTTGCTACAACCGCCTCAACTGTTCTTGTATTAAAATAATTTTGATCAGGATCATAATTAGTAGGTGTTGCAATTATAACGTAATCAGCTTCTCGATAAGCCTTCAAAGAATCAGTTGTTGCCTTTAAATTAAGTTCTTTATTAGCTAGATAATCTTCCAGCTCAGCGTCAACAATTGGAGATTCTTTTCTATTAATCATTTCAACCTTTTCTTCTATTACATCTACCGCAATTACTTCGTGATTTTGAGCAAGCAAAACTGCATTTGAAAGTCCAACATAACCAGCCCCTGCAACTGTGATTTTCATTTTATCATTC
>JBNJFG010000095.1:0-6942 GCA_051746665.1 Bacillota bacterium
TATAATTATTTTTTTCACATTAACCCGGTACCAATTAATTTACAATTTTTCTTCTAATTCTTCAATTTCATCCCTAATTTGAGCAGCAACTTCAAATTCTAAATCACCTGCTGCATCTTCCATTTCAGCTTCTAAATCTATAATTAAATGCTGTATTTCCTTGCGGCTCATATTATCATAATTTTGACTATTATCATCAGGATCTTCATTATCCTGACTTTTGTCATAGTAACGACTCTTATCTTCAGAAACCACCATATCTACAGGTTTTACAACATCTCTTACTGGTTTGATAATTGTCTCTGGAGTAATGTTATTATCTTTATTATGCTGAATCTGAATTTCTCTTCTTCTTTCAGTTTCATCAATAGCCGTCTGCATTGAATCAGTAATTTTATCAGCATACATAATTACTTTACCATCAACATTACGGGCTGCACGACCAATAGTCTGAATTAATGCCCGCTGTGAACGCAGAAAACCTTCTTTATCAGCATCTAAGATTGCAACTCGGGAAACTTCAGGTAAATCAAGCCCTTCTCGCAAAAGATTAATCCCAACCAGCACATCAAATTCTCCCAGACGCAGATCACGAATAATTTCTGATCGCTCTATTGTATCAATATCTGAATGCAGATAACGAACTCTAATTCCAGCCTCAGCCAGATATTCCGTTAGATCCTCTGACATCTTTTTGGTCAAAGTTGTAACCAACACTCTTTCTTTTTTTTGAACAATTTTTCGAATTTCTTCCAGCAGATCATCAATCTGGCCTTTTGTCGGCCTCACATCAATTTCCGGATCAACAAGACCGGTTGGACGAATAATCTGTTCCACAATCTGCTGACTGTGCTCCCGCTCATAAGGACCTGGAGTTGCAGAAACATAAACAGCCTGTGGTACAACCTGCTGAAACTCTTCAAAATTAAGTGGTCTATTATCAAGAGCTGATGGCAGTCTAAACCCATATTCTACTAGTTTTTCTTTACGTGAGCGGTCACCGGCAAACATCCCACCAATCTGGGGAACTGTCATATGAGACTCATCAATAATTACCATAAAATCATCGGGGAAATAATCTAAAAGAGCCATCGGCCTGGATCCAGGCTCTCGTCCTGCCAGATGACGGGCATAGTTCTCAATTCCTGAACAAAAACCCATCTGCTCCAGCATTTCTAAATCGTAACGAGTTCGCTGTTCCAAACGCTGAGCTTCAACCAGTCTATTTTCTGCCCGCAGTTCTTTTAAGTGTTCCTCCAGCTCAGCTGAAATTGTTTTAATTGCTCGCTCAACTTTATCTTCGGGAGTAACAAAGTGGCTGGCCGGATAAATTGTCATTTCATTTATCTCAGCCTCAACTTCTCCAGTTACTGTATTTATTCGGGTAACTCTATCAATTTCATCTCCAAAAAGTTCAACTCTTATTGCAATATCTCTATAAGCAGGAAAGATATCAATAACATCTCCCTTGACTCTAAAATGTCCACGCGAAGTGTCCATATCATTACGGCTGTACTGCATAAAAGTCAGGCTCCTGGTAATCTCTTTCCGATCCATAATTTTACCAACTTCCAGATCCAGTGATAAATTCAAATAATCATCTGGAGAACCTAAACCGTAGATGCAAGATACACTGGCTACAATTAATACATCTCTCCTTTCAAAAAGAGAAGTTGTAGCAGACAGTCTCAGTTTTTCAATCTCATCATTAACAGATGCATCTTTTTCTATATAGGTATCAGTCTGAGGTACATAAGCTTCAGGCTGATAGTAATCATAATAACTAACAAAATACTCCACTGCATTATCAGGAAAGAATTCCTTAAACTCACTGGTCAGCTGTGCAGCCAGTGTTTTATTATGGGCTATAACCAGAGTTGGCTTATTGACCTCTTCCACCAGTTTAGCCATGGTAAAAGTTTTACCAGTACCAGTTGCGCCAAGTAATGTCTGATGGGTATGTCCATTTCTTATTCCTTTAGCCAATTTTTCTATCGCCTCAGGTTGATCACCCTTTGGCTCAAAGGGGGCCTTTAATTTAAATTGTCCATCCTTCACAAAATATCCCCTCCAAAGTATTTAAGTTAAAATTTTATTTTAAAGATTTAATAATTTAATTCAAAGTTAAAATAATTATACTCTTATTTAATAAAAATTTCAGTAAAATTTAAGACATTTTTAATAAAAGTGAATATATGTTTAGTTATACTATTACATTATATCAATAATCATTACTGATTTAAAGTTTTATTTTAAGTTAAATTTAAAAATTAGATAAAAAAAAGAGCCCAGTTAAGGGCCCTGAAAATAAACCTTTAATTCCAATATTTCTTTTCATCATAATGATCATAAAGTAATTCTTCATAATTCTTATCAATTGGAGCTTTTTCTTCTTTATATTCTGGAGATTCTTCAATTTCCTTTTTATCTTTATCTATAAAGATTTCTTTATCGAACCAGTTAATACTTTCAATCCAATCAGGAGCAATTATAACTAATTTACCCTCCATAATATTTCTAGTATCAATTAGAAGGTATCTTATAATCCAGCTGTCTTCTTCTTCAACAAAAAGATCTTCTAGATGACCAAATTTATCATCTTTAGCGTGAATCTTATAACCCCTAATTTCTTCTAAACTTCTTAAATTAGAGTCAACTTTCTTAGCTTTCTGTTTAGCTTCATCTTCTTTTTGTAGGGTTTTATAATTAAGCAGCTTTTTGCGCTCAGTTGTTCCAGCATGAATAAGCTCACTCTCACTTGAATGAGTTTTCTTCCAATAGTCAGGCCAACCAAAATATTCAATAAGCGCTTTTTCTTTTGTTTTTGAAATTGGCTGATTCTTTTCTATACTTGGAGAATTTTCAAGCTGTTCTGATGATAAATCAACATAAACCTTACTGCTGTCAAAATCAATATTGTCAATAGCATGAGTTGAGATTAAAACCTGTTCATGCTCTAACCAATTTCCAGTATCAATAACTAAATAACGAACTACAAACTGATTTTGATCAAAGTAAAAATCATCAACTTTACCCAGTTTTCCATTTTGGCCGTGAACTACAAAAGATTTAAGTGAATGAAGTTTTCTTAACATTTGGCTCACCTCTTTATAATTTTAGCCTAAAACAACTGTCAGCAACGTCTAAACTGATTAATTCGTCTTAATCTATATTAGATTCTTTAAGCTCTATCCTCTGTAAGTTAATTATACTATTTATTGAGCAAAAATTCAAACTATATAAACTACTAGATAAATTTAGAAATTAATTAAATATCACTATTTTTTTTGCTCAATTTTTGAACCATCTCAATATCATCTGTTATTATCATATCTACTTCTTTTTGCAATAAATCTGCAGCGGCTTCTGAATAATTAACAGTATATGCACAAATTTTAATCCCCATAAAATGAGCTTTTTCGATTATTTTTTGATCAATAGTTAAAAAATTCATATGTAAAGCATCAAATCCACGCTTAAAAACATAATCAGCAGGATTGATAATCTTAGCCACCATCAGAGCCCCAGTCTTAATTGCTGGCTGTATTTTTTTTATTTTTTCTAAGCTGTAATGATTAAAAGAAGAAATAATAACTTTATCTCTAATTTTAAACTCATCTACAAGCTTCAGCACCTTTTCTTCCAAATTAGGGTAAGAGAGCTGATTTTTTAATTCTATATTTATAATCTCTAAATCCTTAACTATTTCTAAAACTTCTTTTAGAGTAGGGATTTTTTGATCTTTGAAATCACTACTAAAAAATTCACCCACACTCATATCTCTTAATTCGGAAAAAGTATGATCTTTAACTAAACCACTACCATTCATTGTTCTATCAATAAACTCATCGTGAATTACTACAACTTCCCCATCTTTTGTTAACTGTACATCAAATTCTACACCATCTGCTCCCAATTCAACTGCTTTTTCGAAGGCGGCTAAAGTATTTTCAGGATATCCAGCCACACCACCACGGTGCCCAATAATTTTTGTCTTCATTTTATACACTTCCTTTTATAAATCTTTACTTTATCTGACTTTAAGAATCCACTTATATAATACAACTTTTTTCGGGCAGCTGCAAATTATATATACTAATATATCAAAAAAATTTAATTTTTTACCATATCTTAAGCAGGTCTTTTTCTTTTGATAGAGAAATATACAAATGTGAGATTATCAGATGCTCAAACAAAATATTCAAAATATTACAACTATAGGAGGTAATCAGATTGAACAGCAAGTTTGCTAAAAAATATAGATATCTGGCTTACTTTTTAATTGCCCCATCAATTATTATTGTTACAACTTTTTTGATTTATCCTTCAGTCCAGTCACTTTATTTGAGTTTTTTTCGTTCTACACCCTTTGGCAATAGAATAATTTATGTCGGTTTTCAAAACTTCCAGAGGCTTTTAAGCTCTCCGGCCTATTGGAATAGTTTAACCCGTTCTCTTGTTTTTACAGCAATTACAGTTTTTATTTCTATTTCCTCTGCTCTGATTTTAGCGGTACTCACTAATAAAAAAATTAGAGGTGCAAAAATTTATAAAAGTCTATTAATCTGGCCCTTTGCCTTTTCTTTTGCTTTTTCTGGTATTATCTGGGGAGTTTTACTGCACCCAAATGTTGGAATTATGTCTTATTACATTCAATTATTAACTACCTTTGAATTCAACTGGATTAATAATGGTACAGCTGCTTTTATTTTAATTATCATTGCTTCCAGCTGGAGAATGCTCGGCTATAATTTTATTTTCTTTATTGCCGCCCTGCAGAATGTTTCTCCCGAACTTCTAGAAGCAGCTGATATTGATGGTGCAAGTCCTGTCACAAAATTCTGGCGTATTACATTCCCTTTAATTTCACCGATAACTTTCTTTTTATTGATAATGAACACTCTGCAGGTTTTCTTTTTAACCTTTGGAGTTGTAGATGTTTTAACTCAAGGAGGGCCAGCTCGAGCTACAGATATAGTTACTTATAAGTTGTTTAGAGATGCCTTTTTAAGTATGAGAACCGGTTATGCATCTGCACAATCAATTATTCTTTTTGTCTTTGTAGCAATTGTTACAATTATTCAATTTAAATATGCCGGCGAAAAAGTATTCTATCAGTAAAGGGGAGAATTCAGAATGAAGCGTAAAAAATCTACCACAATTTTTATACATTTATTTTTAATAATTTCAGTATTATTGGTATCATTTCCTATAATTTATGCTTTTATGGTCAGTACCTTAAATGTAAATGAAGTCTATTCTTCACCACCAAAATTACAGTTTGGCGATAATATGCTGAATAACTATCGCGAAGCCTGGCAGCGTTCAAACATGGGTAAACTCCTCTTTAACAGTGCTTTTATTTCTATAGTCACAGCTGTTGGAAAAATTATTCTTTCTATTGGAGCTGCTTTTGCCTTTGTCTATTTTGGAGACTTCCCCGGCAAAAATATACTGTTTGTCATGATCTTAATTACCCATATGCTGCCGCTGCCGATTAGAATCGTACCGACTTATCAATTGATGGACAATTTAGGCTGGCTGGATACCTATTATGCACTGACTATTCCCTTTTTCGCCAGTGCCACTGGAGTTCTTTTATTCAAACAGTTTTATATGACAGTTCCAGAATCTCTTTTAGAAGCAAGTTTGATAGATGGCATTACACCCTTAAGATTTCTCTGGTCAATTTTAATTCCTCTTTCTAAAAGTAATATAGTAGCCCTATTTACAATAGAGTTTATCTGGGTTTGGAACCAATATTTATGGCCTCTGGTAACAACAAATAGTGCCCGGGTTCGAGTAGTTCAAATTGGCTTAAAAATGTTAATTCCTTCAGATGCTCAGCCGGAATGGAATGTTATTATGGCAGCTTTAATCATTGGTGTTATACCACCATTATTAGTTTATTTAACTCTGCAGAAAAGTTTAGTGGAAGGCTTTGCCATGCAGCAGGATAAATAAAGATAGATAAGATAAACAACGTCTATTGAAGGGAGGGGTAAGCTGAAAAAAACTCAAAAAACAGTCTTTAATCGGGGGTGAGAGTTTAAAAATTCAATTTTAGAACTTGGATAATAATCTCATAATTATTTGTCTGTTCCAGTTTCATTTTTCATCAAAAAAAGGAGGTGTAATCTTCATTTATTAACTTAAATGAAGAAAATTTATGTTAAAAAAATCTATTATTATTTTAACTTTAGTCACTCTCTTTGCTTTTAGTGCAGCTATGGTTTCTGCTCAAACAATAGAACTTGAATTCTGGCATGCTATGAGTGGTGGTCGTACTGCAGCAGTAGAAAAAATTGTTGATGGATTTAATGCAGAACATGATGATATTAATGTAACAGCTCAGTTTACAGGTAGTTATGCAGAAACTTTAACACAGGGAATTTCTGCTGTTCGTTCTGGTAATCCACCCCACATAATTCAGGTTTATGAAGTAGGTACTCAGACAATGTTAGATAGTGAAGCAATTGTGCCTGTCTATGAAATAGCAGAAGGTAAAATAGACTTTGGTAGTGTTATTCAGCCTATTTTAAATTATTACAGTGTTGATGGCAAACTATATTCAATGCCTTTTAACTCTTCAACTGCTATGCTCTATTATAATAAGGATGCATTTGCAGAAGCAGGTATAGAAACTGCCCCTGAAACCTGGGCTGATATCGAAGAAATGGGTCTGCAGATAATTGACAGTGGTGCAGCTAACCACGGTTTATCATTTGGCTGGCCAGCCTGGATCTTAGAGCAGATGTTTGCTTATCACAATCGCCCTTACGCAAATAATATGAACGGACGCGAAGGAAGAGCAAGTGAAGTTTATCTGAACAATGACTTTGGTAAAATGGTTCTGGGAAGCTGGACAGATATGGTAGAACAAGATGTAATCGCCTATGGTGGTCGTGAATATTCAGCCAACCAGGATTTCTTAGCCGGTGA
>JBNJFG010000096.1:0-6739 GCA_051746665.1 Bacillota bacterium
ACTGTTTGATTGAGGAGGTGGATTTACGGTGAGAGAAATTATTACACTAGAATGTACAGAATGCAAAAACCGCAATTATTCTACCAAAAAAAATAAAAAGAATACTCGTGATAGATTAGAATTGAAGAAATATTGTAAGTTTTGCAAGGAGCATACCCTCCATCGTGAAACAAAGTAGAAGCATTAATACTTTAGCTGAGGAAGTGATTTGAGATGGCAAAAGAACTAGGGTTTTTTGGCAAAATAGCTAAGTTTATTAAATCAGTAAGATCTGAATTAAAAAAAGTTAACTGGCCAAATAAAGAAGAAATTACTTCAAATACATTAGTTGTAATTGTAACTGTAATTGCTTTAATAACATTTATTGGTTTAATAGATTTAACACTGGCTAATATAATTACTCCATTAATTTCGTAATTGAGGAGGTGAGGATTCTTTAGGGAATCCTTAAATATGACTGAAGAAAGTAAGGTTAATGAAGAACTAGAAAAGGCGAGAGAAGATATTCCTTGGTATGTTGTTCATACATATTCAGGACATGAGAGAAAAGTAAAGGCAAATCTTGAGAAAAGAATAGCCAGTACAGGTATGGAAGATAGTATTTTTAGAATTTTAGTTCCAACTGAAGAAAAAATTGAAAAGAAAAAAGGGAAAGATGAAGTTGTTAAAAAAAGAATTTTCCCTGGATATATCTTATTGCAGATGGATATGAATGATAAATCATGGTATGTTGTAAAAAACACACCAGGTGTAATTGGCTTTGTTAGTGGTGGAACAAAACCACTCCCCGTCGAAAAAGAAGAAGTTGATGCAATTCTTGGCAGTATGGGTGAAAAGGCTAAAAAAGTTTCCGTTGATTTTGAAATTGGAGATCAAGTTACTGTTAAAGATGGTCCATTTGAAGATTTTGATGGAGTGATCAAAGAAATTCATCCTGAACAGGGTAAGGCAAAAATTCTGGTTTCGATGTTTGGACGTGAAACTCCAGTTGAATTAGAGTTTGAGCAATTTAAGAAACTTTAAATTATATTTTTTAATAGATAATTATTTCGAAGAAAGGGGTGTTTTAAATGGCTAAACAGGTTATGACAGTTATTAAATTACAAATTCCTGGAGGGCAGGCTAATCCTGCACCACCTGTAGGTCCAGCACTTGGACAGCATGGTGTTAATATTATGGAATTCTGTAAATCTTTTAACGCAAAAACTAAAGAAGATCAAGGAACTTTAATTCCGGTAGAAATTACAGTATATCAGGATCGTTCTTTTGATTTTATTACAAAAACTCCACCAGCTGCTGTATTATTAAAGCAGGCTGCAGGAATTGATACTGCTTCTGGAGAACCTAATATTGATAAAGTTGCTACAGTAAGCAAAGATGCTGTACAGAAGATTGCAGAAACAAAAATGCAGGATTTAAATGCTGGCAGCTTAGAAGCTGCAATGAGCATGATTGAAGGTACTGCAAGAAGTATGGGAATTTTAGTAAAGTAAATTTTGAATATGTTTCTATTTAGTATTTTAAATTTAAAAACCAATTTTATTTAAAGACGTAATTCAGTGGGAGGAAATTTCCGCTAATACCACAAAGGAGGAATAATAATGGCAAAAAGTAAACGTTATGCAGAAGCTGTAGAAAAATATGATCGCGAAAAAATTTATGGACCTAAGGAAGCTTTTGGATTAGTTAAAGAACTTGCAACTGCAAACTTTGACGAAACAATTGAACTTTCAGCAAGATTAGGTGTAAATCCTAAACATGCTGATCAGAATATTAGAGGAACTGTTGTTTTACCGGAAGGTACAGGTCAGGAAGTTACTTTAGTTGTATTTGCTAAAGGTGAAAAAGCCAAAGAAGCTGAAGAAGCTGGAGCAGATTTTGTTGGTGGTGAAGAACTAGCAGAGAAAATTGAAGGTGGCTGGTTAGATTTTGATTTAGCTGTAGCTACACCTGATATGATGAGTGTTGTTGGCCGCCTTGGTAGAGTTTTAGGACCAAAAGGTTTAATGCCTAATCCTAAAGCAGGTACTGTAACTTTTGAATTAGAAAAAGCAGTAGCTGAATTTAAAGCTGGTAAATTAGAGTACCGTGTTGATAAAACTGGTATTGTTCATTTACCAATTGGTAAAGCTTCTTTTACAGAAGAAGAACTTTTAAATAACTATCACAAAATCATGGACACTCTTGCAAAAGAACGTCCAGCAGCTGCTAAGGGTAAATTCTTTAGATCTTTAGCTATCTCACCAACAATGGGCCCTGGAGTTAAAGTTGATCCAGCAGCTACAATGGCTTTTATTGGTAGATAAAAAAGTTTGACCTGTTAAGTTTTTTGTGTTATATTTATTTAGACAAGAAAATAACCTTTCCGAAGACAGCAGGGGCGCAATGCTTAAAATTCCTGCCGAGGGTAACTTTCTGCAAATATTATTTTTGCATTTATACCTCCTGACTGTCTTGCAGGAGGTTTTTTTAATGGATATAAAATTTATTTTAAGCTCATATTTTAAGGGGGGTGAAAATGTGGCAAGACCAGAAAAAGAAGCGGTTGTTAAAGAACTTACTGATAAATTTACCAGCGCAAAGTCACTTGTAATTACAGACTATCTGGGTTTGAATGTTGCCGAAATGACTGAATTAAGAAGCAAGTTAAGAGAAGCAGGAGTAGAATTTAAAGTTGTAAAAAATACTCTGGCTACTATTGCTGCTAATGATGTTGAAATGGAAGAAATGACAAAATATTTCTCAGGACCAACAGCTATAGCTTTTGGTGAAGAAGATGCTGTGTCTCCTGCGAAAATATTAGTAGAGTATGCTAAAGATCATGAAGTTTTGGAAGTTAAAGCTGGTCTTTTGAATGGTGAAATTATAGCTAAAGAAAAAGTGGAAGCTCTAGCAGAAATTCCATCCAGAGAAGAACTACTCGCAAAAGCTTTTGCAAGTATGAAAGCACCCCTATCTGGATTGGTTAACGTACTGCAGGGTAATATCCGCGGCTTAGTACAGGTATTAAATCAAATTAAAGAAGAGAAAGCTTAAAAAATCTAAGGAGGATTATTATAATGAATAAGGAAGAAATTATTAGTGCAATTGAGGAAATGAGTGTTTTAGAATTATCTGAGCTGGTTGAAGAATTAGAAGAAAAGTTTGGTGTAAGTGCAGCTGCACCTGTTGCAGTAGCTGGTGGAGCTGGAGCAGCTGGTGGAGCAGAAGAAGAACAAACAGAATTTGATGTTTTCTTAGCTGAGATTGGTGGCAAGAAAATTAAAGTTATCAAAGCTGTTCGTGAATTAACTGGCTTAGGTCTAAAAGAAGCTAAAGGTGTTGTTGATGATGCACCTGGTAATGTAAAAGAAGGATTAAGCAAAGAAGATGCAGAAGAAATGAAAGAAAAGTTAGAAGAAGCTGGAGCAACTGTAGAACTTAAGTAATCTAGTTTTTCATATAGCAATTATGATAATAGTCCTGCTGTATAGTCTATACAGTGGGACTATTTTTTCATGATAGATCATGAAATTCTCTCTTTTATATACATTTATGCATTATCTTAATTATTTATATAATACATACCTAAAATGTAAAAAATATTAAATTTGCATAAAAAGTATTGTATTAATTATGGAGTTAATGACTAATGAAAAAAGATTGTAAATGAGAGAATTTCATTGCTAAATCTCTTGACAAGAGATTTTTCCTGTGCTATCATTATTAGATGTCTATAAGGTAAATAAGAAAACGATTATTATGGGATGGTTTCAGCTAATTATTAGAAATTCCTGGGGGTGCAATGATGTCAACGGCAAGGGAAAGACGAAGTTTTAGTAAAATTGATGACGCGATGGACTTGCCAGATCTGATTTATACACAATTAAATTCTTATCAGTGGTTTTTAGAAGAAGGATTGCATGAGGTTTTTAATGAAATCTCTCCAATTGAAGACTTTTCTGAAAATCTGATACTTGAATTTGTAGATTATTATTTAGAGGATCCCGAATATACAGTAGAAGAATGTCGGGATAGAGATGATACTTATTCAGCTTCTTTGCAGGTTAAGGTTCGTTTGATTAATAAAGAAACTGGTGAGGTAAAGGAACAGGAAGTATTTATGGGTGATTTCCCACTAATGACTGATAAGGCAACATTTATTATTAATGGTGCTGAACGAGTAGTGGTTAATCAGCTGGTTAGATCATCTGGTGTTTATTTTAGTGATGAAAGAACAAAAGATGGGCGCCGCTTAATTACAGGTAGTATAATACCTAATCGTGGAGCTTGGATAGAATTTGAATATGATAAAAAGAGAATAGTTTCTGTAAGAGTTGATAGAACTAGAAAACTTCCATCAACTGTTTTGCTGCGCGCACTAGGTTTTGGTACAGATGCAGAGATCACGGATGAGTTTGGTGATTCGGAAGTACTTCATGATACTCTGGAAAGAGATAGTACAGAATCAAAGGAAGAAGCTTTGATTGAATTATATAAGCGCCTCCGTCCGGGAGAACCACCTACAGTAGAAAGTGCTACTAATCTTTTAGATTCATTATTTTTTGATCATAAAAGATATGATATGGCAGCTGTTGGGCGCTATAAATTAAATAAAAAATTAGAAGTAGATGTTGATAAAGATCGTAAATATCTGCATATTGATGATATTGCAGCAACTGTAAAATATATGATTAAACTTATTTATAATGATCCAGAAGCATATATAGATGATATTGATCATCTGGGTAACCGCCGTTTAAAAACAGTTGGTGAATTATTGCAGAATCAGTTTAGAATTGGACTTTCTAGAATGGAGAGAGTAGTTAGAGAACGAATGACAATCCAGGATGTAGATGTTGTTACTCCACAGGCTTTAATTAATACCAGACCTGTTGTAGCTTCTATCCAGGAATTTTTCGGAAGTTCTCAGCTTTCTCAGTTTATGGATCAAACAAATCCAATGTCAGAACTTACTCATAAAAGAAGATTATCTGCTCTAGGACCTGGTGGTTTAAGTAGAGAAAGAGCAGGTTTTGATGTGCGTGATGTTCACCATTCTCATTATGGGCGTATTTGTCCAATTGAGACACCTGAGGGGCCAAACATTGGTCTGATTGGTACAATGGGAACTTATGCTAAGACAAATGAATTCGGATTTATTATGACTCCTTATCGAAGAGTTGTTGATTGTCGAGTTACTGAAGAAATTGATTATTTAACTGCCGATGAGGAAGATAAACATATAATTGCACAGGCGAATGCAGAAATAGATGAAGAAGGAAACTTTACTAATGAATTTGTTATTGCTCGTAAGCGAGGAGATATTCTTGAGGTTCATCCAGAAGATTTAGATTACATGGATGTTTCTACAAAGCAGATGGTTGGTGTATCTGCAGCGATGATTCCTTTCTTAGAAAATGATGATGCTAACCGTGCCCTAATGGGTGCGAATATGCAGCGTCAAGCAGTTCCACTGATGATAACTGATGCACCGATGGTTGCTACAGGTATGGAATACAAGGCTGCTAAAGATTCGGGTGCAGTAATTGTAGCAGAAAAAGGTGGAGAAGTTGTTAGTGTTACTTCCAATAAAATAATGATTAAAAATGATGAAGGCTTAATCGATAGTTATCAACTGATGAAATATAAAAGATCAAATCAGGGAAGTTGTATGAACCAGAAACCAATTGTTTCTAAGGGAGATCATATTGAAGCTCGAGATATAATTGCTGATGGTCCTTCAACAGAAAAAGGGGAAATGGCTTTAGGTCGTAATACACTAATTGCTTTTATGCCCTGGGAAGGATATAACTATGAGGATGCTATTTTAATCAGTGAAAATTTAGTTAAAGAAGATTCATTTACAACAATTCATATAGAAGAACATGAGGCAGAAGCTAGAGATACAAAACTCGGCCCTGAAGAAATTACCCGTGATATTCCAAATGTAGGTGAAAGTTCACTTAAAAATTTGGATGAGCGTGGAATTATTCGAGTTGGAGCCGAAGTTGAAGAAGGAGATATCCTAGTTGGTAAGGTTACTCCGAAAGGAGAAACAGAATTATCAGCTGAAGAGCGACTTCTGAGAGCTATTTTTGGTGAGAAAGCACGTGAAGTAAGAGATACTTCTCTTAAAGTACCACATGGAGAAGTGGGTATAGTTGTAGATGTTAAAGTCTTTTCTCGTGAACAGGGAGATGATTTAAAACCTGGTGTTAACCGTCTGGTCAGAGTTTATGTTGCTACAAAGAGAAAAATTTCTGTAGGAGATAAGCTTGCTGGTCGTCATGGTAACAAAGGTGTTATTTCTCGGATACTGCCGGAAGAAGATATGCCTTTCTTACCAAATGGAGATCCTGTTGAAATTGTATTAAATCCACTTGGAGTACCATCACGTATGAATATTGGACAGGTATTAGAGACTCATCTTGGTATGGCTGCCAGAGCTCTGGGTATTTATACGGAAACCCCAGTCTTTAATGGAGCCTTAGAGGAAGAAGTTGAAGATATACTAGCAGAAGCAGGACTTGCTAGAGATGGTAAAACTGTTCTTTATGATGGTAGAACTGGAGAAAGATTTGAAGAAAGAGTAACTGTTGGTGTTATGTATATATTAAAACTTCACCATTTAGTTGATGATAAATTACATGGTCGCTCAACAGGACCTTATTCTCTTGTTACACAGCAGCCACTTGGAGGTAAAGCTCAATTTGGTGGTCAGCGTTTTGGTGAGATGGAAGTTTGGGCACTGGAAGCT
>JBNJFG010000097.1:0-6721 GCA_051746665.1 Bacillota bacterium
GCCTTAACAAAACTGCGTCAAATCTGCAATCACCCTGCTTTAATTTTAGGAGAGGATGCTAAGGCTCACAATTCAGGTAAACTTGATGCTTTAAGAGAACTTTTATCAGATGCCTTAAGTGGGGGTCACAAAATTATTGTTTTTAGTCAGTTTGTTAAAATGCTGAAATTAATTAGAAATGATTTAGACCAGGATGGAATTAATTATCTCTACCTTGACGGCTCAACCCGCAAAAGAATGGAAAAGGTAAGAGAATTCAACAGCAATCAAGAGGTTAAAGTCTTTCTGATCAGTCTTAAAGCAGGTGGGGTTGGCTTAAATCTGACAGCTGCTGATATGGTTGTCCATGTTGACCCCTGGTGGAATCCGATGGTGGAAAGACAGGCAACAGATAGAGCCCACCGCCTCGGTCAGGAAAATAGGGTTATGGTCTATAAGCTGATTACCAGAGGTACAGTCGAAGAAAAGATGTTAAAACTGCAGCAGAAAAAGCAGGATTTATTTGATAATATAATTGAAAATAATGTTAATCCAATTAAAGCAGTCAGCTGGGAAGATATTCAGGAGCTGTTGGCCTATTAAATATTTTAAAATAACGATTGGCTAATTGGAGTTTCAATAAGGAGAGATTAAGATGGAGCAGCAGAACTTAACTAATCAATTAAAGTCAGAACTTTATCAGACGATTTATAAGCGGAAATCAGTCAGAAAATATGAACAAGAAAAATTAAGCCCGGCAGAGTTACAGGGTATTGAAGATTTTCTAAAAAAAGCAGCAGTTTTAGATCCAGACATTAAATTTGAAACAAAAATTGTTGATTCTGAGGCTGTAAAAAGTTTAATTCCAATTAAAGCACCTCATTATCTGCAGTTTTTTTCAGAGGCCAAAGGTGATTATCTTTTAAATGCTGGTTTTATTCTGCAGCAGCTTGATTTATATCTTTCCAATAATGATCTGGGCAGCTGCTGGTTTGGGATGGCTAAACCTAAAAAAGAGATAATGGCAGAATCAGATTTAGAATATGTGATTACCTTAGTTTTTGGTAAATCTAAGACAGAAAGTCAGCGTGATTCGATTGAAGATTTTGACCGCAAACCTCTGTCAGAAATAAAAAGTGGTGAAAACCATTATGATATCTTAGAGGCAGTCAGACTTGCACCATCTGCTACAAATGGACAGCCCTGGTATTTTATTTCAGAAAAAGATCAGATTCACCTATATCAGGTAGAGCCCAATTTTATTAAGAAATTTTTCTATGAAAAAATGAATAAAATTGATATGGGTATTGCTCTGGCTCACCTCTGGCTGGCAGCAGATCATCACCAGCAAGAATTTAATGTTGAAAAATTAAGTGAAAGTCCGGTCAAAGTCGAAGGATATAACTATTTAACTACAGTTAAACTATAGCTGATTAAATTTAACAGGAGATGATTTAGTGACTAAAAAAATAATAATTGATACAGATCCCGGAATAGATGATGCAGCAGCACTGGCAATTGCTTTAAATAATTCGGAAATTAAAGTAGAGATGCTGAGCACTGTGGCCGGGAATGTTAATTTAAATTATACAACTGAAAATGCTAAAAAGATTTTAGATTTTTTTGAGAAGGAGACGCCGCTGGCCCGTGGTAATTCTGCACCACTTTTAAGAGAATATGAGGATGCAAGTCAGTTTCACGGAGAAACAGGGATGAATGGTTATGATTTTCCGGCGAGCAGCCGCCAGCTTCTGCCTGAGCACGCTGCAGTTGAGATGAAAAAGAAAATTTTAGCTGCTGATCAGAAAATAAGCTTGGTTACCATTGGTCCCCTGACAAATGCAGCTTTACTATTAACTATGTATCCTGAAGTTAAAGATAAAATTGAAGAAGTTGTGATTATGGGGGGTTCTACAATTGGGGGTAATACAAATTCAGCGGCTGAATTTAATATTAAAGTTGATCCCCATGCAGCACAGATGGTTATTAACTCCGGGCTGCCGATAACTATTTTTGGCCTCAGAACAACAAGTAAAGCGGTATTAAAGAAAAAAGATATTGAAACAATAAAAACTCTGGGGCAGGCAGGTGAAATGCTGTATTCCTTATTCACCCATTATCGGGGTGGGGATTTAGAAACTGTGGGTTTAATGATGCATGATATCTGTACTATCTGCTATCTTCTGCGGCCGGATATCTTTAAATTTCAAGAAACTCATTTAGAAGTAGCAGCTGCTGGCCCGGCTGCTGGAACTACTGTTGCAGACTTAGCTAATAGGTATAACGGTCAGAAGAATGTAAAGCTGGCAGTAGGAATTGATCAAAAGCAGTTTAAAGACTGGATTATCGAAGAAATTAGAAAGTTAAAATAAAGAGCAAGCTTTTCAGGAGGGGGTTCTGGCAGATGGAAGAATATAAAACTATTGGAATTTTGCTGATAATGGTGGCTCTGATAATTGCTTTAGTGGGAGCAGTAATTTATTTTGCTGGATCTTCATTTTCCTGGTTTGGAAATTTACCCGGTGATCTAAAAGTGGAGCGTAAAAACTTTACTTTTTATTTTCCGATGGCAACGATGCTGGTTTTAAGTGTTGTTTTAAGTATAATAATTAAGCTGATCCTTTATTTTTTCAATTAAGAAATTAAATCCCCGTTCTTTTTAAAAGTGTTAATTACTTTAAAAACACTTAAAAGAGAGCGGGGATAACTTTTTAAACAGCTTATTCTTTATTATATCTATAGATAGACTGATATACTTTTTCTAAATCATATTTTTCAGCTGAGAAAATATACTCTGTATTACCTAAAAAGAAATATGAATCCTGGTTTAAAACAGTCAGGAATTTCTTTATCAGCTGATCTTTCATATCTTTGGTCAGGTAAATAAAGAAGTTACGGCTTAAAATAAGATCCCAGTTTCTATCAAACCTACCATTAATCAAATCCTTTTCCTCAAAATTAACCAGCCTTCTAATCGATGAATCTAAGACAAAAAAGTTATTTTTATCAGGATGAGGCTTAAAATATTTCTGCATTAACTTATCTGAAACATTTTTTAGTGAATTTTCTCTGTAATTACCACTTTTAGCCTGCTCTATAATGGCGGGATCAAGGTCACTTGCATAAATTTCAAAACGATTTGAGGCCAGACCGAGTTCTTTTAAAATGATTGCCAGGGTATAGGGCTCACAGCCGTTAGAGCAGGGAGCACTCCAGATTCTAATCTTTCTTTTTTTATCTGCTAATTTTGGTAAGACATCATTTTTTAAAAATTTAAAGCTTTCGGGATTACGAAAAAATTCTGATGTATTAATTGTAAAGTGATTTAAGTAGGCTTCTCTAAAAGCTGTATCATTTTTAATTAAGTCTATACATTCATCAAAATCACTAACATCATATCTGCGCATTAAACTTTTGGTTCTTCTTTCAACTCGATCCAATTTATAGCCATCAAGATCAATATTTAATGTTTTTTTTGCCTGATCTTTAAAGTCCGAAAATGTTAAGCTCATTTAATTTATCCCTCCACAATTTCAATTAGTCTTTTTGCTATCTCATTAATATTTAAGATTTCATCATAGGCACCCTTTGCTGCAGTAGAAGAAGGCATACCATAAACTAAGGCGCTTTCTTTAGCTTCTATTATACCATAGGCACCGTCATTTGTTAGTGCTTCCATTCCTAGTGCACCATCATGGCCCATACCGGTCAGGATTACAGCTGTTATTCGCTCTCCATTAAAATTTTTGGCAAGACTTTTCATCATATAATCTACTGAAGGACGAACACCATGTTCTTTTGGGTTTTGATTTAACTTAACCCGACCAATATTATTAATTTCTAAGTGATAATCTCCGGGTGCTAATAGGGCATGGCCCTTTTTTAATTTATCTCCTGCTGCTGCTTCTTTAATAGTTAAGCCTGATAAACTGTTTAATCTATCTGCCAGAGTTTTGGTAAAACCGGCCGGCATATGCTGAACAATAACAAAAGCGGCGGGGAAATTTTTGGGAATGCCGCTTAAAAGAGTTGATAGGGCTCTGGGACCACCGGAAGAGGTGCCAATAGCAACTATCGGAAATTCCTTAAGTTTTTTTCTAATCTTAACCGGCTTAACTACTCTTTCTTTTGTAGATTGATGAGCGGCCTTAAGTTTGGTTATTAGCTCTTCTTTGATCGAATCAATATTTAAAGAGATTGATCCACCAGGTTTAGGAATGAAATCAAAGGCTCCAATATCTAGAGCTTTAAAAACTGTTTCGCTGTTATCTAAGGCACTGACCATAATTACAGGTAGCTCAGAATATTTTTCTTTAACTATTTTAAGTGTCTGGAGACCATTCAGTACCGGCATCTCTATATCAAGCATCAGTAAATCTGGCTTTTGGTTTATTAATTTATCAAGCAAATTCTGGCCATTATAGGCTGTATCCATTACAGTAAGTTCTGAATCAGCTTCAACTGTATCAGAAAATATTTTGCGCATAAATGCTGAATCATCGCAGATCATAACTTTTAACATCTTTAAAACCTCCTGCTTTTTAAGACTATATAGACTATATTCTGCAAATACAGTGAAAAACCTTTTTGAAAAAATAGTTTCAAAATTCTTTCTAAAATGATACAATATATTTGATTTCAATAAAAAAGTCGAATTTTGTATTAAATATTATTCTATCAAATTAATCTTTAAAATAACAGGGGGTTTAAGAATGAATCTAATTAACTGTCAGGAATGTGGAAAAGTTTTTGCTTCTGCAGGACAGAAAGTTTGTCCTGACTGCAGCAAAAGTGAAGAAGAAAAATATGAACTGGTAAAAGATTACCTCTGGGATCATCCTAACTCTACAGTTAAGACGGTATCTGATGCTACAGGAGTAGAGGAAAAGCTAATTATTAAATTTATTAAGGAAAATCGTCTTCAGAGTGAAGGCTTAGAAATTGATTACAAATTAAAGTGTAAGAGCTGTTCTAAAGAAATTGAAGCTGGTGTTTATTGTGAGAGCTGCCGGACTAAGATGATTAACGATTTAAGCTCTAAACCGACTGAGGAATCTGAAAAAGATAAAGATAAAAAGAAAAAGAGTGACAAGATGTTTATAAGTGATAGATTTAAGAAAAAAAACAGATAAAGAAATAGATAGCATAGATGAATATAAGTCAGCTAATTCCGCCTGAAGGTGATTAAGAGCACTCTCGAGGCGGTTATTTTTTAATTAATTTAGCTGCAGTCTTATTTGGGAGATATAGTGAGATAATCTAACTTAAAGTCTTTAAACAGCCTTTAAAAAGACTAGATAGAGTTTAACAAATAAGTTCAGCTGACGATAATAGTAGTAGAAGATAAAAAACTTTGATTAATCTGGAGGGGAAAACTGTGAAGATTGATAACATTAAAGCAGGACAAATAAAACAGTATTATCAGCAGTTAAAACAAAAACAGGATAAAGCTGCTAAAAATTCTAAGAATGATCAGATAGAAATTTCTTCGCAGGCTAAAGGTATTTTAACTGCAAAGGCTGAGTTGAAAAGCAGACCTCAGATCAGAACAGAGAAAGTAGCAGATTTAAAAGCGAAGCTAGAAAATGGAAACTATCAGATAGACAGCAAAAAAATTGCTGAAAAAATGTTAAAAAATATCAAGTAGGTGAAATAAATGCAGAGTCAGTTAAAAAATAATTTGTTAGAGCTTCTAAAAACAGAAAAAAAACTTTATCAAGAACTTTTCGAAATAGCTGAAGCTAAAAATGAGGCTTTATTAGAAAGTGATGCCGAAGCTTTAAGTGAAACTTTAAAAAGGGATCAGAAAGTAATTGAAAAGATAGAAGCTAAAGAAGAAGAGAGAAAAGAAATTATTGCAGAAATTAAAGAAGAATTTGACCTAAAACTTGAACACGATAAATATAGTGATTTCATTAAAAAGCTTCCGGCTGACTGGGGAGCGGATTTAAATAATATCCGAGAAGAATTAATAGAACTTACCGATAAATTTTACAGTTTAAATGATCAAAATCAGGAACTGCTCACACAGGCATTAGAGCTTAACACTTTTTCGATAGAGAGTATTTTAAACAGCATTAAAGATAATGAGAAAAACACATACAGCAAAGATGCAAAAGAAAACAAAGGACAGCCGAGGTTGTTAAATAAACAGGTCTAAAGGTGGTTAAATATAATGAATAATATATTCAGCGGCCTGAGTGTCGGGTTAAGAGCGTTAGAAACTCAGCGTAAATCACTCGATGTTACAGGACATAATATAGCAAATGCAAATAATGAAAATTATAATAAACAGCGGGCAGTACACAAAGCTTCTTATCCTTATACAGCTCCGGGGCTATCTAATCACGGTGGAGCCGGACAGTTTGGTACAGGAGTTGAGATTGAAAAGATTGAGCGGGTTAAAGATCAGTTTATAAACTCTCAGATTTTTAATGAAACTCAGACTGCTGGTTACTGGAATGAAAAACAAAGAGGTTTAGAAAAGATAGAGTATATTTTTAATGAACCTTCTGATTCCGGAATAGATACAGCAATGGATCAGTTCTGGAATTCACTGCAGGATTTAAGTAATAATCCCAGTGATGATGCAGCCCGAAACATGGTCAGAGAAAATGCTCGAAATTTAGTTGATTCTTTTCAGAGTGTAGAAAATCAGCTGGTAGATTACAAGGAAAGCATTAATGAGAATTTAACAAATGCAGCTACTAGTATTAATGATACTACCACTAAAATTGCAGAT